>JACONI010000029.1 GCA_014323825.1 Ekhidna sp. | reverse complement strand
ATTGCTTTAAATTTAATATCCGTCTTGGGTGTAATGATTGCTTTTTGAGATAGTTGAACGGCTGATACATATTCGGAAAAAACAAAATTCAGTTCTTTGCTTATAAAGTTTGTTTGTCCTCTTACAGGTTGTGATTCTATTAGAACAGGCGGGATGGTATCTTTTGGTCCGCCGGTAGGGCTTGCAGGATTTGCACATTGGTATAGAATGACCTGAAGAGTAAGCCAGAACAGAAATGGATAGATGTACTTCTTCACTTTTTTAATACATAAATTAAACTTGAAAATTCACCTGTTTTTTTTGCTTTTTTATTGGAGATTTTTCTAATCTTGAGAGCTTTGAAAAAGTAAATTTTTGAATTGACGTATTTTTCACTCAGCAACGATGCATAGTATGAGTCAAATTTCATAGGTAAGGTGTCTATGATTTTAAATTTAGTTTTTTTGATTAATCTGCCAAACGATTCCCGGCTGAAATGATATAAATGTCGAGGTACATCATAACCTGCCCAATTTTCTTGATAATAATCGGCATCAAAACTCTTTATGTTGGGAACAGCTATAAAGAGCGTTCCTGAATCAGTTAGTTTTTTTCTGAGAAGTTTAATGGCTTTTTTGGGTTTGGGCACATGCTCAATTACATGCCATGCTGTTATAATGTCATATTGTGCTTTTCCTGCCTTTAAGTTTGTAACAAAATTTATTTTCTTTATTTTTAATATCTCTTGTACAACCTTAGAAGGCTCATACCCGAAGGTTTGTAAATTCTTTCTTGAGACGTAATTGAGAAAATCTCCCGTACCACATCCATAATCCAGTAATTTTTTCCCCGAAGAGTATTTACGAAGTAATTTAAACTTTTTTCTTATTGTATACCTTCTTACACATTTATAGATGAGATTAATAAGATTGTTTCCTTTATCAGTATGTGATATGTAATCTTCACTTTGATAATATTCAGGTAATGATTTTTTATTCGGTCTTGGGTTTGTAAAGACGAGTTCACATTCTGAACATTTAGTGAGCGTAAAACTCTCATTGCTTACGCTATGGTCTTTGCAAACGAGATACTTTTGAAAACCGGTGTTTTTGCAGATAGGACAATTTCTTAACCTCTCATACATTACCTTCCTAAATATACCATTAAGATGGAAACGTCTGACGGGGATACGCCGCTGATTCTTGAAGCCTGTCCGAGGGTTTTAGGTTTTATTTTATTCAGTTTTTCTTTTGCTTCAGCCGAGAGGGAAGGAATCTTTAGAAAGTCAAAGGAAGGATAGATTTTAAGGTTTTCCAGCCGATTCATTTTATCTGAGTTTTCTTGTTCTCTCCGGATATATGTTTCGTATTTAATTTGGACTTCAGCCTGTTCGGCAGCTTCACCGGAAAAGCTACTTAGCTTATTTCTTATTGATTCTGAAAAGCCATGGAAGTCGCTCATTTTTATTTCCGGCCTTTTAAGGAGGGCATGCAAAGAGCTTTTATCTTTTAAAGGGGCGGATGACAGCCGGGACAGGTGCGGTTGAGCTTCTTCAGGTTTAAGTTTGATCTGTTTAAGCCTTTCCGTTAATTCTTTTGTTGAATTTTGTTTGTTTAGCATTTCTTCAAATCTGTCTCTGCCGGCAAGGCCCAGTTTAAAGGACTTTTCCGTAAGTCTCAGATCAGCGTTATCCTGTCTCAAGAGCAAACGATATTCTGCTCGTGAAGTGAACATGCGGTAGGGCTCTTCAGTCCCTTTATTAATAAGGTCATCAATAAGTACTCCTATATATGCTTCATTCCTTTTTAAGACGAAGGGTTCTTTATCGTTCAGTTTAAGATGTGCATTAATGCCGGCAATAAGTCCCTGGCAGGCAGCTTCTTCATAGCCGGTAGTGCCATTAATCTGTCCTGCAAAGTATAAGTTACTGACTATCTTGGTTTCAAGAGTCGGGTTAAGTTGTGTAGGCTGAAAAAAGTCGTACTCAATGGCATAACCGGGTCTGAACATTTTTGCTTTTTCAAATCCCGGAATTAATTGTAGTGCCTGGTATTGAATCGTTTCGGGCAGTGAAGTGGAAAAGCCATTGACATATATTTCCACTGTGTTCCAGCCTTCCGGTTCCACAAATAGCTGGTGTTTGTCACGTTCTGCAAACCTGTTGATCTTATCTTCTATGGATGGACAGTATCTCGGACCTAATCCTTTTATACGTCCTTGAAACATTGGAGACTGTTCAAATCCTGACTGAAGTGTCTCGTGTACGTTGGTATTGGTGTAGGTAATGTAGCAGCTTCTTTGTTTTTTGAGAGGAGATGTGGATGAAAGGTACGAGAATTTTGCCGGCTGCTCATCTCCCTTTTGTTCCTCCATTTTGTCAAAATTCAGGGATCGACTGTCGACTCTTGGGGGGGTACCTGTTTTCATCCTTCCTGCCTCGAATCCTAACGCTGTGAGTTCTTCTGTGATTCCTTTAGCGGCTCTCTCTCCGGCCCGGCCGCCGCCAAATTGTTTCTCTCCTATGTGGATAAGACCGTTCAAAAAGGTACCGTTCGTCAGGATAACAGCTTTAGCTTTTATCTCTAATCCCATACTTGTTTTGATTCCGGTTACTTTATTCCCGGATACGATTAAACCTGCTACCATTTCCTGCCAGAAATCAAGGTTAGGTTTACTTTCTAAGGTGAGCCGCCATTCTTCTGCAAACCTCATTCTGTCAGACTGGGCACGGGGGCTCCACATGGCGGGTCCTTTTGATCGGTTCAGCATTCTGAATTGGATCATCGTTTTATCCGTTACTATGCCTGAGTAACCTCCGAGTGCGTCAATTTCACGGATGATCTGACCTTTAGCAATTCCTCCCATTGCCGGATTGCAGGACATCTGGGCAATCGTGTTCATGTTCATGGTGATGAGCAGCGTTTCCGAACCCATGTTAGCAGCGGCAGCGGCAGCTTCACAACCGGCATGACCGGCTCCGACTACAATAATATCGTATTCCTGAAGCATGATTTGTTATTCGTCAGGATAATATTTTCATAATTTTGAAATGTATGGGACGACCTGTCCTGAAATAAGTTAACAGATTTTACATAGTTACTCATTTTCATGTTCATAATGCTCAATATCAAATTGAATATCTTTTAAATCTCCCTGCACCCATTCATGTTTGTTTTCATACTTTTTGTGGATGTAAGCCTCTATCTCCCGGAAGTAAGGGGTAAGACATGAATGTTCAAGTTCGTAGTTTCTGCCGGGGTCTCCTGTCTGATAGCTTCCAAGCCGGCTTTTGACATCAGAAGCGATCCCTACTTTGTATTCCCCTTCGTATTGCGGATGAGATATGATGTAAACGTATTTTTTATTTGTGGAATAAGCGTCTTCGTCGTTCCTGGCCGGAGGGTCGGTATTAAACCTGACCAGTTCTTCGTAAAAAAGTGTGCCCTTATTTTCTACTTCTTTCCCTAATCGTTCTTTTACCAGTTCATAAGCTTTGACGGATACGTCTATTCCTATCCATTTTCTTTTCAGCCTCTCGGCCGCCACACAGGTTGTGGCACAGCCACAGAATGGGTCCAAGACCATATCGCCTTCATTGCTGGAAGCCCTGATGATGCGCTCTAACAATGCAAGGGGCTTCTGGGTGGGGTAGCCCGTGCGTTCTTTTGCCTGACTGTTAATGATATTAATATCACTCCACACATTTCCCATATTGACCTGTTTTGGTTTTACATATTTTATCCGCTTGTTTTTCTCTTGATACTCTCTTATCTTCCGTTGTGCTTTGTTTTCATCATACACCAATAAAGCGTCACCGGGTGTATCCCAGCCACGCTGATAAGATTTTAATGTTCTGGTGCTTGGTGCTGTAGGCATGTTCGAAAAAACATAATTATTGGTTTTTGAATAGAAAAATAAATTATCATTCATAAAAGAAAAGAAATTGCCTAATCTGCTAAATCTATTCGGATAGTGCCAAATGATCTCATTCCTGAAATTTTTCTCCCCAAAGATACTGTCAAGCAATAGCTTCAAATAATGGCTCATGGTAGGATCACAGTGCAGGTATAAACTGCCGGTCTCTTTTAATATCCGGTGACATTCCATGAGGCGGACCGCCATGTAGGCGAGATAGCAAAAGTTGTAAGAGGATTTCCCTTCAATGTCCTTAACCGCACTGAGTAATTTATGTATAGCGTAATGATCTTCTTCTATGTCTTTTAACCATTCTTCTTTTATGTCTTTTTCACGAAAAATATCAGAAAAAGAGGCACCCTCAGCACTGCTTCCGACCGGTGCTGTAAATGTCTTCTTTTTATTGAAAGGGGGGTCTGCATAGATCAGGTCTATGCAGTCGGAGTTGATCCCTCTCAGGATATCCAGATTGTCATGGCAAAATATCATTCGGTTGTCTACGTTCATTTTAATGCAAAGAAATTACTAATGTTCTGTCCTGAAATAAGTTAACAGATTTTACATAGTTACTCATTTTCATGTTCATAATGCTCAATATCAAATTGAATATCTTTTAAATCTCCCTGCACCCATTCATGTTTGTTTTCATACTTTTTGTGGATGTAAGCCTCTATCTCCCGGAAGTAAGGGGTAAGACATGAATGTTCAAGTTTGTAGTTTCTGCCGGGGTCTCCTGTCTGATAGCTTCCAAGCCGGCTTTTGACATCAGAAGCGATCCCTACTTTGTATTCCCCCTCATATTGCGGATGAGATATGATGTAAACGTATTTTTGAGGTAAATAATCCGGTTCTTGGTCTGTCCTTTTTGGCGGGTCTGTACTGAACTTCACCAGTTTTTCGTAAAATAATTCACCTTCCCGCTCTACGTCTTTGGCCAGGCGTTGTTTTACCAGTTCATAAGCCTTGACGGACACATCTATACCGATCCACTGCCTTTTTAGCCTCTCGGCCGCTACGCAGGTTGTGGCACATCCACAGAACGGGTCTAAGACGATGTTGCCTTTTTTGCTGCTTGCTTGAATGATTCTTTCAAGTAAGGCAAGGGGTTTTTGCGTTGGGTAGCCCAGCAATTCGCTTCTCCACTGAGAAACATTGGATATATGAGTCCACCAGTCCTCGGGTGTTTTTCCCTTTTCATGTCTTATTTTTTGATGCTCTTCTTCATATTTGTGGCTCCCCTGCACTCCTCTAGTACTAGTAAAGTTGGCTTTGTAAGGCGTGCTGATTGTTTTTTTGTAAAAAAAGTAATTTTCCGTTTTGCTGTATCTAAGAATAATATCATGTCTTCTGGGGAAATCTTTTGGAAAATTCCCGGGGAATGTATAACACCAAACTATCTCATTTCTAAAGTTTTTTTCGCCAAAAATACAATCCAAAAGTATTTTCAAGTAGTGACTCATGGTCGGATCACAGTGTAGATACAAGCTGCCGGTGTCTTTTAATATTCGGTGACATTCCATGAGGCGGACAGCCATATAAGCTAGGTAACAAAAGGTGTAGGAGGTGCGACCTTCTATTCCTTTTATCCCTTCAAGAAAGTTATGAATTTTTTCCTGATCTTCACTGATAGATACCAGCCATTCATCCTTGATGTCTTCCTCTTTAAAGATGTCTGAAAATTCAGCACCTTCGGCACTGCTTCCGACCGGTGCTGTAAATGTCTTCTTTTTATTGAAAGGGGGGTCTGCATAGATCAGGTCTATGCAGTCGGAGTTGATCCCTCTCAGGATATCCAGATTGTCATGGCAAAATATCATTCGGTTGTCTACGTTCATTTTAATGCAAAGAAATTACTAATGTTCTGTCCTGAAATAAGTTGACAGGCTTTTACTCAATTCTGCTATTGGTTTACAATAATAATACACGATCCTGATTGTACTGCCCCGTCTCTGAAAGATACGAAGGTGTGGTTTGTAACTATACCTAGAGAAGGCGCGGGGTAAGAGCCGGACTGTGGCAGGTAGCGACCAACCCTGTCTAGTGGGAGAAAAAAAGGGAAGCTCCAAATATTGAAGCTCCCCCCTATGATAACACGTTTAAACATTGCAAATATAAGAAGGTTTTAGGAGATGCTATACTTAGAGTGGGAAAGTCAAAATATTTTTGTAATCACATCTTGCCTTGATTTATTTAATTCTGCATAAGCTTTTTTAATGGCTTTTAGCGAACTGTTTATTTGCCCAATGTATATGTCAGCCATTTCTTTTTGCTCTTTATCGTTCAATTTAACAATATCAATAGCAAAGAAATCTTTATTTAAAAGGTTTTTAATTCCTGTTGTTTGATTTTGAATAAATTCCATGTAACCTAAATGATATAAGCTTTTTAAATAGGAATAGACATATTCAGCATTCATGATCTTTTCATTGATTACAATTTTTTGTAAAAAGTTTGAAAAAACAACCGGTTTGTCCATTGGCAGATTTTTCACAATAGCTACTCTACCAACAGGCTGAGCCGGACTACCACCTGATTTTTCAACTAGTATTTCATTTTCTTTTAAGCTTAGCTTGTTGATTTTATTTTTTGGAATATATCGTAATGCAATGTCTGATAAATCCAGATTAAAATCATTGTCAAAATTTGTATTTCTAAGTACATAACATAATTGATAATCCTCCGGAATATGTTCATCACTTAGGTCTTTACCCCATTCTCCGGAATATGAAGAAAGCACACAATCCTGTAATTTGATTTTCTCTGAAGCTTTATTATCAATTTTCGCTTTAATTCGTTTGAATGCAGGGGAATAACCTTTTGGGTCAATTCTCTTCCCTTTTAGCTCATCCGACTTCACTGTAAAGATTTTTGTTGCAAACTCTTTGTCTATAGAAAGGTTGTCTGGCAAAACTTCAAATCTTTTGTGATGCTCTAATATCCCCTCCAGATCATTTATTAAATCATCTTTTCCCACAGCGGTATACCCAATTCTCTCAGCTATAGCCATAAAAACAGGATAATTGTTTGTCTTTTCGTTTGGTTTAAGTCGTTTTACGAACAGTAGAGAAGATTTTACGTTTGCACCATAATGACTAAAAGCAATTTCGGGTAGAGAAATTACTGCTAGTAGTTTAGTTTTTTCTAAAATGTAATCTCTGACATACTGTAGGGAAGAATTTACTGTAATGCTATCAGGCAAAACAATTCCCATTATTCCTGTACCTTCTTTTAGAAAATCAATACAACGTTCAATAAACAAGATTTCCGTTTGTTGGTTTTTTCGTTTTTTGATCTTACCCCCTAACTCAAATTGCTCAACAAAACCTTCTTCCTTTTCAGCAGACTTTACCGTAGCTCCAAAAGGTGGATTTGTTAGTATGTAGTCAAAAGAATTTGGTGTAAATTTTTTGTGGTGGTTTTCAATTATAGTAAGTTTCTCCAAACTGTCACAAGCAATAATATTTGTATGCCCGTCATCATGGATAATCATATTCATTTTACATACTCTCGCAATTTGGTCGTTTATTTCAATACCAAATAAATTGTCTTTTGCGAAGTTGTGCCAAATCGTGTATGCTTCAAGTGGGTCATGGTTTGCTTCTGCATAATTTCTGACATAATCCATTGCATTTAAAAGAAAACCACCGCTTCCGCAAGCCGGGTCTAAAACGCTGTCTGTATGTTCAACCTGAAGAAGTTCAACCATGAACTTGATTACGTTTCGGGGTGTAAAAAATTGCCCCATTTTACCTTTGAAAAAGTCTTCCATAAACTTTTCAAAAGCGACACCCTTTGTATCTAAATCAGTCTTGTTTATTGAGATTTCCTGTAGGTGTTCAACTGCTGAATAAACAATTTTAGGTGATAGTCTTATTTCTTCATTAAATACCTCTCCATTCCCTTTTTTTGAAGCCTGATAAATTGCATCAATTCTTTTAAAGACTTCATCAGGGGTTTCATTTGTTCCAATTTGGAAATCATAATACTTTCCGTTTGGTTTAGTTTTTTCGTCTTTTAGTTTACAAAAAAGTAATTTGGAAACTTCATCAAAAGCTGTTGTAGGTGCTAATTTACCACCTTGCCAAATTGTATCGTTACATTTAGAAAGTGCAGAAATTAACTCTTGTCTTGATACGCTTTTTAAATCTCTTTGATTGTCTCCTTTAATGAATTTATACTTCGGTGCTTTACCATATTTTTCAGGAATATCGGCAATTACATTTCTTTCTCTTTCACGTGATTTGAAACCGCCAACATCAAATGCTGTTCTTGTATTACCTGCAACAACTGAAGCGAATTTTGCCCTTTTACTGTTAGCGTTCCCAAATGCTTGTTCAATTGCCTGTTTAAATTCAGCATCAGTAATTCCATCTCTTTTTGCTTCTACAACCAAATATGGTTTTTTGCAATCGTCATCTTCATAGACTACTATATCTGCTTTGTCATCGGGAGTTCGTCTTTCAACTTTTACTTCAAGATCAATTCTTTTAGCTGGATACTTGTAGTCCCTTATCAGTTCAACATAGTAAGCTGCTCTAATTTTTTCTTCCGGATTTTTAAAAGAGGTTGAGTATTCTCTTAAGCAATGATATACTATACGACTTTCATCATCTTCAAGAGAGATTAATTTATGCTCGGTTCCAAATTTTATATTTTGCCAGATTATAGACTTAAAATCTTCCACTGATTTTAACTTTTAGGGTATTATTTATAATCTACAAACATAAAAATTCTGATCAGCATTGGCAATAGAAACAATATATGTAATAGCGTTTTTTCCTTTTGTATAGCTGTCTTAAAGAATAATGAATAAATATTCGATGATGAGGGTCATGAGCTATTGTGTTGCTGATTTATTAGCTGGGATAAGCTATTTTGTGATCTTGCCAATGGTCTGCCGGGTGTTGTTGCTGTCCTCTACAACTACGACATAAATACCGCTCAATAAACCTACCAAGTTGTAGGATGCTGCTCCGGTGTAGTGCTTTGCTACCGTACCGTTTAAAGTGATAATCCAAACGTTTTTAATGTCTGCATTCGGGATACCACTTATACTAAACGTACCGGCTTCTCGATTTTTGACTAACATGATGTTAGGATTGGCAGAGTGAGTAGACAGCACGATAGATTCTTCAGGGGTTTCAACTTTTGGATCAGAGGGTTGGTTAGTGGTTTCGGTATCTTGGTCGGTGGGGCTTTGGTATTTATTTAAAAAAATAAGAAACTCACCAAGTAAACCTTCACTGCTGAATTCAAAAACTGTTCTCTCTCCTTCACTGAGTGATAATATAACTTTTCTAAATGTTAATTCAATACGTTCTCTACGAACTATCAAATCGGCTTTTTTATCATCATTGTAGTCTACAAATAAAAAACCGGAGTAACGATAGTATATACCTGATGGGTCTGTATCAAAAAAATCAGTATCATAATCTGAAAAAATGGGTTCATTATCAGGAACATAAGCATCAAGTGTAGGAAAAAGTATTTGTCTTGGTTCTGTGAAATTGCCGCTGCCATCATTTATCAAAATTTTAACTTCGGGTGAGTCACAGTCAATACAAAAGCTTTTAATCGAGTCTAAAGTACCATCTCCCGTTAAGTCTATAGACAGGGGAAGCTCCTGATCAGAAAATGAAACCGGCTCTGTATCTAAAACGAAGTCTTGTCCTAAAGATATATTTGTAACAAGAAGCAAACGGGCTGAGACTGAAAACAGAATGAATAAATGTTTGATGCTGTGGGTCATTCGTTATTGATTTTTGTGTTTAAGTTGTTAAATCAGTCATGAGTTAAGTAAATATATGGTCATCTTCATTTATGTTTCACGTGGAACATAAAAAGCAGGGTTTCACGTGGAACCTTTCATTTTCAGCAAAGATAAATATTCCTCTTCTTTTGTTACCATAAGAAGTTTATCCGCTTCTGTCTTGTCATCAAATCCAAGTAAGTGAAGGAGACCGTGTATTATTACCCGAGACAATTCCTGATAGAAGTTTGTCCCAATGCTTTCCGAATTTTCCTTTACTCTTTCAATACTGATAAAAATATCACCTGCTATTTCATTGGAAGATTCGGAGTTATCAAAAGTGATAATGTCTGTGAGGCAGTCATGAGTCAGGAATTTACGATTAATATTTAACAGGTATTCATCTGAGCAAAAAATATAATTTAAAGGACCCGGATGAAGACTGTGAGACGATATTACATTTTCCAGCCATGATATTAATTCATTTTTTTTATTGAGACTGAACGGAATATCTTCGTTAAAGAATCGGATCATCGGGAAAGGTAAAAACACAGTTCAGCGATTCTACCATTTTCCTTAAAAGAAACTTCATCACATAGATTTTTCATTAGAAAGATTCCTCTCCCCCCAAGTTTGTTAATATTTTCAGGAATAGTAGGATCCGGCGAATTATTGTAATCAAAGCCGGGCCCTTCATCCCGGACAGTGAATTTTATTAATGACTTTTCCAAAGAAAGCTTCAGGTGGACATTTTTTTTAGTATCCGATTGATTGCCATGAACAATTGCATTGTTTACTGACTCTGTTACCGCAATCATTATATTTCCGTATATATCGTCATTAATCTGATATTTTTCTTTTGCATTGTCGATGAAGCTCTCAACAATCCTTATGTTTTCCGGGAGTGAGGGGATCTGTATTTGAATGTTGTCTATCATTTTTCTTTTTTTCTACTTATGCGTCTAAAATAATCGTTTACTTCTTTTTTATAAAATGAGTTCAACTCTACAGGGATCGTTTTTAAGAGTTCTATTTCTTTTTTCTTAAGACTTAGGTACTCCTCGAATCCCGGCGGAATCTCACGGCTTATCAAAGATGGTTTTTCTGCCTCTCTTTCTTCTTTAGTTTCCTGCTCCATTTGTGATTTTTCAGCTTCCAGCAATCTTGTCTCAATCTGTTTTTGTCTATACATTAATTGCTGGCTTAGTCTTTTGTTTACCAGGTCGATTTCATTTTGTTCCATCATCTGTATAGCTCTCTTTAAATCGTCCCCCCCTTTGCTTCCCGGTTTACCTTCTTGCTCCTCTTGCAATATCTCCAGCTGCCTTCTGATGAGTTCTTGCTCAGCAGCTAATCTTGCAAGTTCTTCTGAAAGTTCTCGACCGGATTTCTCCGAACCCTTTAGCTCTTCCATCTTTTGACCCAGTTGGTTTTGTAACTCCTGGAGATCAGGAATCTCCTTGTTCTGTTGTTTTTCACCTTCACCGGTGCCATTTGCTTCTGCTATGGACATTTGCATTTGTTGCATGGTATCATCCAAAAGGAGCGCAAGGTTATTTATGGAGGTCATGACGAATTGCTGACTGCTAAGTGCCCTTCCTCTGTTCCTGTCTTTTAGAAACCTGAGAGCCTCATCAATGTTTTGATTGATACTCTCCACTTCTCTGGTCACAAAAGAGGATATTTGAACGACTCTTGAAGCAAGAGCCAGTAAACTATCTTGTATTACTTTAGAATTGTCTTTTAATTTTAATTGATTTTGTGAAAGCTCTAAAAACCGGGGATCAGATTGACTTACATCTCTCATTTCATTCATTAAATCTTCCTGATTGAATGAAAGTTTCAGCAAATTATCCAGTATATCTCTAAGCTGATCAAGGTTTATTTGCATCATTTCCATCTGCATGCTGCCCTGCATGTTGGAGAGTTTATTACTCAAGTTCTTCATCTTTTGTGCAGCGTTTTTTTGTTTTTGACTTATCTGTTTACTTTTTCTTTTTTCATCACTTTTTTGCGTCTCTTCTGATCGTTGATTCTTTAAATCTTCAGCAATTTCCCTAAGTTCTTTGGCTATTTGCCTTTCTTCAAATTCAAAATCTTCAAGAGGCTCAGGTCTTTTAAGTTCCTGGTTCATATCCATGACTTTCTTCATCTTTTCTCTGAACTTTTCGAATTCGTTCTGAATATAATCCTGTTGCTTTTTAGATTCTTCAAGACTCTCTTCTTCTGAAGCTTGGTCTTGCTGTTTGCTCAGCGAATCAAGCTGTTGTAAGTTATGTTCCAGTTGTGCTTCCATTTTAAGCCTTTTGAACAGTTCTTTGGCTCTTTCAAGGTCTCTTTCTAAATTTCTTTCATTTTTTTGAAGCTTTCTGAGCTGCTCGCTGATTTGGTCTCCCGAGGGGTCCTCTTTCATAAGCTCCTGAAGTTTTTCGTATAACTTGCGTGTTTTCTCATCAATTAAATTATTCATCAACTCTTCGAATTTCTTATTTCTCTCAAATTGTGAATCACTTTGTTTATTGAATCTATTAGCAGATTCCTGTAATTCCCGATATTTCTTTTGCAGATTCTCAATCTGCTTGTTGATTTCCTCCTTGTCTTTTATAACTTCTTCCAAAACTTTTTTCTCCTGCCAGTCAAAAATCGGATTTGTTTTTAACTTGTTTTCTAATTCCGATAGCCTGTCAGCAATATCCTCAGCATCTTTCTTTGAGTTACTGAGTTCATTTTCTACTTCATTACTTTTACTCTCAGTTAACTCCTCAAATGCGTCCTTTGACGGGATTTGAAAAATGAAGGTTTTGGATTTCGTTCTCTTGAAATTGTTTATTTCATCATTGTCTCTCACGGCTAAATGTATTTCCAATTTTTCCCCTGCTGCAAGATCAATGGAGTCCGGGTTCCATGTAGCAAAAAAACTTTGAGAACTATTGGAAGGATTGATTTCAATTGGAATAGAAAGAAAATCCGATGAGTTTTCCAACTTATAGTTGAGATTAAGGCTCTTAAAACCATAATCATCTGTAATAGTACCTGCTACAGCAATAAATTGATAAGCAACGGAATCCGGAATGAACTCAACATCAATATCGGGGAACCGGTCCTTAATTACGTTTATTTTATAATTTAATTTCGACTTATTTATTGAAACATCATTCTTTAATTGTATTTCGTAGGTAGATGGTTGAAAAATTCTCTTCTCTAATGTAAACAGTTGATTATTTTGTCTGCTAAGTGAAATGGTATCCTTTTCAAATAAAATAACAGATTCATTGGTATATTGCCCCTTTATTTCCCAAAGCACTCTACTTCCTTCGAGTACTGTAAAATCTCCGGTGTTTGTATATAATTGCTTATCTGCGCCGGTATAGTTTGGATTCAATACCATAATATTCATGGATACAAGGTATGGTCTTTCCAAAACAATCAGGTTGTACTCTCCGGAGGAAAAACCCTCAGCCTCAACACGCAATGTTTTGGATGTTTGGACTTTTTCAAAGATATACTCATAAGTTCCATTCTCTTTTTCGGACAGTTCCATTGAAGTTCTGTCGTTCACAATTAGGGATGCCTTCTCCGGTATTGCATTACCATCTATGGAAAACAATAATTTATAGCTTTCTCCTTTAAATACGCTAAAACTTTGATCTTCAAAAACGAATTTGAAAGGCATCTTACGTTCAAAATTTTGACTGAAATTTATTATTCTTTTCGGGCTATCACTGACAACTTCGGGATTGATAAAAGAAATTAAAGAGAAGCATACAAGGACAGCCAGGAATAGAAGGACATATTTTCTTACAGGCTTAAAATTTACAGCAGTGGTGAATTTAAGTTTTTCAAATTCAATGGCCTTTTCTTCTAAAGCGGCAAGAATTAATTTTTGATCAAAAGAAGAAGCCTCTCGTTTTAGCTGAAGAAAATTGATCAGTTTATCTTCGATCTCCGGAAAATGAAGTGAAATATCTTTCGCTGCATCTTCATCGTCTTTTCCCTTACGAATTTTGAGTGTTTTTAAAAAGGGGTCAATAACTAGGTAGCTTACGGTAAAAACTAAAAAGACGATCAACATAGCAAGAAGAAAAGCTCTTGAGTATGAGTCCAGCCACAGTTTATATTCTATAAAAGAGAATAAAAAAAAGAGGCAAACATTTAAAATGAGGGAGGAAAATGCTCCGATTATAACCTGCTTTCGGTAAAACCTTGATTTATATGCAGCTATTTTTTGTAGTATTGTTTTGTACTTGTCCATGTATAAAACTGTAACGAAGAATTTTATCGTAAGGTGCAATTACCAATTCAGCTCTTTGTTAAAATATTCCAGCACCTGCATTTTTAATAATTTCTCTTGTTCCATTAGATCAAATTTTGGGAGGTTTTTAAGTAACTTCCAATGAGGCCAGCCGTCTTCGTCATGTCCTTCAAGTTTGTAATACCCGGCCAAAGATAACACCTTGCAAATCGCAATATGTAACAGGTCTTGCTTCTGTTCTTTGGAAAAGTTTTTTGCCCCCTGACCTAACTCCTGAATGCCTATAAGATATAGAACTGCATTTAGATCCGAAGGACGTTTTCCTGTAACTTCTTTGATTTTATACATCAAATCAACCCAATCCCTTTGCAGTATCAGGTCTTTTTTAAAAACCATATTTATACATTATTTTAGCTACAATGATTCGTGATTTAATCTCGCTAATATATCCATCCGTTTGTATCAACTGTAATATTTCTTTGATTCAGGCTGAAAGACTTATTTGTACCAAATGCAAAATTGACCTTCCGCATACCGGTGATTCTTTTCATAGCGAAAGTGAGTTATTGAAAAAATTTTCCCATAATGCTAGCGTAAAAGCAGCCGCCTCTCTTCTTTATTTTCATCAAAAAGGAGTTGCTCAAAAGCTATTACACAAGCTTAAGTATGAGGGTAAGAGATCAATAGGGGTCTTCCTTGGTGAAGAATTTGCAGATAAGCTCATGGATATCCCATTGGATTTCATTATCCCCGTACCTATTCATAAAGCGAAAAAAAGAAAGCGTGGTTATAATCAAAGTACCGAAATTGCCAAAGGAATTTCTTCGAAACGGCCTATAGAGATAAGGGAGGATATTGTAAAGCGAAATTTTTCAACAGCCTCTCAGACAAGGAAGTCGAAAGTAAAAAGGTGGCATAACTTGGAAAATGTTTACTCTCAGGCCAATGACATTATTGAAGGAAAAAAAGTGCTTGTTATTGATGATGTTATTACTACCGGTGCAACTGTTGGGATGCTTTGTGATCGGCTGCAGGAAAAAGAAGTAAGCGAAATATATGTTGGGTCAATTGCAAGAGGTCACTAAAAAAGCTGTCCAAATTGAACAGTGCTGCTGAAGAACAATATGAGTATTTTAACTTGGATTTGGTGTAATATGAAGGGCCGGAACAGCATACCAAGTGGTTTTATGTTTTGAAAATTCATTTTTACGCAAATTTACGCTAACTTGTTCTTTTTGAAGAAGTTATAAATCATACGTTTTGGAACAATACCTACGAATCCTTTAAAAATGAATAAGATGCCGAATTAAGAGAATTGAATAATCCGTATGTGCAAATCTAAGCCCAACAACCACACACACTGCCAAGCCGCTGAAAGCAGCCGCATAAAACAAAACTTGTCAAAGAGTATGTCTGTGCCAGTGCTGACTGAAAAAAGAAAAAATATCAAGGCAGGACATGCACCATTCGCTTCTCGGTGATAATGGTACCTCTCCTATTAACACCTATTAAGAAGTCCACTTCTGTGAGCGGAGCCCTTCTGAAAAGTTCTGCTCTGAGTTCCCGGCTGGTCATCATAGGATTCGCTGCTAAGATATCTGCTGCCCGGGCAGCCACCTTTGGCGTGGCATGAGAAGTAGTCGCATCTCTCTCCGGGAGGCTTTTAATGATTTCCGTAAAGATGGCATTTCTCTGATAAATCCCGTTGTCCTTGATAGCTGCCTCCGCAACGGGTGAAGCATCATCTGCGGAAAGTTTCGCAATCACTCCTACAAATATCGTATTTGCCAGGCCTTTCCCTGTCATGGCAATGCCTTCATCTAGTACGCCGGACAAAGGATGATCATGAAAGTCATCGCTAAAAACGAGTGAACTACTCCCATCCGCATTGTCTTTGAGAGTAGTATTTTCTAAACTTGAGATCATCAACACATGGCCCTTTTCAATATATTCTGCTTCTTCTATGGCAGGCTTATAGAGCGGATGAGAGCCCATCGTATATAAATGCACGAATGACGGCTGATATCTGGGACTGGAATCAGTGGAAGTGGTAAAGATAGCAGTACTTCTCGTGTTTTCATTTGCATACGCATAGCCGTTAGCATTAACTGTAGTTTCGTTAGGGTAATCTACTCCAAAGCGAGTAAAGGGTGCACGGTCTATAATACGTACAATCGTGTGTTTCCCGGCTGCATTCACTTCAAAAGTTTTCAGTACTCTGTTGCCGTGTGTATTGGCCATCCAGTCATCACCATAGTCTTCGCCATCCACAGCGAAGACCTTTACACCCGAGGTACCGGAGGTTTCATGAGTTTTCAATCCATAAGAAGTCCACAAAGCATCCGGATCAGAGGCAGGTATAGTGACAGTGAGATCAGATGCGTCTCCTATCACCTGTAGAGAAGGCCCAATTTCAATAGAACAGACTATCTTTTCTTCAGGCTCCCGAATAATATCATCAATGATAGTAAGCGGAAGATTCACTTCCGTACTTCCCGCAGGAACAGCCAGGGAAACAGTAATAAAACCTGCGAAAGCCTTAACATTAGCTCCGGTGATTGTATAGTCTGTACCATACAGGGTCTTATCGTGTGTATCCTCCTTAAAAAGATTGTAACTATTATCAATACGTATTACAACGGTGTACGCCTCTTGTGTGGCCTGAGAAAAGGTTAAGGGGATATTTTGTGTGCCACTATTTTCATGCAAAGTCATCGTTGGACTTTCAAACCCTACGGCTACGGCAGCAATCATCGTAAAGTCAGCACCGGATACAGCACTTTGACCATTTACCGTTACCGTGATGGCACCCGTTTTCGCTTCTTCCGGCACAGTTACCGTCAGTTCAGTCACTGTAGCACCGGTAACAACACCGTGAATGCCGTCATGGAAAGTGACCGTATTCTCACTCGTTGTAGTGCTAAAATT
>JACONI010000028.1 GCA_014323825.1 Ekhidna sp. | reverse complement strand
CGTCGTCCCCGCAAGCGGTTAGCGCCATGCCCACGGCCATAAATAGGAGAACTTTCGGAAAAAGTTTAACTATATATAGGGGGGGGGGGGATAATAAAAGAGTACATCATAAAAAAAAATATTGGTTAAAAAATTATTTCAGTTGCAAGGTTAATCCCTTTTTATTAAAATACAAAGTAAGGATAAAAATATTTAATTGTCAAGGGGTCTTCTATTTTTTTATTAAAAATATAGATAAATTTAAAAAGGAGTGGTTACTGTGCGGATGCTGAAATTGGAAAAGCAGATAGAGATTGGCAGAGAAGCCCACCGCAGAAGGCTTGAAGCCCGTCGGCTGCCCGAAGAGGCGGATAAGGTATTGGAAGAAGCCCAAGCTGAAATAGAGCGGATGATAGATTACAGTTAAAAGGAAGAAGTACCGATAAGAGAATCAGTCAATTTCTGTCAGATTTAATTTTATTCCGGGATTTTGCAATTCATTTTAATCGTTTATACATTTGCATGTATTATAGCGCCTTTGGCCAAGTATCTTCAATTGATTTCTTTTTATCTGGTATAGTGAAGATGCCTAACCAAAGGCATTTGTTTTATTAGGTCATTTGGAAGTTATGAGATCAGGTGTTAAAGTAGCTATTCTTGTTGACGGCGATTTTTTCTTAAAACGTTACAGAAAATTATACAACGGGTGGGAGAGCACACCTGAGGAAGTTGCCAAAGTCCTTGTTAAGATGTGTGGCGATCATGTAGCGAAGGATGATTATTTGTCCCGGATTTTCTATTATGATTGTCTCCCGTTGCAAAAGAAAGCACATAACCCCATTTCCAAGAAATCTGTTGACTTCTCTAAATCCGAAACGGCTAAGTTTAGAATGGAATTTTTCAAAGAATTGAAGAAGAAGCGAAAAATTGCATTGAGGTTAGGTTATCTAAAGAGTTCAAACAACTGGATAATCTCTCCGGAAAAGACCAAAGAAATTCTAAAGGGGGCGTTATCGGTTTCGAATTTATCGGAATCAGATGTCACCTATCAAATTCAGCAGAAAAGTGTTGACATGAAAATCGGGCTGGATATTGCTTCTCTCTCCTATAAAAAACACATTGAGAAAATCATACTTGTTTCCGGTGACGGCGATTTTGTTCCGGCAGCAAAGTTGGCAAGAAGAGAAGGAGTTGATGTTGTGCTTGACCCCATGTGGAATAATGTTGATGAATCGCTGTTTGAGCATATTGATGGCTTAAAATCAACAAGCCCCCGCCCAAAGAATCGCCGTTGAGCCTAACGATCGGATAAACAGGGGCATTATAAAAAATAGCCCTTTGCAGTTAGAAAAGCTAAAAAATGTATAGAGATACGATTCTTACAATTGTGCTGCCAAAATTGGAAAAGCAGATAGAGATTGGCAGAGAAGCTCGCTGCAGAAGGCTTGAAGCCCGGCGGCTGTCCCGGGAAGCGGATACTTGCATGATCGGATGCGTACAAAAAAATACCTCATACCGATTACCTTTCAGATGCTCACGCTTGGTATTTTTGAAATCGTTAAAAATTCAATGGGCACTTATTTTTTTCAAATTCATTACATTAATTTTACACAAGGAAATAACATTCATCTCAAAAAAGACGATAAAAATTAGCACATTCGATGAATTTACAATACATTATTGACGATAAAGGACAGATCACAGGTGTTTTTATCCCTATTCAGGAGTGGGACAATTTAAAATCCAAATATGAAGGGATTGAGGAGGATGCGTATGCTGTACCCGATTGGCAAAAGGAGCGCATTCGTGAGCGTATCAAAAATACCAAGCCCGAAGAATACCTCTCTTGGGAAGAAGTACGCCAACAACTTAAATTTGGTTAATGACCCGTAATTTCAACGTCCGGTATAATCCGCAAATTTACCCGGATATCCAAAAGGCCGTTGACTTCTACGTTGAACAAACGCAAAGCAATGAACTTGGCCAAAAGTTCGTGAACAATGTAGAAAATACGCTTGCAAAACTCAGACATTCTGTTCTGCACTATCAGATTCGTTATGATAATATCCGGTTACTGCCAACCCCGTCTTTTCCATATCAGGCGCATTACAGAATAGATGAAGAAAATAACACCGTATTCGTAGAAGCAATATTTCACACGCGTGAGAACCCGGAAAAGTGGAAAAAATAACCCCTCAACGGAGGGAAATGACCGCTGACTGAACAAAAATGCCTGCGGATTAGAAAAAAACAACCCCGGAACGCTCATTTCCTTCAACCTTTCTAAAATCCCTGCTTCTGAAAGGTGTGAGCAACAACATGAAAAAAGGGAAGACCCAATGATGAATCTTCCCTCTATGTTTAATCAATTTAATAACTATAAACTTATTTATGCAAATATACAAACAAATTCAAATGTTACGAAAAAAGATCAAATCAGCATTATTTAAAATGCACAACGGATATAGACATAACTAAAATGAGTGGTATAAAAACAGCATCAAGGTAGTATCAGCTAATTCTGCCCCAATTCACTACATCCTGATTGAATGAATCAATATGTTTTTTGATCGGTCTGTTTTCTTCTTTGCTTAGTTCAGGGTCGTCACTCATGATATCCCGTGCAGTGATTCTTGCCATTTTTAATATTTCTCCGTCCTTTACCAGGTCGGAAACCAGTAATTCCAGTGCTCCACTCTGTCGGGTGCCCATCAGGTCTCCGGGGCCCCGAAGTTCTAAATCTATTTCTGCAATTTTAAATCCGTCATTAGTGTCGACCATGGTCTTGAGTCTTGTTCTTGCTTCCGTGCTCAGTTTCAAACCGGTCATAAGGATACAATAACTTTGATCTGATCCACGTCCAACCCTGCCCCTAAGTTGGTGCAGTTGGGAGAGTCCAAAACGCTCTGCATTTTCTATAACCATGATAGTAGCATTAGGAATGTTTACTCCTACTTCAATAACAGTTGTTGCCACCATTATTTTGGTTTCACCCCTTGCAAACCGCTGCATCTCCCATTCTTTATCCTCAGCCTTCATCTTTCCATGAACAATTGAAAGCTGATAGTTTTGAAATCGACGTGATATACCTTCGTATCCGTCCATCAGATTTTTATAGTCCAGTGTTGCTGATTCTTCAATGAGTGGGTAAACGATATAAGCCTGATATCCTTTTTCAATTTCCTTTTCCACAAAACCAAACATTTCCAGCCGCTTATTATCCCGGTAATGCCTGGTTTTGATTGGTTTTCTACCTAAAGGAAGTTCGTCTATTACAGAGATATCCAGGTCTCCGTAAAACGTCATGGCAAGGGTACGCGGGATCGGAGTAGCAGTCATGATCAAAACATGCGGATAAAAGTCTTTGGTCTTTGTCCATAGCCTGGCTCTTTGAGCTACGCCAAATCTGTGCTGCTCATCAATGACAGCAAATCCAAGATTCTTAAATTTCACCTTATCCTCGAGAAGGGCATGTGTCCCTACCAGCATTGAAATTACTCCGGACATGAGTCCTTCATGGATCAACCTTCGCTCTGATTTCGGTGTAGAACCCGTCAGCCTGGCAATATGAATACCAACAAGATGAGCCTGCTCCCGGAGTCCCTTAAAGTGCTGCTCTGCTAATATCTCTGTGGGAGCCATAAAAGCACATTGATATCCGGAACCGATTGCAATTAACATGGCTAAAAATGCTACCATCGTTTTCCCGCTGCCCACATCTCCCTGCACAAGTCGATTCATTTGTTGACCGGAGCGAAAATCAGCATATATTTCTTTTATTACCCTTTTTTGTGCCTCTGTTAATTCAAATGGAAGGTGTTTTTCATAAAAATCATTAAGCAGATCGCTTTTGTTTAAGCCGGCTCCTTTGAACTTTTCCATGCGGGCGATCTTTAGTTTGATCAATCTTAATTGTACGAAAAACAACTCTTCGAATTTCATGCGATTTTGTGCCTGCAAAAGTTGTTGGGATGTTCTTGGAAAATGCATGGCCACTACAGCCGTTTTTTTGTCAATAAAACCAAATTGCCTTATAAGTGAATTGGGAAGTGTTTCTTCAATATGTTTTACCGCTTCTGCCAAAAGGACTTTCATTGCCTTAGAAAAGAACTTACTCTCCATTCCCTTCTTTTTCATTTTTTCCGTGGAATGATAGATTGGTTGGAGATAGCCTCCTTTTGTATTTTTTTTAGTTTGTATCTCTAACTCCGGATGTGCAATATTGAACTTGCCTTTATATAAGGTTGCCTTTCCGAAGGCTATGTATTTTACTCCAACACTTAGATTTTTTTGTATCCATTGGATGCCTTTGAACCAAACCATTTCTATGGTGCCTGTCTCGTCAGCAAATGTTCCGACAAGCCTTGCCTTTCTCCCGATACCAATGGTTTTGAAAGACCTGAACTCTCCTATAAGTTGGACATAGGGAAGGTTCGGCAGCAGTTCTTTGACGGAGTAAAATCGGGATCGATCCTCATGCCTGAAGGGATAATGTTGGAGGAGATCACCAAAGGTAAAAATCTGTAATTCTTTGTTTAAGGTCTCTGCCCGCTGAGGGCCTACACCTTTAAAATATTCAATTGACTGACCAAAGAATGGGTGCATATAGCGAAGTTAATCCCGCCACTCCAAACTAGTAATTATATGGAGTATGTCTTGCTTGAGATAAGCAATTACCGGTGCCAGTGAGTCGTTTTTAGTAGCGGTTTTGAAATATAGTGCTCCACGGATGAAGTGATCGCTGCTATCCCTGTCTGTCATGTGGAACTGAACTTGCGTAGGAACCTGACCTTCCAACTCTGTGAAAGAGGCATAGAGTCCATTTGGAAGCTCAATTATTTTTTCTTCAATGGCATACGCCTTGATATTGTGCTGGGAGGTCAATTTATAAGAATCACTCAAAAACTCTCTTATGATGGAGTCGGTAACAGGCTTATAGGTAATCTGAATGGTAGCGTCAAAATAAGGGTAATAAAGGTTAATCCAGTAACGTTCGCTAATCCAACTTGAGTCCCTGAGAAGTTTTGCATGTTTAGAATATTCGAATGAATATGGAAATGAGTCAGGAAGGAGTTGATAGCTAAAATCCGGCAGGTCGATCCGATTGTACCCTTTTGGTTTGGGGAGGTAATCGTTTCCACACCCCATTAAGGATACTGCCAAAATAAGACCTAAATTTCTAATCTTCAAACTTCCCAGCGTTACTCTTTTCAGGTTTGATATGAACTCTTAATCTTTTGATTCGTCTGAGATCAACTGCAACCACGGTAAAAACGAAATTTTGATAAGTTATTTTCTCTCCTGCGCCGGGTAGTTTCGAATTCAACTCTAAAACGAGCCCTCCTAGTGATTCTGATTCTCCTTTTACCCGATCAAAGGTTGTGATATCAGAATGGGTGATTTTACAAAAATCATTGAGAGATGTTTTACCCTCAAAGATATAGGTGTTATTATCCAGTTTATTGTACGCAATATCTCGGTCATCGTCAAACTCATCATTAATTTCACCTACAATCTCTTCAATCACGTCTTCCATTGTAATAAGTCCGGAAGTTCCTCCGTATTCATCAATTACTACGGCGATATGCACTTGTTTTTCCTGAAAGTCTTTGAACAAATCATCAATTTTCTTGCTTTCCGGTATGAAAAAAGCAGGTCTCAGGAGTTTTTGCCAGTTGAAGTTCTCCCCCTTATCAATGTGTGGGAGCAAATCTTTAATATAAAGAATTCCTTCTATTTTGTCAATTGTCTCTGAGAAGACCGGGATTCGTGAATAACCGTTCTTGTTAATTTGATTCATCAATTCATGGAAATCCGTCTCCTTATCATAGGCCGTGATATCCATACGTGATTTCATCACCTGTTTCACCGAGAGGGTTCCAAAATTCACAATCCCTTTAAGAATACCCTTTTCCTCCTCTGTCACTTCTTCTTTTTCCACAGAAATTTCCAGTGCTTGATTTATCTCTTCGACTGAAAGGTTATAACCCTTTTTCTTAACCCTTTGCTCAATTAAGTTGTTAACAGACATTAAAAACCAGGAAACCGGTTTAAGAAATCCATACGAAAACATTAATAGTCCGGAGGTGACTTTGGCAAAAGAAATGCTGTTATGATTTGCATAGACCTTAGGAATAATCTCTCCAAAAAATATGATAAGAGCGGTAATTATAGTGGTAAGCGAAGCGATTACTATTCCCTCTTCTCCCTGATCTCCAACAATCTGCCATGCAGTATAGGTGGATATCGTGATGATGAAGATATTGACAAGGTTATTGAGAATTAATATTGTGGCAAGTAATCTTTTCGGATGATGCAAAAGCTTTGCTATTCTTTTTTCATTCAAATCATCGGAGACATTAAAATCTCGCATCTGATTATGAGTAAGTGAAAAAAAGGCTACTTCCGAACCGGAAATTAATCCTGAAAGAAATAATAGCCCAAGTACGATCAGCCCGACAGCGATAAAAAATGATGGTTCCGATGCCACTGTAGCCAGCAAGTGAAAGGGGAGAGAATCTTCGGGAGGGACTTCCAAAAACTAGATTTTAGGTTTAAAACGGGAGGTCATCAGTTGGATCATCCTCCGGGGCATCTGACGGTTGTGCCTGCGTGTCCGGCAGAGGGGTGCTTGTCGGGGCACCATAATCTCCCTGTTGCATTGCTCCACTTTCAGCACCGAATGGAGCAGCTTTTCCACCTAACATTGTCATATTATCTACTACCACCTCAGTTGAGTATCTTGTAATGCCATCCTTTTCCCAAGATCTCGTTTTGAGTTTGCCTTCAACATATATCATATCTCCTTTCTTCACGTATTTCTCCACAACTTCAACGAGACCTTTTCTCCATACCGCCACGTTATGCCATTCGGTCTGCTCTTTTTTTTCACCGGTCTGACGGTCAGGATACGTTTCGGAAGTAGCCATTGAAAAGTTGGCAACGGCAGCACCACTTTCAAAGTGTCTTACTTCAGGGTCTCTACCCAATCTTCCTACAAGGATAACTTTATTAACTCCTGACATATTTTTATCTATTTAATTCCTACCTTTTCAAGGTAATTTACGATTAATTTAGGTTTAGGCAAATTTAGCAATTCCTCAATGGAAAATGACATCAAATTAGTTTTTTGAATAATTGAATGATATTTCATTTCAGAGAGTTCAATTTCAAAGAATCTGGCCATGATTTTTTGATGGCTAAGTATATGCTCAGCCTCTTCGGTTTTCTCATTGATGTTTAGGTGTCCTTTTAGTTCCAGTTCCAGTGTGAGGTTATGCATTAATTCACCTTCACTCAGTTCTCCCTCTACCAAGTAAAAGTCATAAAGTCCCTGCCAAATATCTTTAGGCCCTCTTTGCTTAAGCAGGAAATGATTATCCGATGAAAAGGCCACATAGTTAAGGTGTCTGGTTGAGACCTTGACCTTTTTTGTTTTCACCGGAAGTTCTTTTTGCATTGACTTTGAAAAGGCGTAGCAACTTTCCCGGAAGATGCATTCCACGCATTTAGGTTGAGGAGAGCATATAGTGGCTCCGAATTCCATCATAGCCTGATTAAAAACTCCGGGTTGATTTCTATCAATTACTTTTTGAAGGTACTTCTCAAAAATATTTCTTGTTTTTGAGGCGGAGATGTCCTTTTTAATCCCAAAGTATCGAGAAGAAAAACGAAAGACATTTCCGTCCACTACAGGTGTCGCTTCATTAAAACATATTGAAGCAATAGCAGCTGCAGTATAAGGGCCAACTCCTTTCAAGGCTAGAATTTCTTTGTAGGTTTTTGGAAATTTTCCCTCCAATTCTTTGCTGATATATTTTGCCGCAAAGAGCAGGTTGCGAGCCCTGGAATAATAGCCCAAACCCTGCCATAACCTGAGAACTTTATCTTCCGTTGCGTTTGCAAGGTCATGAATAGAAGGAAATTCTTTTATAAATTGCTCCCAATAAGGCAAACCTTGCTCGACTCGTGTTTGCTGTAGTATAATTTCAGAAAGCCAGATTGGGTACGGATCCTTTATTTTTCGCCAGGGTAATTCTCTTTTTCTCTCTGTATACCAACTGATTAGCTTTTTCGTAAAGTGCATCAAATCAATGAAGTATTATTTTCCCAATTTCTTTTTTTATGTGAGGGTGCAAAACTAATTTTAGCCACTAAATTTTATACACTTACTTAAAAATCATACAGTTGTGACAAAAGCGGACATAATAAATGAAATATCTGACAAAACAGGAATTGATAAAGCAGACGTGCAGGCATCAGTAGAGGCATTTTTTACCACTATAAAAACAAACATGGCTGATGGAAGGAATGTTTATATTAGAGGTTTTGGAAGTTTTATAAACAAAAAACGAGCTAAGAAGATCGGCAGAAACATATCTAAAAATACAGCAATTATAATAGATGAACATTATGTTCCTTCTTTCAAACCGTCTAAAATTTTTGTTGATAAGATAAAAAAGAGCAGCAAAATCAGGGGGTGAGCAAATTACAATTGACCATATCACTTGTTGCCGTTGGGCTAGCGGTCTTACTTTTTCAGTTTCCAAGAAGCGTGGTGGAGAATGAACAACTTCAGGAAGTAACTACAATCTCTACGCATTCGATGGAAATTCCACCAAATGTTCAGGAGGAGATCGTTGAAGTAAGAACTTTATTAAAAAGAGAAGAAAATGTTAATAAAAAGTCTAGCTTTGCATTTTCTTTGGCAAAGAAGTATCTTGACTATGGAGTTCTGGACAGTGCGGAAGTTTATGCCGACCATATATTAAAGTGGGAAGGAGAAACTTCAGAAAAATCCGCTGAAATATATTTTACTGCTTACGAAAGATCTTCGTCTGTAGCTGAGGGAGTAAAATTTGCAAGGAAAGCTGAGCAGATTTTAACACAGTTGTTGGAAAAAAATCCAACGCATTTGTTCTTGAAAAACCGTTTGGCTATGACACTTGTGGCATCGGATAATCCTATGGTTGGCATCAATATGTTGCGTGAAATAGCTGCGGAAGACCCCAATAACAGACAGGCAATACTGAACTTGGGATTGTTAGCAATTCAAAGCGGACAATTTGAAAGAGCAAAAGAAAGATTTGAAACCTTAACATCATTAGATTCTACAGACAGCGAATCAAAGCTTTATCTGGCAGTGACAATGATAGAGACAAATAAACCAAAGCAGGCACGCCTGCTACTGGAAAAAATTTTGGCAACTCAAGATTCGATTCCTGCCATAAAACTGATGGCTAACGATTACTTGAATTTGCTTTGAAATATTTGAGACCTTTTAAAAAATTAGAAAACTATGCCTTGCGGTAAAAAAAGAAAGAGACATAAGATCTCTACACACAAAAGAAAAAAGAGACTTAGAAAAAACAGACATAAGAAAAAGTAATTTAGGTACTAAATAAACATTCGCTATGAGTAATGAATTGATCATTAACTCAATTCGCGAAGGGTGTCGAATTGCGCTACTTAAAGACAGAAGGCTCGTAGAGTTCCATCAGGATGGCGGAGGCCATTCATTCAATGTTGGTGATATTCATCTGGGTTCGGTAAAAAAAGTTGTTCAGGGATTGAATGCTGCTTTTATTGACTTAGGTTACGAAAAAGATGCCTTCCTTCATTATCTAGACTTAGGACCACAGGTACAGTCTCTTAACAAATTTACGAAGCTTACTCTAACGAGGAAGCATCAGAGCACCCGACTTGCAGGCTTCAAAATGGAGCCTGACATTAATAAGTTGGGCAAAATGAGCCAAGTTCTTACAAAAGGACAAAAAATACTGGTTCAGGTTGTTAAAGAGCCAATTTCCACAAAAGGTCCTCGACTTTCCTGCGAATTGTCAATAGCCGGTAGATACCTGGTGATGGTGCCGTTTTCTAACACGGTAAATGTATCCAAGAAAATAATGGATGCTAATGAGCGTAAGCGTCTTTTACGGCTTATTAGTTCAATAAAACCTGAAGGCTTTGGCGTGATCATACGGACGGTTGCACAGGGTAAAGATGTGAAGGAACTGGACACTGACCTTCGAACCCTTGCAGAAAAGTGGAACCAAGGGATGAAGGCACTTTCAAAAGCCAGACCGAAAGACAAAATCATCGGAGAGATTACGCGGGCGAACTCTATTCTGAGAGATGTACTGAACGAAAGCTTTGATAATATATTAGTTGATAATAAGGAATTATATCAAGAGATAAAATCTTTTGTTAAAGACATCGCTCCGGATAAGGAGAAGATTATCAAGCACTACACGGGAAAAGCTAAAATTTTTGAAGCAACAGGAGTAGAGAAACAACTGAAAACATCTTTTGGACAATCAGTGAGCATGCTTAATGGGGGCTATTTAATAATAGAACATACGGAAGCTCTTCATGTCATTGATGTAAACAGTGGAAACAAGTCAAACAAAGAGGATAATCAGGAAGATACCGCTCTTAAAGTAAATATTGATGCAGCTGATGAGATAGCACGTCAATTGAGGCTTAGGGATATGGGAGGAATCATTGTTGTTGATTTTATTGATATGCGCAAAGTAGAAAACAAAAAGAAACTCTACGCCAAGATGAAGGACGCGATGAAGGACGACCGGTCAAAGCATACGATACTACCGCTCTCCAAATTCGGATTAATGGAAATTACCCGCCAGCGGGTAAGACCGGAGATGACCATTAAAACGAAGGAAGTATGCTCATCGTGTAATGGAACAGGTAAAGTCTCCGCTTCTATTCAAGTAGCTGATCAGATTGAAAACACGGTGAAACACATCTTTGAATCTCAAAATGAAAAGAAAATCACTATTGCATTACATCCGTATTTGTATACGTATTTTACCGCAGGAATCTTTTCAAGAAGAGTTAAGTGGTTCTTAAAATATTTCAGGTGGGTAACCCTTGTTGAAGACAGCTCTAAAGCCTTAATCGAATATGAACTTTTAAATGCACGGGGAGAACCAATCCGGATCTAAATACTTACAAATGGATTGATTTGTTGAGTTTATTACCTAAATTGTCAAATTTTGGGTGAAAAGTGTATGAAAAAATTTCTGATAATAGCAGTCCTGTCGGGTTTTAGTTCTTCCACTGTGCATTCCCAATTACTGGAAGACACAGATAGAAAACTCAAAAATGCCAAAGTAGAGGGGAGAGGATTTCTATTTTTCAGAAATAAGAAAAAGATAAAAAACAGCGGAGGGATTCCATCTGCAAAAAACAAGTCATCTCCAAGATACTCCGGTCCGGACGAGAGAAGAGTCAGAAAGTACTCTGTTGGAGTAAGTTCTTCAGGAGGTGTTTTTAAATTCAAAAGCATAACCTCCTCACCACGATATTCTCCCGGAATTCCATTTATAAAAAACAGCTATAAAATCTCTCCCAAGTATAGCTCAGGCGGCAATCCGTTCAGAGGGTCAAGTTACAAAATCGCTACACGGTATTCTCCTGAAAATCCTTTTAGTGGAAGCAAGTATCATATTAGTCCCCGGTATTCAGATGCTTCGCCAAAGTTCAGGAACTCCAGGTTCGTATATTCTCATGCTCCGATCAGGTACTCTCAGGGAATACCGTTTAGAGGAAAGGATTACAACATTAAGCCCAGGTATTCCAAAGGGATGCCCTTTAGGGAAACAGCATACAATAGCTCTCCGAGATACACCGGAACAAAGCTCAGTTTCTTTAAGATGGTTGGAAACGGCGAGTTGGCAATAGCTCGTCATTATCAAAAGTCCTCGCTGTGGAAAGGGAATGCTGAGAGCTTGAGGCTCCCCATTGCCTTACGTCCGTGGAGTAAATTCCGGTCAAAAATAAATGGAGACCCGCCACGGACAAGAGGAGTTAAAGACCCGGGAGGGAAGGCAAAATTTGATAAAAAGGAACGAGTGATCTGGAATAATTAACCAAATGAAACTTTTACATAATCCTTATTTTATAATTAACGATGAGTGAAGATGGAAAAAGTATTAAGAATAGTAAATAAAAAAAATGCTGGTTTTTATACTTAATATTGGGTAAATAAATCTTCGGAAGAACAGACTGAGACATTGGAAAAAATTAGAAAATCAAGGAAAGGCAGGACAATAACTAAAATGCAGTAACTAAGCGTTAGATTAAATGGTTGTAAATTACGTCAAACGCTTTTAGGGTTGCAACTACTATAGCCCTTGTGGACATGCTTCGCAAGGGTGATTTTTGGAGCAAAAACCAAGAAAATAAAACTAAGCATTATGAATACCATAGAAATATTAGCTCGACTTGAAAGAGTGAAGTTCACTACGGAACAAGCTCGAACCATTACTGCAATCTTTGAAGAACACCATGCCCAGTTGGCCACAAAAGATGATATAAAAATGATCCGGGAGGATTTAAAAAGTATGGCTACTAAAGATGAATTAAAAGTAATGCGGGAGGATTTTAAACACATGGTTACTAAAGATGAATTGAATGCCAGCATTGCCAAAGCCAAGTACGATTTGGTCCGGTGGATTGTCGGAGCGGTCATAGCTAATGGATTGATTGCTACACTTTTGAAATTCTTTGCCTAGCGTCTAAAAAATCCGACATCTACATCAGGCTGGCGAAGCACTCATGAACTTTGGGGGTATGTATAGTTGCTGAAATAATATTTGTTTAACCCGTTGTGTATGATGACGTTAAGTTTATGGATAGTGTGCTGCCTGCTTATGCTAATGTTAAAAAAAGGGTATGATCCAAAAAATATTATATTTGTATAGTCATTCGGGGAAGATAAAAAGAGGCAATGTGGGAACGACCCTGAGAAGAGCCTGAATCTCAAAAGGTGAAGAGCTATCGGGTAAAACCGACAGTTTCTTTTCAAACTTAATTCATTATTAAATGAAAAGCGATTTAGAACTGCCTTTATATGCTATAGCAAGCATTTTTACGCTGGAATTTTTTACCGGTTGGGCTGCATTAGTGCTTACTGTCATATTGATTATTGTTGGTGTTGCCAGACTTATTCAATGGATAAAAACATGGAATTATGAGACAAAACGCCGTAAAGAGGAAGAAGAAAAGCGTACGGAGGAACGTGAAGAACATGAATTGAGAATGAAACTTCTTCAAAAAGAGCTTGAAGAGAAAGAGCGCAGGTTGTGATTAGTTTTCAGTTCAGTAGCCTTACCGCCTCTCGGCAATAGATTTAACTTCCCTTTCACTAACGATAGTGTTAGTTTAAATCATTTTCAGACCGATTTGCTTCAGCGAGCTTCCGGTAGTGTTCCACCTTCTCCTCAAGGAGCCTGATCTTGTCCTCGTATAGCTTTTCCAGTTTAGAATCAATGGCATAGTTATGAATGGTTTGATTATTATTAGAATTATAAATAACATCAGCATTGAGTATTTTCTGTTCATCAAAGGCTTTCAGTTGATCGGGAGTCACCTCCAGAAGGGTTGCTATATCTTCCAGTGTATCCTTCTTTACGGCTAGTTCATTGTTCTCCATTTTGCAGTAGGTACCCTGGCTGATGTCAAGTTTTTCAGCCATGTGCTGCTGTGTATAATTACGTAATTCCCGAATTTTCCGGATGTTCGCTCCTATGCCTTTCATAAATTAACTACAAGTATAAATATATTATTCCAAAAGTAAAATAAATTATTCTTATTTATTCCATGATCGCAACAAAATGTATCTAAAATTAGTGTTCTTAAT
>JACONI010000027.1 GCA_014323825.1 Ekhidna sp. | reverse complement strand
CCTTACCTTCATTTTTATACTCTCCTATGGATCCTATCTCTGTCAACTTAGGGTAGGCTTTGATTTCCATTCGCCAGCCTGCGTCATCCGTAAGGTGAAGGTGCAACGTGTTCAACTTGTGCATAGCAAGGTAATCCACAATCCGGAACATCTCTTCCTGAGTACGAAAATGGCGGGATATATCCACATGTAACCCTCTGAATCTATGAAAAAGGGGCTCATCCTGAATGGTTACAGCAGGTACCTGCCAAGTGACATTATTTTGTGCTTCCGATGAAAATACCTCTACAGGTAACAGTTGCAGCAGTGTTTGGATACCATAAAATAACCCTGCCTGACTCTTCCCGATAATCTCCACTCTCTCTGCGTTGCTATTAAGAAGATAGCCTTCCAAACCCTCCGTCTCCAGTTGTTCGTCAACTCTCAAAACAATCCCTTTAGTTTGTTTTCTTTTTAGTCTTTTTATTTTCAATGAAAAATTGGTGGATCCTTTTAAGAAATCTGACAGATACTGCGCTTCACGCATTCCCTGATTATCAACGTGAAGTACCGTGTTTTTTGTAAGTTCATAAGCACCCGCATCTAAAATTTGAAGAGATTTTGGGCGAGGAATAATACCTAATTCAGTATTCGCATCCAATTCCTGAGAATTTAGCTGCTGTAACCCAATGAATAGAAATGAAAGAATGACGTGTTTTATTTTCATAGATATAGTTTACTTATTGTTAAATGAAGTAGCTCCGTTAAAAAAGTAAATATAAGAAGGTTTTGTAAAATCGAAAACAGGTCATAAAATGGCATTTTTAAAATAAAATATGGTGGATTTGTGATAAAAAACAATGTACATAAAAATAGTATAAAATCAGAAATTTTCAATCCTTTTAATGGAAGCGCTTGCTCTCCGATCCACTATTCCACCAAGCCTGTGATGATAATCTTTAGAAAAATGATAGGAATACGCTTCCCGTTCTTGGCAGCTATACTTTTTGGATTTATATTTTTTCTCTATATTTGCTAATTAACGCATATTATAACTATGATACATTTTAAATCAATTCCCATGTATGATAAACTTCACTTATCCGAAAATAAAGCTACTCATTGTCATTGTCCTCATCGGCACCATTAGCATAATCCCTGTCGCTTGTGGAGATGATGACAGTCCGGCCAATAAGAAACCGGAAATTCAAAATCAAAATTTTACCGTAGCGGAAAATTCCGCTGCCGACACGAATGTCGGGACGGTCAAGGCCACAGATGCTGAGAATGACAAACTGACCTTTTCCATCACTTCGGGCAATGACGACAGTAATTTTGCAATAAATGAAAACACAGGGCAAATTACCGTTGCAGCCGATGCCGACCTTGACCATGAGACCACGGAGAGTTACAACCTTACCGTAACCGCTACGGATAACGGGAGTCCACAGATGACAGCCACAGCCACTATCACCGTTACTGTTACTGATGTAAATGATGAAGCACCTGAAATTACTTCGGCTAACAGCGCAAGTGTATCGGAAAACAGTACCGCAGTGCTGACCGTAGAAGCTGATGATGCAGACGGAACAGGCGAAGCAACTATGTACAGTATCAGCGGGGGATTGGATGATAACAAGTTCAATCTTGATGCAAGCAGCGGGGCTTTGGCTTTCAAAACGGAGCCGGATTTTGAAGCACAGTCCAGTGTCGGCGGGACCAATACCTATTGGGTAGCAGTAACAGCGGGCGACGGGACGAACACCAGCGATCCGCAGACTATCACCGTTACCGTTACCGATGTAGATGAAGCAACTGATCCGGCAAACACTGCACCTGCCATTTCTGCTCAGACCTTTACCGTAGCGGAAAACGCTGCAAATGGAACGGTAGTCGGAACGGTGCAAGCTGCCGATCCGGAGAAAGACGATCTGACCTTTTCCATCACTGCGGGCAATGACGGTGATGTTTTCGCAATAAATGGAGGTACGGGGCAAATTGCCGTTGCAAGAGCCCTTGACTTTGAGACCACTCCGACTTATACCCTTAAAATAAGTGTCTCCGATGGAAATTTGTCAGGTACTGCCGATATAACCATTAATGTTACCGATGTAGATGAGGAACCTTCTTCTCCCTGCCCTGATGCTGCTCCTACTCCTCTTATCACTTACAGTTCGGGGGAGAAAACGCTTTTTGACAGTATGGCCACTGCGATACGTGCAAAGCATCTTCCGGAGCTTAAGCGCTTGATCGCCTGCAATGCGGCAAGAGCCAATACTACAGGTCCCACTGTACTTCAAAGTCCTGTGTTGTCCTGGCTCTCGAGCTTTACCGATCCGGACTTTGATTTTAGCGTAAAAGCGGCTGAGGTGCTGATTGACAATGGGGCAGATATAGAGAAGAAAACCAACTTTGCTGGCAGGACACCTCTGTGGTTTTCAGCGAGTGGAAATAATCTGCCGCTGGTAAAATTTTTGGTGGCAAAGGGTGCCAAACAAAAGACCGAGGCAATGTTATATGCTGTAAATAAAGGGAATCTGGAGATAATTAAGTTCCTTTTGAGTAAGGGCGCAGATGTATTTGCAAGAGCCGGTGCATTTACTGAAAACATTTTAATGTCTGCAGCAGGTTCGGGTCACTTGGATATAGTTAAGTTTCTTGTGGAAGAAGACGGAAGGCTGGATATGCACCTTGTAGGTGTTGATGGCTCTGCGCTTACACGTGCAGCAAGGAGAGGTCATGTAGAGGTGGTTAAGTACCTTTTAGACCAAGGTGTAGACATTAATCAGTACAACAAAACGGCTTTACAATTGGCTGCATCCTTTGGTCATCTGGCTGTCGTTGAAGAACTTATCAGAAGAGGGGCTGATGTGAATAAAGCAGATGTACATGGACACACGCCTCTGATGGTTGCTGTCCTCTCACGTCAAAATGGTCTGGAGATAGTAAAAGCACTGGTAGAGCAAGGCAGGGCAGATCTTACCAAAATGGGTAGGAACGGTGAAACTGCACTGGCTTTGGCTAGAGGGTGGAAATCCCGTGCCAACGAATCCGATACTATCGCATATATACAAAAGATGATAGATTATCTGGTCAGTAAGAACGCACCGGAGTAAATGCCGGGCTTAGTTTTTTATTAAATTCATTATTAGCTAAAGCTAATGTCACAAATGTATTATCATTTGGGTCATGACAACTTAATAAGGTTATCTCTGATCATTTTTAGTACTAAACGATAGAGATTTTCCTTGCTATGATTGTCTCTAAATTCACCTTCTTTTATATGTAGATAAAAGGTAGCGGGTTGCACTCCTTGAAACTTCACTCATCGGGTTTAGCCAGACACCAAAAGCCCTCAAGCCCATTAATGTGAGTCAAACCACTCGCAAACCCATCCCGGACATGGGAGGTGTATCACAAAGTATGATAGCTTAACTATGCCCGTAATTGATGTAATAAAAAGCTAATTCAAAGGCTTTGATATGATTTTCCATCTTTTTTGAGAAACAACACGTTTGCCTAAAGGCTCGCCTGATCCGGTGACTTAACCGACAGTTGTTTCCTTCAATGCCCTTAGTGCCCTCTTTGCCTATCACGTGATGGGTGTCACTAAATGCCCGCTTAAAACGCTTCCAATTATCCGTCAATAGCCCGCCCCATTTTATGCCTAGTGCTTTTATTTTATACCATAACTCTCTGACAGTATTTGTATTACGTTTGCCAAAGACCCAGGCAACGATCTCTCCACTCGCCCGATGATAAGCATAAATCAACCGGAGTTTATGACGCTTCTTGCCTACATAAGTCCAAAATTCATCAATTTCCAATTTATCGTAAAAGCTATGCTTGGGTTGGAGGACTACCTGCTGTTTTTCTAAGGTTTTTAACACTTTGCTAAGCGAAATGTTCAAAATATCGCTTATATCTCTGATACCGCAACCTCTCACCAACATCCTCATCATCAGGGTAATCGTGTTAGAATGAGCCCCTTTATAGCTCAGCGCATGGTCGCCGATAAACTGTCGAGAGCAGGCGTTGCATAAATAATTTTGCTTTTTAGTTTTTTTTCCGTTTTTGACGATATTTGTACTCTTACATTGAGGGCAGGTTAGTGTGATTTGTATTTTCATTAGTTTTAGAAATTAATTTTTACGCAAATTTACACTAACTTGTTCTTTTTGAACAAGTTATAAATCATACTTTTTGGAACAGTACCCAATTTTGGAATAATGCTGATGTCTTTTTCTTCTTCAATTATCTCAGATGGCCAATACCTTAAAGCATTCTTTTCTAAATCTTTTAAATCTCTCATTTTGTACTATCAAAGTTCTAAACTTGGTTTGATTCATGTTCTTAGTTCTGTAGCACTTCATCTTCTCTTTTGCCGCTTGTAATACTTGTTCGGAGTGTGTGTTTTGTGTCATTTATTGCTGATCATTAAGTTTGTGACATCCATTTTCTTCTAGCACTGCTTTAGTGCAGTTTATCAACTCCTAAGTTGACCACAAATTAAATACAATGAATTGGATAAGAATTATCCTATGATATAAGATATGAGTATTTTTTGAAGTGGAATGAACTGGCCCAATGAAAAACGCTATTTTCTCTTCTCTTAAAAAGGAGCTAAAAACTTTATCACAATAGTTTAAAACGAAAAATAGAATTCATACATTTGTTACATAATATGGCTGTAGGTGATTCAGGGAGAATTGTAATTGAAGTTAATCCGGAGGGACTTCAAGAAAAAGTTAAGGTT
>JACONI010000026.1 GCA_014323825.1 Ekhidna sp. | reverse complement strand
TCCAAGGTGTTGGGAAACCTTGGAGGTTTTTTTTGTGGTGATGTTGTCTCGTTAGTTAAACCTTCAAGGTGTTGGGAAACCTTGGAGGTTGCTGCGGTGGTTGTCTTGAACAGGATTTACTTGATTTTAGGATGGAAAGGGAACTTTTGGAAAGGTGGAAAGTTGTAATCATTCATATCATTAGTAATTTTAATCGTAATTAAAAGTTCGGGTTAAAGAAAAGCAAGTATATGCTTTGACTTCTTATGTGGATTTTTTTCATTCACCGAAAAGATGAAGCAAAATCCGGTGATTTTTTAACTGTAAGCGAGCGTTCCATGAAAAAATCTACCCTTCTTCACCTGAGATTTTCTTTCTCTTTCTTTTTGCTGCCGGTCTTTTTACTGGCGTGTGCCGTTTCCGAACATCCCAACCTGCCTACTTTGTTTCTTTGTTTTGTTATCTTACACTTTCTGGTATATCCTGCAAGTAATGGTTACAATTCCTATTTTGACAGGGATGAGAAAAGCATCGGCGGACTCAGGAACCCGCCCGAAGTATCTATTGAGTTGTATCGGGTCTCACTCATTCTTGATGTCATTGGCTTAGGTCTCAGTCTCCTTGTATCCATAGCGTTCACCGTGATGATCTTTATCTATGGCTTAGTTTCGAAGGCTTACAGCCATCCGTCTGTCCGACTGAAAAAGTACCCGGTGGCGGGCTGGCTGTCAGCTGGGGTGTTTCAGGGTTACTTTACTTTTCTTTTATGTGTCATTGCCATTGAGGATATTCCTCTTCATAGCACCCTGAGCAGCAGGATTCAACTGCCGGGGATGCTAAGCACTCTCCTTCTGCTTGGCTCCTACCCTATGACACAGGTTTATCAGCATGAAGAAGATGCGGGGAGGGGCGATTTGACCATGAGCCGTAAGCTTGGAGTTCTCGGGACTTTTCATTTTACGGCCTTGGCATTTACGGTCTCCATCTCCGGCTTTATCTATTACTTCTACAGCTACTTTAGTCTCACAAAAGCACTGCTTTTCCCCGTTTTTCTTCTTCCGATACTCATCTACTTCTCTGTCTGGTATCTGAGAGCCCGCAATACACCAAATGCGGTGAATTATGACGCAGCTATGAGACTTAATCTTATCTCCAGCTTGATGCTCAGCCTTTATTTTTTGTTTCTTTGTTGAGCCGGTGGTTAGCCGGTCAACCCTAGTGTTCAGATGTTTTTGAGTTATTCCATTCATCTATTCTGTTGCTTCTCAAAGTAAAGTTCCGGCAAAATAACCTTAACTTCCTGTTGTGCTTCTTCTTTCAACCAGTAAACAATGAAGTTGACTTTCGCAGTTTTCAATTCAAAGTTACTTTGCTTCATTGCTTCAATTTCATTCATAAACTGTTTGGAAAAATTTAAAACCAAATCGTCCTTTGAGTTTGCATAGCCTTCTTCTTTTTTAATCAGTAAATCCCCGCTTAGCATATAGCTCAGCTGCTGTCCGAATATTTTAAGAGAAGGCTTAAAACGCAAGACCATGCGTTCTCTTCATTAGCATGGCAGCTAAAGGGGGAATGGCTTTATTTAATAAAACAGCCAGTTCGGTGAGATAAGCTGCACCAAAAAGGTGCTGCATGTTTCTGGCAGACTGTAGTCTTTTACGGAATGCCGCATTCCAGGCAATCTGATAGGATTCTTCTAATTTCTGACGATCAAATCCGTTTTCAATATTAAGTTGAATTAACTCACTTAACATCATGGCAGAATGAAGTGCAATGGCCATTCCATTTCCGCAGAGCGGTGCTATCATCCCTGCCGAGTCGCCTGCCATTAGTATATGGTCATGTACCGGCTCTTTTGGAAAGAAAGAGATTTCGTTGATTACTTCCGGCTTTTCAAAAAGAAAATCAGCAGTTTCAAAAATCTTTTTTAAATGCGGGTTTTTAAACAGCACTTCCTCCTCCATCCCGGGAATACTGCCATGTTTTCTCAGGTTATATCTCGCTGTTAAGTAGCAAATATTAAACTTCCCATCTTCCACCCTGCTAATACCACAATAGCCATCCCGAAAATTGTGAAGTGCAATTGCATCATGATCCGCTTCATGAGATCTTGCGTGATACTTTACTCCAATATACGGATATCTCTTATAGGTAAACGTTCTATCCAGACTTTTATCAAGTGTACTTTTCTTGCCAAAGGCCCCGATTACTACGTCAGCGCTGAGGTGCTGACCACTTCGGGTTTGGATGTTAAAAATGTCCTGATCAAAAACGCAGTGTGTCGCTCTATCCTGATAAAACTTTACTCCCGCTTCAAGAGCTCTTTCGTACAGCCAGTGATCAAAAGCATATCTGCTTAACCCGAAGCCGCCTAAATCCAATGGCATATTCAGGGAAACACCTGAGGGAGAGGTGAGATGAAACCGAGATATGCTTATTGGTTCTAATTTCTCCGGATAGAGATCATTTCGTTTAAGAAAAGGAATGACTTCATTAGAGATATATTCCCCGCAAACACGATGAAGCGGATAACTCTTTTCCTCAAACAAAATTACGCTGATCCCCTTTCTTACAAGTAATATAGAGCTTACAAGCCCAGCCAGTCCTCCACCAATTACTACAACCCTTTTCATTAAGGTAAATAGAACAAAAAAAGTCCTGACCATAGTCAGAACTTTCGATTAATTCATCGGATGCTCAAAGACCTAAACCATAATGTGCCTTGCTCCCGTCCGGATAAATCCCTTCTATCAGTATGCCGTCTCTTCTTGGGCTTCGGAAATAATCCTTGAGGTCTTTCAAATTTTCTATTTCTTCATTATCAATTCTGGTAATGATAAACCCCTCTTTCATACGAATGTCCCTCCATTTTCCGGCTCTGAGTTCTGAAATCTGAACGCCGCCGTCTATTTTAAGTTCTTCTTTTGTATTTTCCGGAATCTCAGTAAAAGTCGCTCCTTCGATCTCGAATTCATCACGAGCTTCAACTATCTCGAATGTGTTATTCGCATTTCTTAAAACGGCTTCAAGTTCTCTTTTTTCTCCATCCCTGATAAATTTGACGGTAATTCTGTCACCGGGACTGTTGACGGCTACACTTTCCTGAAGCTGAGCTACATTATTTACCGTTTTATCATCAATCCCAATGATGACATCCCCTTCTCTCATCCCGGCCAGGTCTGCGGCTCCTCCTTCAATCACTTCACTTACATAAACACCGTTTAAAACATCCAGATCAAACTGCTCGGCAATTTCAGCATTCACATTTCCTATTCTTATGTTTAGCAGCGCACGTTGAACTTCACCATACTCCACAAGATCATTTACCACTTTTTTCACGAGCGTTACAGGTACTGCAAATGAATACCCTGCAAAAGCCCCCGAAGGGGAAGCAATAGCAGTATTGATACCTATTAACTCTCCATTTAGATTTACCAATGCCCCGCCACTGTTACCCGGATTAACCGCAGCATCTGTTTGAATGAATGACTCAATGCTTGTTCCTCCTCCGAGTATATTAATGTTTCTTCCTTTTGCAGAAACAATTCCTGCAGTGACTGTTGATCTGAATTCATAAGGATTACCAATTGCCAGAACCCATTCACCTACATTGATATTTTCCGAATCTCCATACCTTACTACAGGTAAATCAGTCTGATCAATTTTTACTACTGCCAGGTCCGTGGACTCATCTGCCCCAACCACCTTAGCCTGATAACTTCTATTGTCGCTGAGCACTACTTCAACCTCGCCTGCATTATCAATTACATGATTATTTGTGACAATGTATCCGTCTTCCGAAATGATGACCCCCGATCCCGCACCCATGGACTTGCCATACCCTCTCCTGTTATATCGATCACCAAAGTAATCCCTGAAGAAATCATTAAAAGGACTTCTCGACTGAACACCTGCTTCGTAAGTAGTTCTAATGTGCACCACTGACGGAGTGGCGTTCTTAGCAGCAAAAACAAAATTGAGACCCTCCGGTACTACAAAGTCGGAAGAATCAAAAACATAATTTGTCAGCGCAACCGGATTATCTTTCACCGAAGCGGGCTGTATTATTTGCTTCTCCGGAGTCAATGAAGAATATCCTACAATAGCTATGAGACCTCCTAAAAAAGAGGACAGTACCATAGCTAAAACCAAGTTTCTGTTATTCATACCTAATCTTCTTTGATTTTATTATCATTATAATTCTAAAACAAGCACAGATATTGTATTTATTAACTATCCTTAACAAAAAAGGTTCCTGCCTTTCGGCAGGAACCTAAACTCATACTCAAAATACTTACTTAACCGCTATTTGTTTTTTGGCTACTCGTTTTTCGTCTTTTGGCAGGGTTACTACCAAGATTCCGTTTTCGTATTTTGCATCTGCTTTCTCTCGATTAACAATTTCCGGCAGATAGAAAGTTCTGCTAAATGAACCGAAGTAGCTTTCCACACTATGAAAGTTCTTTTCCTTCTTTTCATCATCAAACTTTCTCTCTCCGCTAATTGTAAGCTGATCATCATTCAGGTTGATATTAAAATCTGTCTTCTTCACACCGGGAACATGAAGCTGAATTTCATATTCTTTATCGGATTCAGCAATATCTACCTTTGGAGAAAATGACGGAACTGATCCTCCGACAAATTCATCATTGAAAAACCGATCCACAAAGTTTCTAAAACTTGTAGGTCTGTAATCATTGTTGTTATACTTAATAAGTGCCATGTCTATAAAGTTTTAATTGATTAAAAAATTTGATTTGATAATATCGAATTTGGTACCAATACCTTAATAAAGTCTTTTTAATGACTTTTTGTCATAATTATTAGTATTTATAAAATAATATATGACATTTTGTCTTTTTCAGGATAATAAAAAATTTCAAATAAACATTGAGAATGCTTCGCAGCCTGTTTACATTTGCATTCCTTTTTGGAGACACTCCTCCTTAGCTCAGTTGGTTAGAGCATCTGACTGTTAATCAGAGGGTCCTTGGTTCGAGTCCAAGAGGAGGAGCCGGCACAGCAAGCCGGCAATTGTTTTCTTTTAAAAGCCCCTTAACTGCTATTCACCACTCTGTTTGGGTACTAAAATTTCACTTTTCCAAAATCTTTCCTATAAAAACATTCTCAAGGGAAGGAAAAGGCAACAAATGCAGGCTTATTATTGGCTTCCGGATTGATTACGGATGAGGCACTTACGGGCATTTTTATTGCTATCGCTGAGTTCCGGAGAAGTTTTTCACTTCTTCACAAACTTCAGCAGATGCCCGTCCGGCAGTTGGATCAGGTACAGGCCGCTTTGCAGGGAGGCTGCGTCTATCCTTGTGTTTGTAGTACTTTCCAGTACGAGTTCTCCGCCCACGCTCAGAATGCGAACCGGGCTTTCCACGGGAGACTGCACTTCCACGTAACGCCCCGAAGGATTGGGGAAGACCACTGCTTCTGTCACATCATCCGCCGCACTTAGCACACATGGAGTAATTGTCACTGCCTGCGTTTGCGTGGCTTCATTGCCCGATTTATCTTCATACGTCCACGTGATGGTTTGGCTTTCCATAATGGGAAAGGAGGCATCTGTTTCTGCTGTAAGCGTTCCATCGCAATTGTCCGTGGCGGTGGGGAAGGTGAGGTCACCTTCCGCTAGCGAACATGCGGCGGTAATGGCATCCAAGGTGCCTGCAACTGTCGGGGGTGTATTGTCTACTATTACGTCCTGCATTTGTGTGGCAGTATTGCCCTCACTGTCGGTGTAAGTCCATGTGATGGAGGTGTTGGAGGTAATGGGGAAGTTGGCCACATCATGAGTGGCCGTGATCTCCCCATCGCAATTATCCGTAG
>JACONI010000025.1:22593-23061 GCA_014323825.1 Ekhidna sp. | reverse complement strand
CCAAGGTTTTGAAAACCTTGGAGGTTTAAATGACCACGATAACAAAGCGTAAAAGCCCTCTTCGCTTTGGCGAATGATTAACTTTTGGAAAGTTTGAAACTTCCCGAAACCGCTGTCATAAAGCCCTTGCAGGAAGTGTGAGGGCTTTTTTTTGTGGAATAGTATAAGCATAGAAACCTGCAAGGTTTAACCAACGAAACGACAGCACCACAAAAACCTCCAAGGTTTTCAAAACCTTGGAGGTTTAAATGACCACGATAGCAAAGCGTAAAAGCCCTCTCCGCTTTGGTGAATCATTCACTTTTGGAAAGTTTGAAACTTCCCGAAACCGCTGTCATAAAGCCCTTGCAGGAAGGTGAGGGCTTTTTTTTGTGGAATAGTATAAGCATAGAAACCTTCAAGGTTTAACCAACGAAACGAAAGCACCACAAAAACCTCCAAGGTTTTGGAAACCTTGGAGGTTTAAAT
>JACONI010000025.1:0-22573 GCA_014323825.1 Ekhidna sp. | reverse complement strand
GACCACGATAGCAAAGCATAAAAGCCCTCTCCGCTTTGGCGAATCATTCACTTTTGGGAAGTTTCAAACTTCCCGAAATCTCTGTCATAAAGCCCTTGCAGGAAGGTGAGGGCTTTTTTTGTGGAATAGCATAAACATAGAAACCTGCAAGGTTTAACCAACGAAACGACAGCACCACAAAAACCTCCAAGGTTTTGAAAACCTTGGAGGTTTAAATGACCACGATAACAAAGCGTAAAAGCCCTCTTCGCTTTGGCGAATCATTCACTTTTGGAAAATTTCAAACTTCCCGAAACCGCTGTCATAAAGCCCTTGCAGGAAGTGTGAGGGCTTTTTTGGAATAGCCTATAGATAAAAACCTGCAAGGTTTAACCAACGAAACGACAGCACCACAAAAACCTCCAAGGTTTTCAAAACCTTGGAGGTTTAAATGACCACGATAGCAAAGCGTAAAAGCCCTCTCCGCTTTGGCGAATCATTCACTTTTGGGAAGTTTCAAACTTTCCAAAAGTTTCTTAGCAGGGTCTTGCTTTTTTTGCCTATCTTATTTTAAGAGAGACATAAGAATCATATCTTTGGAAATAAATTTAACCCAAGTAAGCAAGTATGAAAAAAGAATTACTCATTCCGGAAACAAACCGGTCAATGAATAAAGATTACTTAATGGGTAAACAATTCAGATGAGGAAAGTGATTTTAGCTTATTTTTTACTTCCATTAGCACTTTCGAGCCAGGTCCAAAACGGTGAAAAATACCTTTTCCCTATTAATCCCGGCCGACAGAACTATCTCGCAGGGACGGTTGGTGAAATTCGATCCTCTCATTTCCATACCGGCATAGATGTGAAAACCGGAGGACGAACAGGGCTGCCTGTCTACGCTACCGCAGATGGTTTCATTTCAAGAGCAAAAGTATCAGCCTACGGCTATGGAAATGCACTTTATATGCAACATCCCAACGGAGCATTCTCTGTCTATGCGCATCTTAAAGCATTTGATACACTATTGCAAAAGTGGGTCATTGAACAGCAATATTCAGAGGAATCTTTTGAGATAGATTTATTTCCCGAGAAAGACCGGTTTCATTTCAAAAGAGGTGATGTGATTGGATACTCGGGGAATAGCGGCTCAAGCAGCGGTCCTCATCTTCACTTCGAAATACGAAACAAAAGACAACAACCAATAGACATCTTAACACTGGGCTTTGATGAAGTTAAAGATCGAGTTGATCCTGTCGCAAAAAAAATTGCATTTGTTACTCTTGAAGAAGATGCAAGAGTAAACGGGTACTTTGGACGCCACGAATTCGAATTGATTAAAAAGAATGGTGTCTATTCCACTACTGTTCCAATACATTTAACAGGTAAAATTGGAATTGAACTCCATTCTTATGACCCAATGGACGGAATCCCTAATAAAAACGGGATTGTAAGGACCATTTTACTGGTTGATGATCAGGTCGTTTTTGAAGAACATAAAACCTGTCTTTCCTTTTCAAAGCAGCGAAATGCCATCGTTCATTACAATTATGAAGCAGCCAAAAAAGGAAGGGGAAGATTTAACAGGCTCTACCTATCCGACGGGAATGAACAGTCCTTCTACATAAGGAATAACAAGGGCACAATATTTCAAGGTCAATCAAAAATTGATATTAAAATGACCGATAGCTATGAAAACAGCTCTAATGTATCCATTCAACTCAGTCAGACTGTAAACGATACAAAGCCATGGATACCCGAATTAGAGGCTACAGGCAATTTTATTCACTTAAAATCCAAGCAGCCTGCTGCTATCCGGCTTTCGGAATGGATTCCATTAAAACCGTATAAAACTTCCGGGAAGAGTAATTACTACGTATGGGATTTAAGAAAAGGCACTCCAAAGTCAATATTTATCAATGGAAAAACCTTGAAAACGGGGTATGTAGCAACCATTCCTACCAATCAAAAAATCAGTTACACGCAAAAAGAGTTTGACTTAAATGTTTCCAAAAGGAGTTTATTTGATACCCTGTTTCTGGCGTTTGAGAAAAGTTATGACTCTATCCGGAACCTGGAAATTTTTCAATTCAAAAATGCAACGCAACCTATTCGAACTAATGTGGATATCACGCTCAGACCTGAGAAAGAATACCATATAGAAGCTGCTGTTTATTCGGTATTCGGTAAAAAACTAAATTTTATGGGCGGGGTTTGGGAAGAAAATCAAATTAAATTCTCAACACGTGATCTAGTGAGCTACACAATATTAAGGGACACTATTCCACCGTTAATAACTCCAAGAGTGGTCAATGGAGCTGATTTAAAATTTAAAATAGAAGATGATCTATCAGGTATCCAATCGTTTAGAGCCGAACTAAATGGTCAATTCGTTTTGATGTACTATGAACCCAAAAGAAAACTTATCCGGTCTGAGAAATTGGATAAAAACATTCCATTCAGTGGTGAGTTTATATTAGAAGTAACAGATAACTCAAATAATAAAATAAATTATTCTAAAATTTTATGATAACATTAAAACCCGGCGATTCGGCACCTGATTTTCAAAGTAAAGATCAGGACGGAAATCCTATCAAATTATCAGACTATAAAGGTAAAAAAGTAGTTCTCTATTTTTATCCAAAAGACAATACTCCCGGATGTACGGCAGAGTCCTGTAATCTAAGAGATAATTATGAAGCACTTCAGGCTCAGGGCTATGAGGTACTTGGAGTGAGTGGTGACGGTGAGAAATCTCATCGGAAATTTATAGACAAGTACCAACTTCCGTTCAAGTTGATTGCAGACGAGGATAAGTCTGTACGTGAGGCATTCGGCACCTGGGGGGAGCGAAAAATGTACGGCAAAACCTACATGGGAACCTTACGGGCAACCTTCCTGATCGATGAAGAAGGAAAGATTGAAGAGGTGATTGAAAAGGTTAAAACTAAAGAACACTCCGCTCAAATTTTAAAGTAAGATAAAGCCTGCGATTCGCAGGCTTTAATTTTTTTATCTCCTGACTTCACCCGGAAATACGACCAGGCTTTCATTACCGTCCTCCCCCACCGAAGCCACACCGAAGAAATAGTTATCTATTACAATCCCTTCAAGTGTATATTGGGTAGCATCTTTGTTTACTTCATAAAAGTTATCCCACGTCGGAGACGTAGTAGCTCTAAAGTAAACACGATATCCGGCAAGGTCTTCAGCCACCGATTTATCCCAGTAGAGTGTTGTAGATGGCTTAACTGCACCTGAAATCGCTACATTTTCAGGCTCCGGAGGTGCCGAGGCAAGAGCGGCCAGTGTAATCGCATTTACAGCCGTCAATTTCTTTGCATATTCGAAATTTACCCCTTCTATAACATCCCCGTATTCTATTTCGTGCTCTGTTCTAATATCTTGGTGCTGTCGATGATAGTTTTCATGTGCCTCCATTATTCGAACACCGGCAAATCCCTGATCATTAAAAGGTCGATGATGCCCTCCCCTGCCAAAGCGATCCAAGCGATAGATCATCATTGGATTCATCTCCGGCATATACGTCTTCGCCATTTTATACACATACCTGGCGAGCTGCCTGGAAATGCCATCTACTTCTCCTCCATAATACCTCCTCATCCTAATTTGAAAGTCAGAGTCTGTCTGATTTACCGGCTCCGAGAAAATCCTGAAGCTACGATTATCAATTACTCCATCTACTCCTTCAATATTCCCAATCATATCATTATTTAACACACCTACAATTTCCCAGCTTTCTTCTTTTGCTTTAGCAGCCAAATGTTTTCCTCCATATAAACCCTGCTCCTCTCCTGATAAGCCGACGAATAAGATTGAACTTTCGAATTCATACTTAGCTAATACTCTTGCGGCCTCAATTACACCTGCCATTCCGGAGGCATTGTCATTGGCACCGGGTGAGTCATCAGTATAATTTAATGGATCAGAAATTCGGCTGTCAATATCTGCAGACATTATTACGTAGCGATTTGGATATCTAGTCCCCCGCTTAACAGCAATTACATTGACTACTTCCGTATCCTTGGTAATCCTGGTTTTGGCATTTCCCTTTTCCAGGGTTCTTTGCATTGACACCTCAAGACATTCTCCGCATTCTGCTGACACTTTATCAAATTCAGCTTTAATCCATCTTCGAGCTGCTCCAATCCCACGAACATCTGACCCCGTTTCAGACATGGTGTGTCTGGTGCCAAAAGACACCATTTTCCGAATGTCTTTTTCGATACGTTCAGTACTTACACGGTTGATGATCTCGTAAAAAGTTTGAGCCTGTGAATTAAAAACAAAGAAGAAAAAGAATAAGTAAGTTAATTTTTTCATAAGTAATTGAATTATGAGACAGATCGTTATTTATTGAGTTCTCTTTTTAGGAATAAAGGAGTATCGTTGTTTCTAAATCCCGTCAAATGCTCTTCCTGACCAATAATTGTTTCTTCAATTGACTTCAGACTCCCTCTCAATCTTATTTTTCCGTTTAAGTCTGTATTATACCTAAATTTCATACTGTTTCCGGAGTATATTCTGAAAAAATAGAAAAAGATTTCCCATAAGATAACTTTAATGATTGATCAATATAAAAATTATTAAGCAAACATTGCAGTAAACCACAGTTTGATTAAAAAAAGCCACATCACTTTAAGCTTTGGAGCCTTTCTTTTTACTTCTTGCAGTTTCCATCGCATCCCATAACTCCTCCGGAATGGCTTCCAACCTATTAAATGATCCTGCTCCGTGAAGCCATTCTCCCCCGTCTATGGTCACAACTTCACCATTGATATAGGCCGAATAATCAGACACTAAGTATGCAGCCAGATTGGCTAATTCCTGATGACTGCCTACCCTGCCGACCGGGACGCTTTTAGCAGGATCATATTTCTTTTCAAGGCTGCCGGGAAGTAATCGACTCCAGGCACCTTCAGTCGGGAACGGTCCCGGAGCAATGGCATTGCTTCGTATTCCATATTTCGCCCATTCAACAGCTAAGGATTTTGTCATAGCCAATACCCCGCTTTTGGCACATGCAGAAGGCACCACATAGCCGGAACCTGTCCAGGCATAAGTTGTTACAATGTTTAAGATATTACCTGATTGTTTATTTTCAATCCAGTTTTTTCCTACTGCTAAAGTAAAATTGTAACTCCCTCTAAGTACAATATCAACTACCGTGTCAAAAGCGCGATGAGATAATCTTTCCGTAGGACTCACGAAGTTGCCTGCTGCGTTATTTAGCAAAACATCAATCTTCCCAAACTCTTCTTTAGCCTCATTCATTACCCGTTCCACTTGTTCGTAATTACGAATGTCACAAGCAGTACAGTGGACAGGATTTCCGGTAGATTCTATTATTTCTTTTGCGGTTTCTTCAAGTATCTCAATTCTACGACTTGTAATAACCAGATTTGCACCTAATTCTGAAAAATAGGCAGCCATGGATTTTCCCAGACCGGTGCCTCCCCCCGTAACAACTATGGTTTGTTCTTTTAAGGCATCAGGAAGAAGCATACCCTCTTTATAGCTCATCAATGTGATTTTTTGGAAAGATAAATAAGCAGAAGCAAAACATAGCTTCTATTTATTTGAATAGTAGGAAAAAAAGCAGCAACGATTACGTGTCAGATATGAGAAATTATCATTTGATAAACAATACCCGCTTTTGTGGTGCTTTATGATATTTTTTTCCAGGATCTAAGGACGAAATACATACTGGACAGAAAAGTCAAAAACAGTAAAACTCCATAGGGAACGTTCCCATAGATGAAGTTACCTAAGCTAAATAATGCAGCGTAAGTCCCAATCGTCCCGATAAAAATAAGTAGAACAGATAATCCAAAGTTTGATTTTTGCACTGCAAATCTCGACCAGCCAATTATCGGTTGAACTTTTAAAGCGAACTTCTTAATCACATCTTCATCCTCCTGTCCGGTTAAAAAAGTGATAAGCACCCATACGAATGATGTGACAATTGTGGCTATCAATAGCCTGGCTGTAAAAGGTTCAAAAAAGTCATTTTCAAGCATCGTATCATCAACTCTAAAGGTTAGAATAAAAGCCAGAATCGCTGATGATATCATTCCTCCGATTTCTGTCCAGGCATTGATTCTCCACCAAAACCATCTGAGAAGGAAAATAGCCCCCGTGCCAGCCCCTGAAAGCAAAAGAATGTTGAAAGCCTGACCGGCATTTTCAAGAACCGTGAGTGCCAAAGCTCCGGAGATGGCCATCAGTAAAATGGTGGACAGTCTGCCCATAAGTACTAATTCTTTTTCGGAGGCATCCGGCTTCAGAAAACGCTGATAAAAGTCATTAACCAGATAGCTTGATCCCCAGTTGAGATGAGTACTGATCGTAGACATAAATGCAGCGATCAAAGAAGCAACAACGACCCCTAACCACCCGGGAGACAGAAAAGTAAGCATGACGGGGTATGCGATATCCTCTCCAAGATATTGCTCTTTTATATCCGGGAATACGCTTTTTATTGAATCCAGGTCCGGAAATAATATGATCGACGAAAGTGCAACGATGATCCATGGCCATGGTCGCAGTGCATAGTGAGTAAAATTGAAAAAAAGTGTTGCACCAACAGCGTGTGTCTCGTTCTTGGCAGCAAGCATTCGTTGTACGATATATCCTCCTCCTCCGGGCTCCGCACCGGGATACCAGACAGACCACCACTGGACTGCAAGAGGAATAATAAACATGGATATGACCAAAGAGCGGTTCGAAAAGTCAGGTATAAAATCCATCTTTAATTGAACCTGTTCGTTTGATAGTAACCCGCCAAGTCCTCCTACTTCAGGTAAGTTTAATGTTACATAAGCCGTATAAAAAGCCCCTGTAAGAGCAATTGAAAATTGAAAGAAATCCGTCCATATAACCCCTCTTATGCCTCCAAGAGCAGAATACGCAGCCACAACCACAGAAGAAATCAAGACCGTTTGTAATGGAGTGAGCCCCAGTAGAACGGATGCAATCTTTATTGCTGCTAAGATCACAGACCCCATGATCAGGCAATTAAAGAAAAGCCCCAGATATATGGCACGAAATCCTCTCAAAAAGGCTGCCGCCTTTCCACCATACCTTAACTCATAAAATTCAAGATCCGTGAGAATGCCGGACCGTCTCCACAACTTAGCATAAATAAAGACAGTAACCATGCCTGTTACGAGGAATGACCACCATGCCCAATTTTTAGCTACTCCTCCTTCTCGAACAAACCCGGCTACCAGATTTGGGGTATCCGCAGAAAAAGTAGTGGCTACCATAGAAAAACCCAACAACCACCATGGCATTGACTTTCCAGCCAAAAAAAACTCCTCCTTACTCTTACCGGACGCTCCGGATACCACTACACTTATCAAAATGATAACAAGAAAAAAAACTCCAATAATGAGCCAGTCAAAAGAAGAAAGTATCATAAAATTAGGCTAAACTAATTGCCGAATATAGCAGAACTACTTTAAACAGCATCCTGAATCAGTCATTATCAATGCTATTTGTTTGGAATGATATAGTAGTTAAATTTTAGGTATTGTTACCCAATCATACTTAATTGATTGTTTCCCTTTAACATCAGCATGGTAACCGCTTCTTTTAATCTGTCTGCATTTTTAGTGTAACACTTTGTTCTTTCTTCTTAGACTTGCTAAAAAATGCCTGAACAAACTATTATACCCTTCCACAGTATAAGTCTCCGCTTTGGATTGAGTAGGTATCTCTTTGGGAACGACCTTTTGACAGGCTTTACAATAATCGGTCATTACGCTTTTTATCGTCTTATCTTTCATTTTTCTCCATAAAGACTTTCCGGTTGGCTCTCTTCGGTCTCCAAGCACACTATGGACAATTTTTTTTCTATTTCTATCAACAGCAATCCAGACCCGGCAGTCTTTTTTTGAGCCTATATTAAGTATGCAACTCATCTATTTCCATTACTTCTATCTCTCCATTACTTTTAACTGAATCAAGTGGTTGTCCAAACTTTTTAATCCACCGATAAGCGGAGACCTGGCTGAACCCGAGCATATGACCGATAGCACGAAAGCCTAAACCCGCTAAATAAAGGTGTAAGGCTTGTTTTTTCATCTTATCGGGTTTTGCAGTCTTTTTACGCATTACCGCATAATGATACCCACAACTTTTACAGCTATAACGTTGCTTTCGGCTTAGGATGCCTTTTTTATTATAGATTCGTGACTTTAAATAAAACAATTATCATTTCATTAAGTTACTAAGTATCATTAAATAACGATGCATTTAATTATGTGACTATTTCAATAAAAATGATTCTAACTTTGATTAATTTTAACTGCTGTGTTGAATAAATATGGACAACGTGTGAGCACTGCTCTGTTTTTAACATGGCTTTGCTTCTCCCTCAATAATTTAATTTTTGCTCAAAACTCATTTCGATGTGGGACGGATGAGCATGGAGGTCATTACAAATTCCGTTCCGGATCAGCAACCCGTGCAAAGATTGAAGAGCATTTGCCCCGGCAATACATTACCCAAAACAGCGAAAGAGGAATGAGTAGGGAAAAGTCCTATGTTATACCTGTTGTATTTCATGTATTTGGGGATGAATATGACAATGGATCTACAGTTACGGATGATTTGGTTAAAGATGCCTTGAAGAGGACTAATGAAGATTTTCAAGGTCTTGCCCCGGACTGGAATACTATTGACAGTCCTTTTGATGTCATCAAAAAATCAATGGATATTACGTTTAAGCTCGCTCGCATTGATCCGAAATGGTAACCCGACAACAGGCATTCTTTATTATGATGAACGCGCAGGGTTCGGAGATGGTATTTATGACTATATAAATGAAGAGATTAAAAAGTATGCCTGGGACAATTACAAATATATGAACATTTATATCATGCGTGATCTATATGATGATAATGATTATTACAGTTCAGGGGTCGCTTGGTATCCTGAAACTTATATGTTCGGATGAAAACCTGGCAAGAGTTGTTTATAATGGCAGTTTCCTGGGGAATAATACGGATGAGAATCGCAGGTCTATTTTGACACATGAGTTTGGTCACTGGCTTGATTTGCGTCATACGTTTAAAGGAGGATGTACGGAAGAAAATGATTTGGTTGATGATACCCCCGCTCAAGCAAGAAGTTCTTCAGGAACAAACTGTGAAGTCATTTATAATTGCAACGAAGAGGAGATCAACAATGAGAACTTCATGGATTATACGGACTGTTATAAAATGTTCACGAAGGGTCAGGTTGAGAGAATGGATGCTGCGCTTCAGTTACCTTCGCGAGTTACTTTGTGGCAGGAAGATAATTTGATAGCTACAGGAGTACAGGGCTTTGATGAAAAACCAAGCCTTGTTTTATCTTCTGATATTTTTGAAGAGGTATTTGAAAATGACGGTTCTGTCAGCAATCAAATAGAAATAAAATGTGTGGATTGTACCTTTTCCAAGACAGGTCTTTTTTCAGAAGGGATTGATTACGCTGTATCCAATTTACCAGGAGGTTTAACTGCCAGTATTGAAGCAAAAAGCCCAACAACTGCTGTTGTGGCACTGACCGGTCAATCGACAGCACATGAGGCGGAAAATTCTGTTACAGATCTTGAGATTTCTTTTACGGATCAGGCTGTTTCGAACCCCGTCTCGGAGTTGTATTCAGCGACTGTAAAGGGCGTCAGAGTGCTGTTTTCCGATGCCTATACTTCTCATTGCCTGCCTAAAACAAGATATATTACGTACAGCCACATTACCAATTTTACTTTTAATAATATTTCTCGTTCGAGTGAATTTGAGGATGTTATTGATTTCTCGGATTCCAAGATATTCCAGGCAAGTCGAAACCAAGAATACGATATCTCCATCACCCTTAATAAAGGTAAAGGGGCAGATATTGATAAAAACCGGATAAGAATATGGGCCGATTGGGATCAGAATTTTATTTACAGCGATGATGAGTTGGTCGTCTCCAAAGTATATGGTAACGACCAAAGTGATGAAGATGGGTCTTATCAGATCAGTACATCCATTACGGTGCCTCCTACGGCACTATCCGGGGACACACGGATTCGTGTTTTTGTACACCATGTGCAGGGTGATGAAGGGGATGATGCATGTGATAGGGTAGACAGCGGGGAATCCGAAGATTATGGTTTGCGTATTTACGCTGATGATCAGCCTTTTACTATTGATTTCATAGGAGGTCCGGGTGTCGTAAATTTTTCCGATCCGGTTTCTTTTTCAGACCTTTCAATTGCAGGTCCCGGGGATGAAATTGCTTCATGGGAATGGAGTTTCCCTGGCGGGATTCCGGCAGCATCCAATGAACGAAATCCAAGTAGTATTATCTACCCTTCGGAAGGAACTCATGATGTGACCCTTAAGATTACTACAAGAAATGGAGAAACCGGGTCAAAAACAGTTCCTGGTATGATTACCTCAACTTTTGATTACTGTAAGCCTTCAGCAAGATTCGGGGGATATTTTAATATCACTCATGTTGAGTTAAATACGATTGATCATGATCCGGGTCGTGACAATATCTATGATTACTTTGATAGAATTGAGACAAATTTAAAGCCCGGAGGGACTTATCCTTTTTCTCTGACAGTAAATCGGGGGGAGGGAGGTGTAACCGATCGCAACAGAGTCAGAATATGGGCAGACTGGAATTATAATAGTCGTTTTGACAGCTATGAATTGCTCCTGAGTGAAGTAGTCAGTACCGAAGATTATGATGAGAAGGGAAATCACGTTATAAATGGGGAGATCAAAGTACCCCTAAATGCAGTTCAGCACAAAGTAGGTCTACGTGTTATGGGACATTTTATGAGGGGCACAGAAGGTGATAATCCATGTGATCGCATAGATAGTGGTAACTCTTTGGATTATGGATTAAACATTCTCGAAGCCGATGACTATCCTTTAACTGTAGATTTCTCAGGCGGGCCGCTGGAAATTGAGAAGAATAAACCTGTCTTTTTTTCAGATCTTTCCGTGGCAGCAAAGGGAGATGAAATTTTATCCCGTCAATGGGAATTTCCGGGAGGAGTGCCATCAACTTCTAACAGGCAATACCCGGAAGTCCGTTACCCTGATGTTGGAATTTATGATGTCACACTTACCATAAAAACGGTTAATGGGGATAGTAAAACAAAAACTATCGAAAATATGGTTACCGCATCCTACGAATATTGTTATCCTTCACTAAGACGCGGGGGGTATTTTAACATCACTCAGGTTGAGTTAAATACGATTGATCATAATCCGTATCCCGACAATATCTATGATTACTTTGATAGAATTGAGACAGATTTAAAGCCCGGAGGGACTTATCCTATTTCCTTGACGGTATTTAAGGGAGGAGGTCGTGAGAGAGACGTAAACCGTGTAAGGGTATGGGCAGACTGGAATTATAATGGTCGTTTTGACAGAGACGAATTGCTCCTGAGTGAAGCAGTCAATACTGAAGATTATGATGAGAAGGGAAACCACGTTATAAACGGGGAGATTAAGGTGCCCCTAAATGCAGCAGCTCAACGCAAAGTAAGGCTACGTGTTATGGGGCATTTTATGAGGGGCACAGAAGGTGATCATCCATGTGATCGCATAGACAGTGGTAATTCAATGGATTATGGATTAAACATTCTCGAAGCTGATGACTATCCTTTAACTGTAGACTTCTCAGGAGGGCCGCTGGAAATTAAACAAAATAGATTTGTCTTTTTTTCAGATCTTTCCGTGGCAGCAAAGGGAGATGAAATTTTATCCCGTCAATGGGAATTTCCGGGAGGAGTGCCATCAACTTCTAACAGGCAATCCCCGGAAGTTCGTTACCCTGATGTTGGAAGTTATGATGTCGCACTTACCATAAAAACGGTTGGTGGGGATAGTAAGACAAAAACTATCGAAAATATGGTCAGGACATCCCCCGAATATTGTGAGCCACAGTTTTTTTATACAAACTATTTCCATATAACTAATGTAAAGCTGAATACGATTGATCATGATTTGGATCCCAACAATTTTGATTACTTTGATAAAATTGAGACATATCTAAAGCCCGGAGGAACTTATCCTATTTCCCTGACGGTATCTAAGGGAGAAGGTGGTGAGACAGATGTAAACCGTGTAAGGGTATGGGCCGACCAGAACAGAAACGGTGTTTATGAAGAGGAAGAACTGTTGATAAGTAAGGTAGTAAATGGAAATGATTTTGATAGTGGTGATACATACGTAATAAATGAGCATATCACTATCCAAGAAGACGCAGTTTTGGGGAAGATTGGATTAAGGGTATTGGCTCACTATGTGAAGAAAGATGATGGTGATCAACCCTGTGATAGAATGGAAAGCGGAAATGCTGCTGATTATGCTTTGAATATTATCTCAGCCCCGACAGTAGCGAACGCCATTGCTGACCGGACAGAAACGGAGGACTTTAGTGATATTACCCTTGACCTGTCCAATGTATTCACTGACGCAGATAACGACAAACTGACCTACACTGCGAACAGTGGCGATACGGATGTGGTGACTATAGTGGTAAACAATAATAACTTGGTCATTACGTATGCAGGGACAGGCACCAGTACCATTACCGTGACGGCTGCTGATGGTAACGGAAAGACTGTTGAGGATGAGTTCACGGTGACGGTCAATCCAAGCACAACTCCAACTGAAGAAGAAAGGGACATGTTAATCATTTATCCCAATCCAAGTACAGGTTTGTTTACTTATGATTGGAATGGTGAAACTAACATTGTTTCCTGGGAATTGTTTGATATAGCCGGAACAAGATTAGAGATACAGGGGGTTCGATCCAATGTTGCTAGTTCAAAAGTAACCATAGACGTATCCGGATTTATGGAAGGAATACTTTTTTTTAGGTTACAAACATCAGATGGTCAGTCTGTTTTAAGACGCATTATACTGATAAAATGATGCTATTAGATTGAAATGAAGGTAGTATCCATTAAAGTGTATCATTAATATAACGTGAGTTAAATTATATTAACTTAAATTTGTTGTTAGTAATAAACCAAATGAAATTCAATGGAAACTTCTACTATACCAGTTAAAGATCAATCCACAGACTTCATGCCTATTAATGGTACCGATTATTTAGAATTTTATGTGAGTAATGCAAAACAGGCAGCCCATTTCTACAAATCTGCCTTCGGCTTTCAGTCATTGGCCTATGCCGGCCTTGAAACCGGCCTGAAAGACAGAGAATCCTACGTAGTTGTTCAGGATAAAATCCGTTTAGTGCTCACCTCTCCGTTGAGGAGTGGTACGGAAATTGGAAAACATATTGACAAGCATGGTGATGGAGTAAAAGTGACAGCCCTTTGGGTGGATGATGCTGCTTACGCATATTCGGAAGCAATGAAAAGAGGTGCAAAATCTTACCTTGAACCTGAAGTTTTAGAGGATCATGAAGGAAAAGTTATTCGTTCGGGAATTCACACTTATGGCGAAGTAGTCCATATCTTCACTGAAAGAAAGGAATATAATGGCATTTTCTTACCGGGATACAGGCCATGGAATCCCGAATACAAAACTGACCCCGTAGGACTGAAATATGTGGATCACATGGTTGGGAACGTGGAGTTGGGAATGATGAATGAATGGGTAAAATTCTATGAGGATGTTCTTGGATTCAGGCAAATTCTTTCGTTTGATGATAAAGATATTTCAACTCAATACACGGCTTTAATGAGTAAAGTAATGAGCAATGGAAATGGCAGAATCAAATTTCCAATTAATGAGCCTGCGGCAGGGATTAAGAAGTCTCAGGTTGATGAATACCTGGAATTCTATGAAGGAGCCGGCGTGCAGCACATTGCAGTAGCAACGGATAGCATCATAAATACTGTAATTGAGCTTAAATCAAGAGGAGTAGAATTTTTACAAGTTCCCGGAACCTATTATGATGCCCTTAATGAACGTGTAGGAGAAATTGATGAGGATATTGAAGTGTTAAGGCCTTTAGGAATTTTGGTTGATCGCGACGAAGAAGGCTATTTGTTGCAGATTTTCACTAAGACAGTCCAGGCAAGACCAACGATGTTTTTTGAAATTATCCAAAGAAAAGGAGCTACTTCTTTCGGCAAAGGAAATTTTAAAGCACTTTTCGAAGCCTTGGAGAGAGAACAAGAACGAAGAGGAACCCTTTAAAATTAAACTGCATTCAGTGCCGCATAAAGAATCGGAGCAATGGATGAATCGGCCAGCACTGTGTCTTTGACTTCATCCAACAGCATGACTTTCTCCTCTAACTGAATGGTTAAATTGTCTGATGAATGAACTTGCAGCACTTTCTCTTTGCAGCCAACGTTGCGAAACTCAAGATGAACCGGCAGTGATTTTACGGATAAATGAAACGCTCCGGTATTATCAGTATATGTTCCAACGGAATCCTCAGCACTATACACGGATGTGTAAGGAATGGGCATTTTCTCCTCGTTGACTACATTTCCTGTAACGTTATATTGTCCACTGACGTACCCTGAAAGGGTAATCAAAAATGGGAGTGTGATTTTTCTAATTTTCTTCATTATTGGATCGTGTAGTTAGCATTGTATTAAAAAATCCTATGCAAAATCTCTATCTCAGCCTTTCCCTTTCGTTACTTAAAACCTAAAAATCTTCGTTTACACAACGTAAACTACGATTTTAAAATTTTGAAAGCCTTTATCCGGACTAAAAATCAGGTTTTGCGCAGGATTCTAAAAATAGCTAGTAGGAATTCCCACCGGCTATTGACCTAATCTTAGTGATAGGTTGCACAAGTTTCATAACTGAATAAGGTAATACCAAAATGCGATATTCGCACATTCCAGTCTTACGATTCTTATGCTTTCCCCAGAACCATCCGACCTCTTGGACACTGTAGTAGGTTAAATCATGGTTGAGTTCGTCTCATAGTTGGTATCTAAATAATGTAGATTCCGCCATCAGTAACGACAGTAATATTGCTATCATCACATTTTTACCCTTATTTTTTGATAAATAATATATTAATATTTTTCATGATTATGCATTTATCAATATGATTGAATAATAAAAGGGTATCCCTATCATTACATTAATCGGGAAAGTAATCCCCAAAGCCATCGGCAGAAACAACCCCGGATTTGCTTCCGGAACTGCGTGCCTCATAGCCGCCGGCACAGCGATATATGATGCACTTGCTCCCAGTATTGCAAAAAGTAATTGATTACCGGATTCGGAAGTGATCTGCATACTAATAAACAGTGCAATCAATCCATTAAAGAAAGGCATTATGCTAGAGAATAAGAAAGGGTATATTCCCTTCTTTAAAATAGCCGAGAGCTGCCTCCCGCTTGTAATACCCATATCCAACAAAGGAATACACTTCCATTTGTGACTGAATGCCAAAGTAACTTTGACACTCCGGATCGCTCTTTCTTTTCGTTTCCCTTAAAATAATTTATCAGCAGCACACCAACTATAATGGCCGGAACTTCCATGAGTGCCATCACCGCAATCATGTGTCCGTTAAATTTTACCGACTCGAAGTCAAGGAAGGAAGTTGCTGTAACGAAAGTTACTGCACTAACCGATCCGTAAGAAGCTGCGATAGCTCCGGAGTTTTCTATGCTCATCTTTCTTTTTAGAATAAAGAAAGAGGCTAATGGAACGGTTATTGCCAAAAACATTTCCAGTCCCATACTGGAAATAGTCTCATAAGTTGAACCCACTGTGAGAAAGTACCTGGCCTCCTTTGAAACCAATGGATAAAAGGAGGTAAATTGAAATAAATTTTGAACTGTTCTCAGGAATTTCAAGGTCACTTTTGAACTGCACAGCAATAATACCAAGGACAAAAAACAAAAGTGCCGGGTTCGTCAAGTTGTCAATCAGTATATGAAGTTCCATTCAGGATTAGTCGGTAATTTTTACTTTCAATGTCCTGATATAGCTGACTTTCTTCCCCAACTTTTCAGCTTTGAGTACAAAGTTGTGCAAGATCATCGGAGACAAGCCGTCTACAACTACCTCTTTGTCATTGGTCCATTCAAATTTAGAGAAAGGATATTCCCCTCTATCTCTTACTGTCTCTTCAAAGATTTCCTGAAGATTTGAAGTTTCAGCTTTTTTCTTTTCCTTAAGAGCCTCACTCACCGAGCTATTCTGATGATTTATTGTCTCCATGCAAATCGTAAACTCGTCTTTTACTGTACGAGTTTCTTGCTCCGGTTGTACACCCGCTTCTGAAACAGCGGAAGAAAAATCTATAAGTAATGACATAATAATTTTATTTGTTTGTGCGAAGTTAGAGCAGTCAATTCATAATTTTTTATTTAATTTTGTTATATTAAACATAATAACTTACTTATGCACTTTACACTACACCAACTTAAAGTATTCCTCAAAGTTGCTGAATATCAGAATATTACCAAGGCTACGGAAGATCTTCATTTAACTCAGCCTGCAATCTCAATGCTGCTCAAAAAATTGCAGGAACAATTTGAATTGCCACTTATAGAAGTGGTGGGAAGACAACTTTACATTACTGATTTTGGAAAAGAAATTGCCAAAAGAAGTCAGCGAATTCTACAAGAGGCGGACGGTATCAAATACACGATTGATCAATACAAAGGGCTATTGACAGGAAAAATTAAAATATCAGTAGTTTCCACCGGAAAATATGTCATTCCTTATTTCTTAAAAGACTTTATGGATAAATATCCCGGAGTTGAAATCTCAATAGACGTTTCCAATAAGAATAAAGTAGTAGAAGGAATCAGTAAGAATGAAAGTGACTTCTCTCTTGTGTCTGTACTGCCTGAGCAAATAAAAGTAAAACGGGTTGAATTAATGGAAAACCGACTGTATTTAATTGGCAGCCTAGCGTATGATGATATTATAAAAAAACCCAAAGATCTCGAAAAAGTGACTTTGCTGTTTAGGGAAGAAGGATCCGCTACCAGGAAAGCCATGGAATATTATCTCCAATCAAACAATATTGTTGCAAAAAAATCAATGGAGCTGGTTTCAAATGAAGCTGTAAAACAAGCCATAAATGCCGGTATCGGACTTTCTATTGTTCCACTTATCGGGCTAAGAAATGCTCTCTCCAATGAAAAAATTAAAATCTATACGCTAAAGAATCTCCCTATCATAACTCAATGGAACTTAATTTATCTTGAAGGCAAGGAGTTAGCTCCGGCTCAGAAGATGCTGATCCGGTTTATGGAAGAGAACAAAGAACAAATTGTGCAGAAAAATTTTGAGTGGGCAGTAAATCCTCAATGATTTACGCTACTGTTCCAACTTTCATCATATTGGTATGACCCTGCCAGTGTTCCGGCATAGATGCAGTGTTAATGAAAATATCTCCTTTCTTCAATTGACCCATTTCAACCAAACGATTTTCAATTTCCTCTAAAGTTTGGTCTATATTCTCCTTTGAATCGTACAAATAAGTTTTTACTCCCCAAACCAGGCACATTTGCTTCAAAAGCTTTTGATTATTAGTGAAAACAAAAATTTCCGATTGGGGTCGATGCATTGCCATACGAAAACCTGAATAACCCGATTTAGTCATACAGATCAAGGCCTTTGCAGAAGTATGGTCAGCCAATTGACATGCTCCTCGTATCATCATGTCATTAACGCGTGTACCGGATTCGAAGTGCTTGTCATCATATTTATTATATATTGACCTTGATTGTACTTCAATGGATACAATAGTCTCGGACATCTTTTTAACAACTTCCACCGGAAACTTGCCGGCAGCTGATTCTGCGGAGAGCATCAAAGCATCCGCCCCGTCTAAGACTGCATTCGCCACGTCATTTGTTTCAGCTCTTGTTGGCCGGGGGTTTTCTATCATACTTTCCATCATCTGAGTAGCTATAATGACCGGTTTAGCAGCCATATTGCATTTCTCAACTATTCGCTTTTGCCACAATGGGACTTCGTACATTGGAATTTCTACCCCCAGATCACCTCTGGCAACCATGACAGCATCGGTCTCTTTAGTGATTTCATCAATATTTTTTAAGGCTTCCGGCTTTTCTATTTTTGCTACGATTCTCGCTGTACGCCCTGTATCAGCAATGATTTTCCTGAGTACCCGAATATCATCGGCCTTTCTTACAAAAGACAATGCAATCCAATCCAGATCTTGCTTTAGTCCAAATTCAAGGTCCTCTCTATCTTTTTTCGTAAGAGAAGGGGCAGAAATATTTGTATCCGGCAGATTGATACCCTTTCTGGATTTCAAAATACCACCATGAACAACTTCAGTGACCACTTCATTTGCTCTCACTTCTTTGGTTTTCAGTTCTATATTACCATCATCAATTAGAATTGTATCTCCTATGTTCACGTCATTGACAATCTCCTTATAAATCGTGCTTACTTTTTTGTTGTCTCCTTCAACTTCCTCGGTTGTTATGATTAATTCTTGCCCACGGTTAATCTCAACCCCACCATCTTTCATTAAACCAATTCTGATCTTAGGCCCCTGCAAGTCTTGCAGCATAGCCACATGATAGTTATTCTCAATACAAACGGATCGAATTGTATTGATTCTCTTCAGATGATCATCATGAGACCCATGAGAAAAATTAAGCCTGAAAACGTTAGCTCCTGCTTCAATTAATTGCTTAATCGTTTCTTTATCACTGCTTGCAGGCCCGAGAGTAGCAACGATTTTTGTTCTTTTAGTCATGGAGTCCATAGGTATAGCACTTATTTATAATTTAATAGAGTAGATTATCTTTTGATTTCAGATTATCAAAATTAAACCTCATCACATACTCTACAATAGGTATTTCTTTGATTATTACGCTAACGTTTTCGGAGTTCAACTCTTCCACTTCATCACCAATTTTCAGAAGATAATCAAATTGATTTAATTCAGGCAAAAGGAATTTATACTTTGGATGAGTATTGAATAAGAGTCTGTTTTGTAGTAATTCAATTTGCTGATGATCAGCCTTGTAAAGAAAATTAGATATTAGGATAGAAGTATTATCTGAAAAATCGATCCTGATATCTTTTTGTTTTATCAAACTTATCCTGAGCGATTCGTTAAGGTGCCACGCCAGCTTATACTCTTTCTTATTGCAGACAAGACCCAATAATTCAAAATCAACTTCGTATTTACTGTCTAACTTATTCTTTTTCATGCCATTTATAAGGGCCGGCTGCTTGAGCTAAATCCGTAATAAAAGAAACTAAGTTTGATTTTAGTCTCTTTATGTATTTCTTTGCAACTCATTTTTTAACCAAACATTACACAAATGTCTGAAATAGCACAAAAAGTAACATCAATTATTGTTGACAAATTAGGAGTAGAAGAGTCAGAAGTTCATTCTGAGGCAAGTTTTACTAATGATCTGGGAGCCGATTCGCTTGATACCGTTGAATTAATCATGGAGTTCGAAAAGGAATTTAATATATCCATACCGGACGATCAGGCGGAAAACATCGCTACCGTTGGTAATGCTATCTCTTATTTAGAAGAAAACGTTAAGTAACCTTACTTAACTAAAACAGACTTCATGGAATTAAAACGAGTCGTTGTAACCGGAATTGGTGCCATTACACCTTTAGGGAATACTGTAGAAGAATACTGGAATTCACTGGCTGAGGGTGTAAGTGGTGCGGCTCCTATTACTCGTTTTGATACCGAAAAGCACAAAACAAAATTCGCTTGCGAAGTTAAAAATTTCAATGCACTTGACCATTTTGACCGTAAAGAAGCAAGAAAAATGGACCCTAACACTCACTACGGAATGGTGTCGGGTGAGCAGGCTATTGTTGACTCAGGATTAGACCTTGATAGCCTGGATAAGTCAAAAGTCGGTGTTATCTGGGGGTCGGGTATCGGAGGATTCAATGCTTTTCAGAGTGAGGTAGTAAACTTTGCCAAAGGCGATGGTACACCCAGATTCAATCCATTCTTTGTTCCTAAGATGATAATAGATATCACGCCTGGTATGCTTTCTATTAAGTATGGTTTCATGGGGCCGAATTTCGCTACTGTCTCGGCTTGCGCCTCTTCGAATAACGCCATCACAGATGCCTATATGTATATCCAGACCGGAAGAGCGAATGCTATTCTTACCGGAGGATCGGAGGCTGGAGTAATCGAATCAGGTATCGGAGGTTTCAATGCGATGAGGGCACTTTCAGAGAGAAATGACTCTCCGAAAACCGCTTCAAGACCCTACGATAAAGAGCGAGACGGTTTCGTCTTAGGTGAGGGATCCGGCGCAATTATTCTTGAAGAATTGGAACACGCCAAAACCAGAGGAGCGAAAATCTATGCAGAAGTCCTTGGAGCCGGAATGTCTGCGGATGCTCATCACATTACACTTCCTCATCCCGAGGGGGCAGGTATTGAGTTGGTAATGAAGAATGCACTGAACGATGCTAACCTTACCCCAAACAAAATTGATTACTTAAACACACACGGCACTTCTACTCCAGCCGGCGACGTTAGAGAAATAGAAGCCGCACAACGTGTCTTAGGGGATCACGCCTATGATATGAACATAAGTTCTACCAAATCAATGACCGGCCATTTGCTTGGTGCCGCTAGTGTCATTGAATTTATTGCCTGCCTCATGGCAATCCGGAGAGGTGTTATTCCACCAACTATTAATCACTTTACCGAAGACCCCGGAATTGACCCAAAATTGAACCTGACGTTCAACAAAGCTCAGAAAAAAGAAGTAAACATTGCAATGAGCAATGCATTTGGGTTTGGCGGTCACAATACTTCAATCATCATTGGTAAATACAACGAATAAGTGAATTCACTTCCAAAACGAATATCGGGAAGGCTTCTCAACTCATTCAAACCTGAAAAAAAACTACGGCAATCGTTTAGACTGATCACCGGTCTCGTACCCGATAACCTGGCACTATATAAACAAGCGACGTGCCATAGTAGCGTAGCCCGGTTAAATAAGCGAGGTATTAAAGACTCTTTTGAACGTCTTGAATATCTTGGAGATGCAATTTTAAGTATGATGGTTGCAGAGTATCTTTTCTCTCAATACCCTTTCAAAGAAGAGGGCTTTTTGACGGAAATCAGAGCCAAAATCGTCAATCGTGAATCACTGAACCTCCTTGCTCAAAAAATCGGCTTAGACGAACTCGTTCAATTTAATCAAACCGGTAGTGCACATCACTCCGTTTACGGAAACTGTATGGAAGCGCTGATTGGAGCTGTTTATCTTGACCATGGTTTTTATTCCTGTAAAAATTTTGTGATTCACAAACTTATCAAACCTCATTATGATATTGAGGTACTCATTTCAACCATTACAAATTACAAGAGCAAACTCTTAGAATGGTCGCAAAAAACAAACAAAGACCTGAAGTTTAAGATTATAAATGAAAAGGATAAAAAATTCACCGCACAAGTTATCATTGATAAAAAAATAATAGCAAAAGGATTCGGGTTTAATAAGAAAAAAGCAGAACAAGATGCTGCAAAAAAAACATTTGAACAGCTTAATCTTAACATAAATCTGACATAATTACGAGTGATTTTCTGCTTTATTGACCTTGGTGTTTCCAAGAAATTTTTACCTCTTCACAAACTTCAGCAAACGCCCGTCCGGCAGTTGGACGAGATACAAGCCGCTCCGCAGGGAGGCAGCATCTATCCTTGTGTTTGTAATGCTTTTCAGCACTAACTCTCCGCCCACACTCAGGATGTGTACCGGGCTTTCCACCGGAGACTGCACCTCCACGTAACGGCCCGAAGGATTGGGGAAGACCACTGCTTCTGTCACATCATCCGCCGCACTTAGCACACATGGAGTAATTTTCACTTCCTGCGTTTGCGTGGCTTCATTGCCCGATTTATCTTCATACGTCCACGTGATGGTTTGGCTTTCCATAATGGGAAAGGAGGCATCTGTTTCTGCTGTAAGCGTTCCATCGCAATTGTCATTGGCTTTGGGGAAGGTTACGGCATCTTCCGCCAGTGAACATGCGGCGGTAATGGCATCCAAGGTGCCTTCAACTGTCGGGGGTGTATTGTCTACTATTACGTCCTGCATTTGTGTGGCAGTATTGCCCTCACTGTCGGTGTAAGTCCATGTGATGGAGGTGTTGGAGGTAATGGGGAAGTTGGTGACATTGTGTGTGGCGGTGATCTCCCCATCGCAATTGTCATTGGCTTTGGGGAAGGTTACGGCATCTTCCGCCAGTGAACATGCGGCGGTAATGGCATTCAGGGTGCCTGTAACTGTCGGGGGTGTGTTGTCTACTATCACCTGCTGTGTTTGCGTAGCGGTGTTGTCTGAGTTATCTTCATACGTCCACGTGATGGAGGTGTTAGATGTAATGGGGAAGTTGGTGACATTGTGTGCGCCCATGATCTGCCCTTCATCGCAATTGTCCGTGGCGGTGGGTTCGGGCAGGTCATCTTCCTGAAGTGAACATGCTGCGGTAATGGCGTTCAGGTCTGTAACTGTCGGGGACTCGGTGTCGGCGATGGTCACGTCCTGCGTTTGCTCGGACGTATTGTCGGCCTCGTCGGTATATACCCACGTGAGGGTGGTGGTGCCTGCCTGAATGG
>JACONI010000024.1 GCA_014323825.1 Ekhidna sp. | reverse complement strand
CACCTTGCGAAAGGCTCTCCACTCTCCCGCAGCTTTCGCTGACAGACGCAGACGTGTTTTGATGAAGAAAAGAGCCATTGTTGATAATGATATTAGAGAAACCTTCAAGGTTTTGAAAACCTTGAAGGTTGCTGTGGTGCTGTGGTCTTGTTGGTTAAACCTCCAAGGTGTTGAGAATCCTTGGAGGTTTTTTGTGGTGCTGTCATCTCGTTGGTTAAACCTCCAAGGTGTTGAGAAACCTTGGAGGTTGCTGCGGTGCTGTCGTCTCGTTAGTTAAACCTTCAAGGTGTTGAGAAACCTTGGAGGTTGCTGCCCTTGCCTGTCCGGCTTGTGGATTCATCTTTATATTCTTTTCCCGGGATTACGGTAATCAGAGGTAAAGCACAATCAGGATTATGTAGTATTATCGTAAATTAATGACAGAATAAAGTAAAAAGCTGTCTACTTATTTTAGGACGGGACATATATTATTATGACAGATGTAATAATTACAGAAAAGAAAAAGTAACGATCGCATAGTATTGTATATAAACAATAACAAGCCCAGTGCTACTTTGAAACATAAAACCATAAATCAAAATTCAGAGGTGTATCACAAAGTATGAAATGTTAAATATGCCCGTAATTGATGTAATAAAAGGCTAATTCAAAGGCTTTGATGTGATTTTCCATCTTTTTTGAAAAACAACACGTCTGCCTAAAGGCTCTCCTGATCCGGTGTCTTAACCGACAGTTGTTCCCTTCAATGCCCTTAGTGCCCTCTTTGCCTATCACGTGATGGGTGTTGCTAAATGCCCGCTTAAAACTCTTCCAGTTATCCGTCAGTAGCCCGCCCCATTTTATGCCTAGTGCCTCTATTTTATACCATAACTCTCTGACAGTCTTTGTATTACGTTTGCCAAAGACCCAGGCAACGATCTCTCCACTCTCCCGATGATAAGCATAAATCAACCGGAGTTTATGATGCTTCTTGCCTACATAAGTCCAAAATTCATCTACTTCCAATTTATCGTAAAAGCTATGCTTGGGTTGGAAGACTACCTGCTGTTTTTCTAAGGTTTTTAACACTTTGCTAAGCGAAATGTTCAAAATAACGCTTATATCTCTGATGCCGCAACCTCTCACCAACATCCTCATAATCAGGGCAATCGTGTTAGAATGAGCCCCTTTATAGCTCAGCGCATGGTCGCCGATAAACTGGCGAGAGCAGGCATTACATAAATAATTTTGCTTTTTAGTTTTTTTTCCGTTTTTGACTATATTGGTGCTCTTACACTGAGGGCAGGTTAGTGTGATTTGTATTTTCATTAGCTTTAGAAATTAATTTTTACGCAAATTTACACTAACTTGTTCTTTTTGAAGAAGTTATAAATCATACTTTTTGGAACAGTACCGGAAAAGAAAAACCGAAATACGATGACAGAAAACGATATTTCGTATAAAATAAGAGGGGCAATATTCAATGTTTACAATGCATTAGGCCCGGGATTGTTAGAATCTGTTTATGCAGCAACTTTATACATTGAACTTACAGAAATGGGGCTTGAGGTAAAAAAAGAAGTTCCTGTGCCTGTGCACTATAAAGAGACAAAGCTGGAAGTAGGCTTCAGGCTTGATTTATTGGTTGAAAACAAAGTGATTATTGAAGTAAAGTCGGTCGAAAATTTGGCAGAAGTGCATCACAAGCAAGTAATAACATACCTGAAGATTACAGAACTTAAACTAGCAATACTTGTCAATTTTAATGTTGAGAATATAAAAAGTGGAATATTCAGAAAAGTAAACGGATTATAGAAAAAAGCATAAGCGTAAGAAGAAAAAAACAATCAGCGAAAATCAGCGTAATCAGCGGGAGAGAAGAAAACAATCAGCGAAAATCAGCGTAATTTGTGAAAGAGAAAATAACAATGGAAAACATACAAGACCTAATGCCCAACAGCAGCGACGGCAACAAAGAACGACGCGAAACACTCAAAAAACTGTTCCCCGACCTGTTCACAAACGAAGGTGACATCAGCATCTCCGAAATAATGAAAATACTCAACTACGCAGGCGTTTCCGAAACCGAACGATACGAGTTCCGCTGGTTTGGAAAAAGCAACGCCAAGCGCAATGCCTTCACCCCAAGCAACGCCACGCTGATATACGACGAAAAGCGAAGCGTAAACCCCGCCGAAAGCGAAAATCTCATCATCGAAGGCGAAAACCTGGAAGTATTAAAACTGTTGAGCGGCAGCTATCGCGAAAAAATAAAATGCATCTACATAGACCCCCCTTACAACACCGGCAAAGACTTCGTCTATTCCGACAACTATACCCAAGACAAAAAAGCCTACTGGGAAGAAAACGGCATGTTTCGCAACGGACTGAAAGTAGATACCCACACCGAAGCCAGCGGACGCTACCACAGCGAATGGCTGAATATGATGTACTCCCGCTTACTCGTCGCCCGACAACTGCTCAAAGAAGACGGAGTCATCTTCATCTCCATTGACGACAACGAAGTACACCACCTCAGAAAACTCTGCGATGAAGTCTTTGGAGAAGATAATTTTGCGGGTCAAATAGTATGGCAAACAGCAACAGACAACAATCCCACACAAATTGCTATAGAACATGAATATGTGTTGTGTTACCTCAAAGATTATAATTTTCATGATACTTGGGAAGTCCCATCCGAAAAGGGAAAAATTATTCAAGAAAAATATGAGGAACTAAAAGCAAAATTAAATAATGACATTGAAAGAATTCAAATAGAACTCAGGAAATGGATAAGAAAACAAACTAATGGTGATGATTTATCTGGTGTTTCACATTACTCTTATGTTGATAGACAAGGGGTTTTTTATCCTGGTAACTCGGCAAATACAAAGCCCGGAGGTTATATGTTTGATATTATACATCCAACTACTAATAAAGTTTGTGCAAAACCTGAGTACGGTTATCGTTTTACCTATGAGACCTTTTCAGAAGCAGATAAAAGAGGCGATGTACAATGGGGAAAAGATGAAGATACAATTCCCAAAATAAAAAAAAGGCTTGATACCGTAATGCAAAAACTTAAAAGTTACTATTATGAAGACAACAGGGCTACAACAGGAGATTTAAAGAAGCTATTTGATGGCAATAAAGTATTTAATAATCCAAAGTCTGTAAATTTTCTTAAACATGCACTAAGATTTATTATTTCTGAAGAAGATATTATCCTTGACTTCTTTGCAGGTTCCGGCACCACAGGGCAAGCCGTCACCGAACTCAACCAACAGGACGGCGGCAGCCGCAAGTACATCCTTATCCAAATTCCCGAAGCCATCGCAGAAGAAACAGAAGCCCGCAAAGCCGGCTACAAAAAAATCAGCGACATCACCATCGAACGCAACAAGCGCGTCATCCAAAACATGCAAAAATCAGCGGGAGAAGAAAAGCATCAGCGCCTATCAGCGAAATCTGCGGGAGATATCCTCTCCCCCGCAGACGACACCGCAGCCTCCCCCGGCTTCAAAGTCTTCAAACTTGTAAAATCCAACTTCCCACGCGTAGAGTTCGCACCCGACCCCGAAAAAACCAACGAAGAGAACATCGCATCACTCAAAAAATACATCGCCGAAAAAGAAGCCCAGCTCGTCTCCGCCTTCAACCGGGATGAACTGCTCACCGAAATACTGCTCAAAAACAATTTCACGCTCAACTACAAGACAGAGCGGCAAGACCGGTTCCCCCACAACGAAATACTGCACGCCACCGACGGCGAAAAAGAAACCCTTATCTGCCTCGACGTAACCATCGCAACGGAAACCGTAGAAAATTTCAAAAAACACACCAACGAAAGGTTTATCTGTCTGGGAAGAGCCATAGACACCACCAAAAAATACAACCTGAAACGCTACTTAGGCGATAAATTCAGTACGTTTTAATTTTTACGTGTATGGAAAAATTTTTTAAGGAACAAACTCCATCTTCAAAAATTAAGGCTAATATAGTAGCCGAATATTTTCCGCAGTACAGTCGAATACTCTTGAAGAAGCCTCAAAAAGAAATCAGGTATTTAGACTTATTTGCAGGTCCCGGTTTATATGAAGACGGAAGCCTATCTACGCCCTTATTGATCGCTGATAGTTGTGCAAAAGATTTAAATTTAGCTCAAAAGGTTCAATTGATTTTCAATGACAATCAATATGCAAAACAATTAGAAGAAAATTTCAATGAGCGTTTTTTTAAAAATGCCTTCCATTATAAGCCACTATTTGGAGACAAGACAGTTGGTGAATGTGAGGAAGTAACCGAATACCTGAAAAAGGATGTGGTTACTCCTAATCCACATCCAACGCTCCTATTTTTTGACCCTTGGGGATATAAGGGAATAGATACGCTTGTTTTGGCAAAATTTATGGAAAACTGGGGAAATGAAATCTTCTTATTTGTGAATATCAAGCGTATCCATTCTGCAATTGAAAATAACAAGTTTGATACATTGATGCGATCATTATTCCCAACAACTTTTAGAGAACTTCAGAAAAACAGGAGATATAAAGCCACCGTTTACAAACGACTTAGCCTAATTATGGATAACCTTGCCGATGAATTCGAAAAAGCAGTTAAAAGTCCTCTTTACCATAGTGCCTTTAAATTTCAGGAGGAAGACAGTCATACTACAAGCCACTTCATCATTCATTTCACCAAACACACAAAGGGATATGAACTTGTGAAACAAGTGTTTTACCATTTTGACAACATCGGAGCCTCTCTTGATAAGGACGGGAACTATACGTTTGATGCAAAAGTAATGGGCAATTCAAACGAAATTTTAAATTTTGGAGATCAAAATATTGAAGCATTAAGCCAGGCACTTATGGAAAAATACAAAGGGCAAAAAATAACAGCTAAAACCCTGTTTGATGATCACCACCCTACTACTAAGTTTTGCGGTTCACACTACGTAAAAACACTGCGGCATATGGTTGATAATGGAAAGATAAAATCGGAATTTAAAGATGACTGTTCACATAAGGTAAGTGTGTTATTAATAGACACATGTATTTTACAATTCAACTAATGGCAAACTCTTTCATAGAATGGACAGAAATGACTTGGAACCCTACAACGGGATGCACTAAAATTTCTTCCGGTTGTAAATTTTGCTATGCCGAGATCATGACACGCAGGCTGAAAGCAATGGGGCAGGAAAAATACAAAGATGGTTTTAAAGTTATAAAGGCACACGCTGAAGCCTTGCAGGTTCCTTACACATGGAAGACCCCAAAGATCGTATTCGTCAATTCTATGAGTGATTTGTTTCACAAAGATGTTCCGTTTGATTTTATCCGGCAGGTGTTTCAGGTAATGAACGATAGTCCACAGCATGTTTTTCAGGTTTTGACAAAGCGTGCGGAAAGACTTTATGACCTTCATAAAAAATTAAAATGGACACATAACATCTGGATGGGAGTTTCGGTGGAAAATGAAAAGGTAAAAGACCGGATCGATTTATTGAGAAAAATAAAAGCCAAAGTAAAATTCCTCTCACTGGAACCGCTAATTGGCCCTTTGCCAAGTATTAATTTGAAAAAAATTGATTGGGTCATTGTTGGTGGAGAAAGTGGGTTTAAACCAAGACCAATGGATCCGGAGTGGGTTTTAGATATTCATGAGCAATGCAAAAAAGCAGATGTTGCCTTCTTCTTTAAGCAGTGGGGCGGAAAGAATAAAAAAGCAGCAGGTCGGATGTTAAACGGACGGACTTATGATGAAATGCCGGAAATCATCGCATTAGAAAAAGAAACACATTAACTCAAGATCAGGAGTCTGATCATTCTGTTGACATCACCAAAAAGATAAAAATATAACCCGAAGCAATAGAAAGCTAACCGAAATAAACTAAATTGCAGACAATATAAACCCGTCTGCCCAAACAGGCAGCCCATAAAAATTAATATGATGATAACAAGACGCAAATTTTCAGAAGCAGACATACTGGAGCAATACCGCATTGCACTGGAAAATGCCCAAACCCAATCCGAAATTGCAGCCGTGATGGCCGATTTAGGTTACGACTCCAAAGTCCTTGAAGAAGGAAAAGCCCTTTTAGCAAAAACGCGCGCCGCCTACGACCTCAACAAAACCGAAAACGATGAGACATCCGCAGCCTACGCCGACTTTTCCGATAAAAAAAAACAATTAGAAGATACCTTCACCCTTCATCGGAAGAAAGCAAAAGTCGTATTTCGCAGCGACGCACTTACAGCCGAAAAGCTGGCCATCTCCGAAGCAATGCCACGGACTTACATAAAATGGCTGGAAAAAGTGAAGAAGTTCTACGGCACAGCATCCGCAGACAAAGAGATCCAAAAAAAGCTAGCACGGCTAAAAATCACCGTTGATGATTTAACCGCAGCCAACACCTCAGTTGCTGCCCTGGAAGCCGCAAGAGCAGAATACCTGAAAGAAAAAGGAGAATCGCAAAATGTAACCCAAACGAAAAATGCAGCATTTGCAAAGATGGACGATTGGATGAGCGAGTTCTATGCCGTTGCAAAGATTGGATTAGAAGATAACCCGCAGCTATTGGAAGCACTGGGGAAAACCGTAAAAGGTTAATCAAACATATTGTAGAGAGGTGAAGCGCAGTTATCACACCAAAGCCTGTTGTTACCAAAAGAGAGCATTACAGCAAAAAATAATAAAAATCTAACCTGAAGCAACACAATTGTAAGCAGAAGGAATAGAAATGCAGACCGAAGCAAAGAAAAAAGTTATCTTTTGAGCATCTAAAACTAAAATTTCTGAGTAAATACTTAGAGTGGTTGAAAAATAAGGGAACTACCCACTCTGTGACCCGTCAAACCCTTCAATATCATTCTTAATGTCTTCTAATGTTCCTTTGACCCATTCAAAACTGTTATCATATTTTTGATGGATATAAGCCTCTATCTGCCGAAAGTTAGGGGTTAAAAAGGAATATTCCAGTTTATATTTTCTCTCCGGATCTCCGGTCTGATAGCTGCCTAAACGGCTTTTGATATTGGCAGCAATGCCTACTTTGTAATATCCTTTGTGTTTAGGGTTACTGATGATGTAAACATATTTTTGAGGGAGATAATTAACACCTTGATCTGTTCTTTTGGGTGGATCAGTAGAGAAACTGACTAAATTATTGTAAAAAAGAGTGCCTTTCCCTTCTACCTCTTTCCCTAACCGATCTTTTACAAGATCATAAGCCTTGATAGATACATCTATACCTATCCATTGTCTCCCTAGCTTCTCTGCTGCCACGCAAGTAGTGGCACAACCACAAAACGGGTCTAAGACGATACCTCCTTCCAGGCTGCTTGCTTTGATGATACGCTCTAACAAGGCTAACGGCTTTTGAGTGGGGTAGCCCGTGCGCTCTTTTTTACTCATTTGCCCTCCGGTTCTCATTCCTGTCCACCATGTTTCCGGTATTTTTCCTTTTTCAATATCTCGAAAGCCAGAACCCGTTGATGATGATTTTGAATCATAATTACCCCTTGCTATTGTTGATGGCTTATATTCAAGCCTAATAAAATCTTTATTGAAAGTCCACTTATATCCTTTTGAATAAAAAAATACTATATCATGTTTACGATTAAATTGACGCATATTTGGGCTGCCAGGACCATAATAACACCAAACGATCTCATTCCTGAAATTCTTCTCCCCAAAGACACAGTCCAATACCAGTTTTAAATAATGGCTCATCGTGGGATCACAATGCAAATACAGGCTGCCCGTGTTTTTTAGCACCCGGTGGCATTCCATCAAACGAATAGCCATGTAAGCCAGATAGCAAAAGTTGTACGATTGCTTGCCTTCAATGTCTTTAACGGCACTTAGAAAAGAATGTATAGACGGTTGATCTTCTTTAATGTCCATTAACCACTCTTCTTTAATGTCCTTTTCTCTGAAAATATCACAAAAAGATGCACCTTCGGCACTGCTGCCTATCGGTGCGGTAAAGGTCTTTTTCTTGTTAAAAGGGGGATCAAGATAAATCAGGTCTATACATGCTGTATTGATTCCTCTTAGCACCTCTAGGTTATCATGGCAAAAGACAGTACGGTTGTTAATATTTAACTCCATGATTTGTAAACGCTTTTTTCTTTAAAATTACTTAATGACTCAAAAAGTAGATAGTTCCCATAAAAATCTAATCTGAAGCAACGCAATTGTAAGCAGGAGGAATGCAATATTAGTCCGAAGGAATGCAATTGTAAGCAGAAGGAATAGAAATGCAGCCTGAAGGAACGCAATTGTAAACAGAAGGAATAGAAATGCAGCCTGAAGGAACGCAATTGTAAACAGAAGGAATAGAAATGCAGCCCGAAGAAACGCAATTGTAAGCAGAAGAAATAAAAATCTAACCCGGAAGAACTGAAATCATCAACATATTTGCAGTAATTTAGTATCATAATGTATCTTGCAAAAAATATTGTAAGATTGTATTCGTACATCGGCAGTGTCTGAGTCGATGTCTTACATACCTGAAAACCTTTAACCTATCAGTTAAAATGAAAATAATTAAAAAAACGCTTATTACACTTTTGGTCATCATTGTTATTGCATACATAGGAATATGTTACATATTATCAAACCGTGTTTTGAAACCTGACAGTTCTTTTGAACAGACCCTGGCCGACATGCCGGATAGATGGGGCACCACCTTCGAAGAAATGATGGCACTTCTCCCTAACCCTGAAGAAATAAATATCAAAGGGTTTGAAGAAATAACATTGAAGGGGCAGTATTTCAATGTTTCAAATGAAGATAAATGCCTTTACATATTTGCGCATGGCTGGGAGAACACGTGGCCTAACATGTTGAAGTATTATCCTATGGTGGAAGAGTGCGGATGCGATATTTTAATGTATGATCATCGGGTGCATGGAGAAAGTGGAGGTAAATATCCAACCGGTGGCATTAAAGAGGCAGAAGATCTTCTGTTAGTCACCCAATGGGCAGCGGATAACAAGGGCTTTGACTGGAATCAAATTGCGTGGCTGGGCAGCTCTTGGGGAGCCGCTACCGCCCTGCTGGCAGGTGCCGTTGATAATAACCCGGCGCTGATCGTAGCAGATGCTCCCTTTCAGGATTGGTACTCCGCTGTATTTGAGCGGGCTATCAAAGATTACGGATCAGGTATCAAGGCAATAGCACCGGGAGTAATGCAAGTGGTGAATATGCGATCCGGAGTGCATTATAAAGATGCCAGTCCAAGAGAAAAGGCCAAAGACATTACCGAACCTGTCTTATTGATTCACTCCGAAGGCGACTTAGCAACAAGTTCGGATCAATCGGTCAACATATCAAAAAACCTGAACAATCGATCAGTATTTCACCACACACAGTGGGGCAATGATCACGTTGATGATGTTGTAAAAAACACGGAAGGAATGAAAAAGCTCCTTATGAATTTCATTGAGAAAAATAATATTGAGGCATTTCTTCCTATTCTACCAAAGACAGATACGGATGTTTCTTCTATAGAGTAAATGATAATGATTGCAGAATTAAAGGTCAATACCATTTGCCATAAGTTCGGCAAGGAGAGGTATGAATGCCATAATGCCAAGTTCAAGCATGATGACTTTACGAACCTTATTTGAATGAGACAACCGGATAACTTCCGGCTGTTTTTCTTTATGGCGTTTTTTCCATTTCGCAAATAATATAGTCGGATAAAGCGATAACAATCCCACAACGATAAAAAGACTGAACTTGATGATGAACAAAGAATTATTTGAGTAGTAGTCATACCCTTTTCCAAATTTCATCCAGTTAAGGAGTCCCGTAGTCACTACGATAATGGCTGCCAGCCCATAAAGCCCGTCAATTTTACTCAATCTCTTAATGGTACTGAAACTAACCTGATCATTTATAAGCATCAATTCTGCTATTAAGCAACAAAAGATTACGATAATAAAGAGGATGTGAACGTATGTATTCAGTGCAAGACCGGTCATTATAAAACAAACTTTACAATTAATAATTGTTCTCTTCTTAAACTTAAATATAAATTATAGGGCATTATTAAATTAACGTGAGTTCGGTGTAATCAATAGTATTCAAAGGATGAAGAGTTAAAGAAATAAAAACTTATAGCCTTTACAACTTTTTTGAAATCGGCTCAAAAAATAATTTCCTAACGGTACCATTCAAATGAATTTAAACACAAAAAAGCCATGCCTCAATCTAATTACCAAAAGCATAACATAAACCCATTGTGCATTTTAAACAATTATTTCTTTTCAGCATCCGCATAGTAACCACTCCTTTTTGAATTTATCTATATTTTTAGTAAAAAAATCGGACGACCCCTTGACAATTAAATATTTTTATACTTGCTTTGTATTTTAATAAAAAGGGTTTAACCTTGCAACTGAAATAATTTTTTAACCAATAATTTTTTTTATGATGTTTTATTTTATTATACCCCCCCCCCCTATATATAGTTAAACTTTTTCATAAAGTTCTCCTATTTATCAGCGTGGGGTTGACGCTAACCGCTTGCGGGGGGGGGACGACGATAAGCCGGTAGAAATAAAATTAGCTTTAGCTGAAACTTCGCTTTCCATTTCTGCCGATGAACTGGAGCCGACAGACATAGCCGTCACGGCGAGCGGAGGGGAATGGACGGTAACCTCTAATGTAAACTGGCTAAGCGCTGAAAACGTGGACAATAAAACACTTCGCGTGAGTTATGACAAAAATAACAAAGCGGAACCTCGCGAAGGGATCATTACCGCTTCTATTGGAGAAGTCAGCGGTACGATCAACGTAACGCAAGAAGGCGTAAAGTTAGAATTAGACAAATCTTCCCTTTCCATTCCCGCAGATGCGCTGGCTCCAACGGATATAGCCGTTACCGCAAGCGGAGGGGAATGGACGGTAACCTCTAATGTAAACTGGCTAAGCGCTGAAAACGTGGACAATAAAACACTTCGCGTGAGTGCTAACGCAAATATGACCGCCGACTCACGCAAGGGCAGCGTCACGGTTTCATTAGGGGAGGTGAAAAAGTCCCTTAACGTTACGCAAGCCGGTGCGCCTGAAGACAATACGGAACAAAACACGGCAAACACCGCACCGACCATTGCCGATCAAACCTTCTCCGTGCCCGAAGATGCGAATAACGGAACCGCAGTCGGAACCGTGCTGGCTAGTGATGCCGAAACGAATAACCTCATGTTTTCCATCACTCAGGGAAATACCGGTGATGTGTTTGCCATAGTGGAAGGCACAGGAGCTATTACGGTGGCAGCAACCCTCGACTTTGAGATTACGCAAAGCTATACACTCAAGGTAAGCGTTTCCGATGGAAGCCTCTCGGCTACAGCCGACATCACCGTCAATGTGACCGATGT
>JACONI010000023.1 GCA_014323825.1 Ekhidna sp. | reverse complement strand
TAATAAAAAGCTAATTCAAAGGCTTTGATATGATTTTCCATCTTTTTTGAAAAACAACATGTTTGTCTAAAGGCTCGCCTTATTCGGTGTCTTAACCGACAGTTGTTTCCTTCGATGCCCTTAGTGCCCTCTTTGCCTATCACGTGATGGGTGTTGCTAAATGCCCGCTTAAAACTCTTCCGGTTATCCGTCAATAGCCTGCCCCACTTTATGCCTAGTGCTTTTATTTTACACCATAACTCTCTGACAGTATTTGTATTACGTTTGCCAAAGACCCAGGCAACGATCTCTCCACTCGCCCGATGATAAGCATAAATCAACCGGAGTTTATGACGCTTCTTGCCTACATAAGTCCAAAATTCATCGACTTCCAATTTATCGTAAAAGCTATGCTTGGGTTGGAGGACTACCTGCTGTTTTTCTAAGGTCTTTAACACTTTGCTAAGCGAAATGTTCAAAATAACGCTTATAGCTCTGATGCCACAACCTCTCACCAACATCCTCATAATCAGGGTAATCGTGTTAGAATGAGCCCCTTTATAGCTCAAAGCATGGTCGCCGATAAACTGTCGAGAGCAGGCTTTGCATAAGTAGTTTTGCTTTTTAGCTTTTTTCTTCCCGTTTTTAACTACATTTGTACTCTTACACTGAGGGCAGGTTAGTGTGATTTGTATTTTCATTAGCTTTAGAAATTAATTTTTACGCAAATTTACACTAACTTGTTCTTTTTGAACAAGTTATAAATCATACTTTTTGGAACAGTACCGAATATTTCCTTAAAAGAATGGTTTGGTTAAACAAAAGAAGTGTAATTACTTTCCGATACAAAACTTAGAAAAGATATTGTCCAGCAGGTCATCAGTGGTTACCTCTCCGGTGATTTCTCCGAGGTGAAAGAGTGCGGAACGGATATCCTGAGCAACCAGGTCATTGCTCATTTGCGTGTTGATGCCTTTGAGCGTGCGGTTCAGTGCTTCATCCGTTTGTTGCAGGCTGTGCAGGTGGCGTGTATTTGTAACGATGGTATTGGATTGACCGGAAGATTTATGAACACATAGTTTAAGCCGTTCCTTCAACTCTTCAAGGTTGCTTTTGCCTTTGGCTGAAATAAAAACGGTATCTTCTCTTGTTAATCGTTCTTTTAAGTTAGGATCGGCTTCATCTGTTTTATTTCCCACGATCAGATATGGAACTTCTGAGGCTTTTAGGTCTTTGAGTTGACTGTTGATAGCATCGGTTGACTCATTTATCAAATCAAAAAGATAGATTATAATGCCTGCCTCTTTCATTTTTTCAAATGTTCGCTTTACGCCAATGGCTTCTATCCGATCATCCGTTTCCCGGATACCGGCCGTATCAATGAAGCGAAAAGCAATGCCGTCAATATGTATCTCATCCTCAATAAAGTCTCTGGTAGTTCCGGCAATCTCGGAGACAATCGCCTTCTCTTCGTTGAGCAGCGCATTCAGGAGGGTAGACTTACCGGCATTCGGCTTACCGGCAATGACAGTAGGGATGCCGTTTTTAATTGCATTTCCATATTCAAAACCTTCGATCAGTGGTCTGATAATTGCCTGTATTTTATCTGCCAGCCTGACCAGTCCCCGTCTGTTGGCAAACTCTACATCCTCCTCCGCAAAATCCAGTTCCAATTCGATCATGGAGGCAAAATGGATGAGTTCTTCACGAAGCTTTTTGATTTCATTAGAAAAGCCACCCCGGATTTGTTTCATTGCGATTTGCTGCATGGAGGCATTTTCCGAGGCAATGAGATCGGCCACAGCTTCCGCTTGTGCCAGATCAAACCGGCCATTTAAGAAGGCTTTTTGCGTGAACTCTCCCGGTCTGGCGAGCCTGGCACCTTTTGTGATAAGCAGGTTTAAGATTTTCTGTAGAATATATGGTGATCCATGACCGGATATTTCAATGACATCTTCTTTGGTATAAGAGTGAGGACCCTTGAAAACGGACACCAGTACTTCATCAATGATGGTGTTTTCATCATCTCGAATTGTCCCCAAAAGGATGGTGTGGGAAGCTGCTTTTGAGAGGTCTTTTCCTTTAAAGATGGCGTTTACAATCGGAATTGTTTCTGAACCGGAAACCCTGATGATTCCGAGTGCCCCGATACCGGGTGGAGTTGCCAGTGCGGCGATGGTGTCGTTGCAAGCGTTCATGAAGGCAAAGATGAATAGAAATCATGAGCTTAAACCCGCAAACCAGGCAATTATGGAGCCTTTTCTGTTGGCCTCCGGTGTTATCCGGTTTTTCATTTTGTTCTATTCCTTCGGCGATCGGATGGGCCTACAGAGATCGCATAATCTCTAAAGGCCGTTCTTTTTGCCACGTTCCACCCGTGAAATCAGGGAAATCCACGGTTTGACTGTTGGCAATAACGGAAGCCTCCGAAAGAGGAGTGATGGCACTCCAGATTACCCCGTCATAGACCGTCTGGTCCAGGGGCACTCCTTTATTCAGAGAGGTAATGAGCCGGTACATCATCACAAAATCCATTCCTCCATGGCCCTGCTTATAATCTTCGCTAACGCTTTTAAGTTTCTTTATCAATGGATGTGTGTATTGCTCCTTCATAGATTGATATGCCCTGTCATCCAGCCAGTTGTGTCCCCAATATTTGAGTTCTTCAGGTTTGTCTATATACAATCTACTGGGATATCCGGCATGCACCGCACGTGTCCCAATAACCTTGTTGATCCTAGAGTAGGGACTCCCCGTATGCACATCGAACTGTAGCATAACTGTCTTGCCATTGGCTGTTTTCAGCAGCGTGGTATTCATATCGCCACAGGCAATGGTCGTATAAGAAGAATTCGTTCTTTTGGCTGCTTGGCTCAGGCTCATTTCCCGGGAACTCATGGAGGTCAATACTTGATAAGTATCTCCCCGCCCGATACTCAAATAGTTACTGATGGGACCCATTCCGTGTGTGGTATAAAAATTTCCGTTTCGTTTTTCATGGTGCCTGATCCTCCATTGTCCCTGATAGTACGTCTCATCCAGCATGTGTTTTCTCAAATCATGGATATAGGCTCCTTCGGCGTGCGTAAGGTCTCCGAATACACCTTGCCGGATCATATTCAGCACGAATAACTCCTCGTCGTTGTAGCAGCAGTTTTCGATCATTATACAGTGTCTTTTGGTCTCTTCTGCGGTCTTGATCAACCGATAACAATCCTCTAGTGTGTAGGCTATCGGCACTTCACTAGCTATATGTTTGCCTTGTTGCATTCCGTATATTGCCATGGGCGTATGCCATCTCCAAGGAGTTGCAATCAGCAATAAATCCACATCCTCGCTTTTGGCCAAATTTTGCCAGTCATTTTCCCCTTTTGTATATGTAGCGGGCTTCTTTTTTTGATGGTTTTCCAAGCCTTTCAGTGCTGCCGTAATATTGCGCTCCAATAAATCAGAGAGTCCCACTATTTCAGCTTTATCATTTTCAATAAGCCAATATAGCATTTGCAACAACGTTTTTCCCCTGTTTCCAAGCCCAATGATGCCTACTTTTACTTTGTCAATGGGCGCATCTGCATAGCCTACCATGCTGCCGGCCACTTGCTGAGGTGTAGCTATCAAAGCTTTTAATTGCTCGTTTTTCATTTCCGAGACAGAAGTGAGTGGCAGCCCCAAAAAAGTAGCAGTGGCTCCAATGGCTTTTAGGAAGTGTTTTCTGTTCATGATTGTACTATTTTGCCGAAAGATAAATATACAAACAACCGGTAAAAAAGGGGGGTATCTTTTAGATTAGATGGTCGAAAAATCAATCCCGGGCTAATAATTGAAAAAATAGGGATGAGATAAGTAAAGCATGACAAGGCTGTGGATTATATTCAATCCGGGTTCAAAGTACTAAGTGTGACCGTTTAATTGTTTTCCCTGGAATACATTTGCCGGATGATAAAAGCTGTCAGAGTACTTAATCTCTTTTCAACACTCTTGTTTGCTGCCGTGCTTTTGCTGGTTTATGCTTATCTCCCTATCAGCGTCAATCTAAATCTAGAGCAACTCGGCAACCTTCATAAGCAAGATTTCTTTTATCGATCTTTGATTATCTTTTTAGCACTCAATATCTTGTTAAGGTTAGTGATTTTCTATGGATTGAAACGTTTAAAAGCATCTCTTTTGTCTTGGGTCAGCGGGCTTATTTTTGTAACAAATTTCTATTGCACATTGCTGATAGGTTTTATCGGAGTTTGGAATAACCCGACACATATATCCCCGGCCGGCTATGGCTACCTGAACATAATGGGGCCGATTTTTCTGATCATTTGGCTGGCAGGACTCATTTTTTTAGTATTTAAAAAAGTATAAAACCTCCTCATTTTCAATGGATTAAATTGTAATATTTCAAGTAAATTTCTTTACAAGAATCGACTTATCACGTGTATGAGTTGCATTTTTATGATTATTTTGGCAGATGGATTTCTAATTTAACATACAACGCTTTATAGTAATGGCAGAGGCAATATATACCGAAGACAGCATTAAATCACTTGACTGGAAAGAGCACATCAGGCTAAGGCCGGGGATGTACATCGGTAAACTTGGAGATGGCTCATCTCCTGATGACGGAATTTATGTGTTAGTAAAAGAAATCATTGATAATAGCATTGACGAACACATGATGGGATACGGGAGGACTGTGGAAATTAAAGTGACGGATCACCGGGTTACAGTGAGAGATTACGGTCGGGGCATCCCGCTTGGTAAGGTGGTAGATTGTGTCAGCAGAATCAATACCGGAGGAAAATATGACTCAGGGGCCTTCCAAAAGTCGGTAGGGTTAAATGGAGTCGGGACCAAAGCAGTAAATGCACTTTCAAACTACTTCAGGGTGCAAAGTTTTCGGGAAGGAGAAACAAAACTTGCAGAATTTGAACAAGGTGAGATCACTCATGACCCTAAGATAGAAAAATCAGATCAGCGAAACGGTACCAGGATCGTCTTTGAGCCGGATGGAAGTGTCTTTAAAAATTTCCATTTTATTCCCGAGTACCTCGAAAACCTCATGTGGAATTATGCTTATCTCAATTCGGGTCTAACGATTATTCTCAATGGCAAAAAGTATCGTTCTGAAAATGGACTTAGGGATCTCTTAGGTCGGAAAACTGACGAAGAGGCTTTAAGATACCCGATCATTCATTTACGAGGCGATGACATTGAGGTCGCCCTGACACATGCAAATCAATATGGTGAAGAATATTACTCCTTCGTAAATGGGCAATATACTACGCAGGGAGGCACACATCTGGCAGCACTGAGAGAGGCAGTCGTCAAAACAATAAGGGAGTTTTATAATAAAAATTTCGATGCTGCGGATGTTCGTTCTGCTATTGTTGGTGCCATTGCAGTCAGAGTCCGGGAGCCTGTCTTTGAAAGTCAGACCAAGACCAAGCTGGGTTCCCAAAATGTAGGGCCGGATGGCCCGACGATGCGAACATTTGTAAATGATTTCATAAGGACACAACTTGATAATTATCTCCATAGATACGCTGACGTATCAGAAGCACTTCTCAGGAGAATCCAACAGTCGGAGCGGGAGCGGAAAGAAATCGCCGGCATTAAAAAACTGGCCAATGAACGTGCCAAAAAAGCCAACCTCCACAATAAAAAACTGAGAGACTGTCGTGTTCACTTCAACGATAAGAAAGGAAAAGATAAAATCAAAGATGAAACCATGGTATTCATCACGGAAGGTGATTCTGCAAGCGGCTCCATTACCAAGTCAAGAGCAGTACAAACACAGGCGGTATTCTCCCTAAGAGGCAAGCCTTTCAATTGCTTTGGACATACTAAAAAGGTGGTTTATGAGAACGAAGAATTTAACTTACTTCAGCACGCACTCAATATTGAAGATGGGTTGGAGGGGCTTCGCTATCGAAAGATTGTCATTGCAACGGATGCTGATGTGGATGGAATGCACATTCGTTTATTACTGCTGACCTATTTTCTTCAGTTCTTTCCCGAGTTAGTAAGAAACAATCATATTTTCATTTTAGAAACACCGCTGTTCAGGGTTAGGAACAAAAAGAAAACGATCTATTGCTATTCGGAAGAGGAAAAACAAAAAGCGGTGGCTGCGCTTGGGCATAAGCCGGAGATTACACGATTCAAAGGATTGGGGGAGATTTCTCCCGATGAGTTTGCGGGCTTTATTGGAGAGAACATTCGACTGGAGCCGGTGATCCTTCGGAAAGAAACGAAAATCCGCAGCCTTCTTACTTTCTATATGGGCAAAAACACTCCGGAAAGACAGCAGTTCATCATTAATAAACTCAGGGTGGAGAAAGACCCGGCAGACCGGATGATGCCTTAAAGGACATCCTTCCGACCCTAAAAAAGGTACTTATTACAAGGCATCAAATGATTGAAGGACAGATGCCGTTAAAATCCGAAATCTTTTTTGAAATTTCCTTGAAATATATTTGGAAGTGTCATTATCGTGTTTTACATTGGTGCATGATTTTAAATCATTGACAGTTTATCAACGGGCTAATTTTTTCAAAATAGCTAAAACTAGCAACATGGAAAGAATAAAAAAACGATTCGATTTCGTTGCCATTTTGCTTCTGACAGGAGGAATGCCGTGGCAGTGCAGGACGGACGAGAGGGCCTCGCCTCCGGCCTTCGGGAAGATGACAGTTATCATTCGGAGCGGATGATAAAACTGGGAAAACAACTGGAGAACCCTTACAGTGTCGCAAACATGCAGCGTGCATGGGACAACATTGCGGGGGCCGGCGCAAGGACTTCGGACGCTCCGGAGGTAAAGACTACCCACTACTATGTGAAGTTTACGCCGCAGACGGAGGAGGAGCTGGAAATCTTAAAAGACGATACCACGCTCATACTCTTTGATTACCCCCTGGACTACGAGATCGAAGCGGGAATCGGGGACGCTTACAGAGACCCCTCCGTGCCCATAGGGCAGCCCACGCCGCAGTATTGTGCCGTAGAGGCGGATTACAGGTTCCCGTCCCGTGTGGGATATGAAATCCTGGAAGACCTCTTCATCCCCGACGATTACTCGGACGATGCACAGTCCCAATCCGCAAGGCTCGCCCCCGCAGATGAGGAACTCATCAACAGGCTGGTGTACGAAGCCATGAAGCTGACCGGTAACCTGGAAGAGACAGAGGAGAATGAAAATCCCACATTGGGACTTTTTGGCTCCGGAGGGTCTAGCTGGAGACCCACAGGCAGAATAATGGTCTGGGATGACACAGGGGCTGATTTAACCTCTACGCGAAGGGTTTTTAGTCATTATGACTATTCGGGTTGCTCAGGTTATAATTCTTCCCTTCCGGAATTTCTTAAAGAAAGGGTATATGGGAATTGTAGGATAGCAGCCTATAGAACCACTACTACTACGACAAGGACAAACTGGGTGCCGCTGGAAGGCGTGGAAGTGCGTGCCAGAAGATGGTTTACCGTGAAAGAAGGATTTACCAATGCGCAGGGATACTACTCCTGTAACGGTACTTTCAAAAACCCGGCTAACTACAGCATCAAATGGGAGCGTTACCACTTTAGCATCCGCTCCGGCACATTTGGGCAGGCACTCTACAACGGTCCTAAGAAAACAGGAAACTGGAATATGAACTTCGGTAGACGTGGTGCCGATAAGGTAAATGACATGCAGCAGTACTATGCACTTATCTTTCAGGCAGCAAGAGATTATTATTATGGCAGCAGATTCGGTTTATCCAGCCCGCCCAGAAACAGTTTTTGGAAACCGCAGGTGAAAATATCTGCAAGCCAGACATCAAGACAGCACAAGAAAGATAGCCATGCAGCACCTTATGCCCGTACCGGAGGTATTCTTCCGTCTGTTTACATCCGAAAATGGAATGATGCTGCTGACAGAGTTTATGGAGTGACCGCTCACGAACTCGCACACCTTGCACACTGGGATATGGACAGGGATGCCTTCAGGAAACTTCTCCTAAAGAGATATCCGCTGGGTAATAAAAGCCCCGAAGCGGTAATAGAAAGCTGGGCTAGTGGAGTAGAGTGGCAGTTTGCTCAACAGCGTTATAAAAATCTATATGGTAATGCAGGATATAAATATGAAAGTGACATTTCTATTAATTCTTTGAGCAATGGCAACTATCAGGCTCAAACAATATCTGGAAAGCCAATTTATACTTCTATTGTTGTTGATATGATTGACGATGAGAACCAGCGTATTACCAAAGGAGGTACACAATATCCCATGGACAGGGTCTCCGGCTACACCATACAGCAGATAGAGGCCGGGCTTAGAGGAGCAACCTCCTGGAACGGGTGGCGTGACAACATGCGCAGCAGGCATAGCAACAGCACAAAGAACTTTTTAAATGAATTATTCGGAAACTGGCATTAATGATGAGACGGCTAATATTCATAATAGGGATTGCGTGGTTCTTTTATGGCTGCCTTCACGGAGGGAAAGCTGATTTTGCCCGGTTAGAACTCATAAATGGAACTAATTATTCAATTGAAATCAAAGGATATGACAAATACTTCGATTATGAGACTCAAAGAGTAGGCATTATTCCGCTTAGAATAAACATTCCACTTATTGATAATGGCTCTAATTGGGTGTCAGAAAAACAGAAGATTTCACACGGTGAACATTTTCAAACGAAAGAAGCATTCGCTGACTCAGACTCAATCGTCATTCTTTTTGATCGGAAACGTATATATTACGAAACTTTAGGTTCACGTTTGTCAAGGAGAATTTTAGGAATACCATATGGACTACCATCTGATAGCCACCGATTTCCATATTCAAATTTTGAAATAATAAAGGAGGATAAGAGAGACTACATATACAGATATACAATAACTCAAGAGGAATATGACTTAGCCACCGAACTGACTGATTGAAGACGCTTTAAAGGGCCAGAAAACCTGGAATGGGTGGAGAGATAACATTAAAAGTAAATACAACAATGGAACGGAAAATAACCTGGATGCGCTATTTGCTTATTGGAATTAATAGTGTTGTATTTATGATGATGACACCATCATGTGGTGATGATGAGGATTGTTGGGTTATTTCAAACTTTATTTTTTCGAATAGTACTAACCATATAATAAATACCTCGGCAGGTGTCATTAATCCAAATTCAGAACTATCAATACGTCAGGAAGGTTTGGGACCTTGCAGTGTAAAAGCGGGTAATTATGTCCCACCTTTTCTGGGAGAAACGAAAATCATTTTCGATAATCACAAATGCTTAATATACCAAAGCACAAAGGTAGGTATTGGTGAAGGACCAGTGGGTATCAATAATTATGTAAGTAAAAGAATCGGCAAACTTCATTATGAATTTAGGTATGAATTTACTGATTTGGATTATGAAAAAGCAGAAGATTGTGACTAAATGTTTTTGCTATACTAAATAAAATATTAATAGCTATACCATCAGGCAGCTTGAAGATGCTTTACAAGGGAAAAAATCTTGGAACAGTTGGAGGCAAAGAATAATTGACTTGTACAATAACCCTACCGAAGGAAAACTTAACCAACTTTTTAATGCATACAAATAGAATACTCCTTTTTATTGTCCCGCTAACCCTTTTGATGCACTGTAAAGAAGAAAGTCATGGTATTGTATTCACAAATGCAACATTTACGTTCATTAATGATACGGAATTTGAAGTTACGGTAGCAGGTCGGTGTGGATTTGGAGACCTGTCAAACCTTTATTTCTTCGAATCTGACTTTATTAAGGTTGCTCCTTCAGACACCATAATAGTCACTCAGAAGGATAGACCGTTATATACTGAACCTGATTTGAATAATTTTCATTTATTTCCATCAAGTTGTTTTGCCATATATGGGGATTCAGTCAAATGTAATTTTAGTCCCTTTTCCGGTATGAAAGATTTAGATAATTATGAAGTAAAACAAGAAATATCAGAGAATAATTTTGAGTTTACTTATAGGTTCACTGAGTTTACTATGAAGGAGGCTCGTGATTGCGACTTCTAAGAGAGACTACATTTACAGATATACAATAACTCAAAGAGAATATGACTTAGCGACTGAACTGACTGATTGAAGACGCTTTAAAGGGCCAGAAAACCTGGAATGGGTGGAGAGATAACATTAAAAGTAAATACAACAATGGAACGGAAAATAACCTGGATGCGCTATTTGCTTATTGGAATTAATAGTGTTGTATTTATGATGATGACACCATCATGTGGTGATGATGAGGATTGTTTGGTTAAGTCTGAATTTATTTTCATTAATGAATCAAATTTTAAGATAGATTTAGGAATAGGCATTCTTCTCCATTAAATCATACACCAAGATTAGCCCGTGAAAGTCTCAAATAATCTTCCAATTGTTCTCTATCGTCTTTTCTATTTTTCTTCTTACATTCTACTATAATATAAATCTCTTCATTTTTCTTTTTTGAATCTTTAAAAACGGCAATATCAACAGGATATTTTTCACTTGTGTCAGAGGGACTAGCTTTAACTCTATATTGTGGATGAGTTATTATTTGACTTTTAGAATATCCATAATCTTCAACTAATTGTTTTGAAAAAACTTGCACTGCTTCAATTTCCTCTGGTGTTGATTGAACCTCAAGCCCTGAAATAAAGTCTACTATTTTATTTGATTTCGTTGTCATGTCTATAGTTCTATTTCTCCTTGTTTGGTGTTCTTATTTTTACAACATTCGGTTTTGTTTCAATCATTTGTTTTTCAGCTTTTCTACATCTTTACGAAGGGTACCTATCATATCCATCAACTGGTCTATGGAAAGTTCATTAGCTGAATTTTGATCCGGAAACTCTACCGAGATGTATGCTTTGGCTTCCCAGACTTCCATTATTTCTCCGGGCTGAATTTCATAAGCATTGTAAGATTTGTTATCCGAAACCAAAAACAACTTACCTTTTTCGTCCAGATAGTTAAATACCCTTTTGTAAACAATACCTTCAGACTTTGTGACCAACACATAAGTCTTTCCATTCTTTATATCATTTAATTGCTCTACATATTTCCCGATGATGATACTTCCGGATAAAATCGGCAGCATGGAGTCACCTGAAATTTCAAAAGCCCTGTAAGTTCCGCCTTTGGGCAGGACAGGAAGATGAAATCTTGGTAAATCTGTCAAATACTCCGGATCTGCAAAACCACCCGTATAGCCGGCAGCCGCTTTGATAGGTACTAATTGAATGTATTCATTGTCAGCATTATCAACTGTTACCGCAAGTATTTTGACATTATCCTTTGGAAGCCGATTTTTCTTGGTCAGATCCTCATGGATCAATTCATCAACAGAGACCTTAAACAACTCAGCTATTTTAGACAATGTAGTCAGCCTGGGATCTGCTCTTCCCTCCTCATAAGCACCTATCGAAGGCCTATTGATTCCAAGTACTTTGGCAAAAGTTTCCTGCGTAAATCCGTTCTTTTTTCTTAAAAATTTTATGTTATTGGGTATAAAATTCATCATTCAAAAATTAAAAATTTAGGGTCTTCCCGAGCAGTGTAACCGATATTGTAAAGGTGGAAATGACGATGCTCAACTGAATGATTAAGCATATTCAGCCTTTCCCGAATTTTAGTAACTACTTCTTTCAAAGACTCCTCCGGCTCTACTAACAAATAACCGTATAGTTGCTTTCTTTTTTTAATGGTTGCATAAAATTTTACCTGAAAACGACCTGATGTCAGCTTTTTTGAAGTAATCTTTAACCGATACTTATCATTTAGAATCAAATCCTTCATTACCTCCATGATTCGTGATTTGAACATAAAATTAGTATTAATAATTTAAAAACTAAAAATTTTAGCTTTAAATACTAAAAAAGATAGCTTTTCTTAATTGATCATACCCTGATGTCTTTGTCTTCAAATTTTTTAATGAACTTTAAAATTCCGTCATTGCCTGCATTATCTACAAGAATTGGCTTACAAATCCTTAAATATCTGATTTAAGATACGCTATACTCGCAACTCGAAAAAGGGAACATTAAATGATGAAGCATAACGGGAAACTACGGGACTGTCAGCGTTATCTGTTTTTTTCAGCAGATTCTTCCTGAGCCTTCTCCTCTGTCAATTCTGATAGGTTTTGTTCTTCTTCGGTAGGTTCTTCTTCTGCCATTTTTTTATCTTTTTTCTTGAAAAGTCCCTTAAAAAACGGCTCCTTCTTATCAACACTATCCGGTGCCACCACAGATAGACTATCAATTACTGATTCTTCCGGTTTGGGAGGCGGCCGATGATCAATCAATCGATCAGCAAAATACTTATTATAGTATGCTTGCTCTACATTAAATATGTCCGAAGGATCGTATCCATACAAGAACCTGAATTCTTCATTTTGAGATGCTTCATCCCGCACTTCGGCTACTACAATAGAATCTGTCGCTAATGAATCCAAAGCCATAAGGTTTACCTCATCAGCTTGAAGCGAATCTATTCCAAACTCTGAAGCCTCAAAATCATTGGATAGCGGTTCCGGTGCTAAGATATTTTCCATTGGTGCGGTTCGCATTCTATGCTTTTTGATAGGATAAAACACAGGTTTCACAATTCCATACTTACTCTTCCCGGGAACTTTCCACGACACCACATATTCCCCGACGTGGGCATAATAATCCGTAGTGGGTTGTTGTATCACTCCTAATGAATCTCTGCCTGTTGAGTCTGCGGATCGCTGCTGAGCGAGGTATTGAACACGTTTCAATTCATCCAATTGCCATACATAAGAGAAGTAAGCATTTCTTGTAGAGTCATCCAATATGTAAGTACTCTGGAATGCAGGGCATATCACTTTATCCTGACAGGAGATAAAGATGAAAAAGCATAGAAGTACTGCGAATCTCCTCATAGAGATTATTAATTATGACAAGCGTAATTTAGGTCAAAAATAGGTTTATTTTGCAATATATCTATCCTACAGCGATAAAATTAAACTTTCAGCATATTTATTTATATAGAAGAAAGGTTTTTATAGACCTGTTCATACATATAATCAACCCACATACCATACATCCGACCGGAAGGGTGAAGACCATCAGCAGCTGTCAAATCCGGAATCTTGTCTGCTTTGCGTGAAATAGGAGTGATATTTATAAAAGAGACATCTCTTAATGTCGCAATTTTTTGTGCAATTGCATTATAGCTATCTAGCTCATGTGCGATTTTAGCAGCATCCAAACCTTTCTCTTCAGCAAAAGAAGTAATACCATAATCCGGAATAGACATCACAAAAACGTGATGATTGTTTCCATTAGCAAATTTAATCGCTTTATCCAGCAAGACCTTAAATTCCTTTTCATATTGGTCCTCATCATATCCTCTATACTGATTATTAACCCCGATCAAGAGGCTAACCAAATCAAAGGTGCCGGTAACATCTGATTTTGTAATCCCGGATATTAACTCATCTGTTGTCCATCCCGTATTTGCAACAATGGTAGGTTCAAGTGTGATGGAATCTTTTTTGAGCTTAGCGGAGAGCTGTGCAGGCCACCGATCTGATGCTGCCACTGACTCACCAATAGTGTACGAGTCTCCGAGAGCGAGAAGCGTGTATTTCTTGTGGATATCCAACTTGCGTTTTGTTTCCGAATTGCATGAGGACAACAAAGCAAATAAAAAAATATAAAGGAACTTCATCGGATTTAGATTTTACACAAATAAAGGAAATTATTTATAGGTCATGATAACCTAAGAGCGTATATTTTAGCTTAATTAGTTAGGTGTCTATCCATGAGGAACAAGTATTTTATTTCATGCACGAATTTCGGAGGTAAAATTTACACCGAAATAGTTCCTGATTGTTCCGGATCAACACTGCAAGCTATCAGTTAGCATCGGGGTACAAGATGCCTCGCAACCCCTTACATAGGAAAGAAGGTGAACTTAGAGACAATCATAGCAAGGAAAATCTCTATCGTTTAGTACTAAAAATGATCAGAAATAATCCGGTACTGTTCCAAAAAATATGATTTATAACTTCTTCAAAAAGAACAAGTTAGCGTGAATTTGCGTGAAAATTAATTTTTAAAACTAACGAGACGACAGCACTGCAAAAAAACCTCCAAGGTTTCTCAACACCTTGGAGGTTTAACCAACGAGCCGACAGCACTGCAACAACCTCCAAGGTTTCCAAAACCTTGGAGGTTTAACCAACGAGACGACAGCACCCCAAAAAAACCTCCAAGGTTTCCCAAAACCTTGGGGGTTTAACTAACGAGACGACAGCACTGCAACAACCTTCAAGGTTTCTCAACACCTTGAAGGTTTAACCAACAAGACCACAGCACTGCAACAACCTCCAAGGTTTCCCAACACCTTGAAGGTTTAACCAACAAGACCACAGCACCCCAAAAAACCTCCAAGGTTTCTCAACACCTTGAAGGTTTAACCAACGAAACCACAACATCGCAGCAACCTTCAAGGTTTCTCAACACCTTGAAGGTTTAACTAACGAAACCACAACATCGCAGCAACCTCCAAGGTTTCCCAACACCTTGAAGGTTTAACCAACAAGACCACAGCACCCCAAAAAAAACCTCCAAGGTTTCCCAAAACCTTGGAGGTTTAACCAACGAGACGACAGCACCACAAAAAAACCTCCAAGGTTTTGGGAAACCTTGGAGGTTTAAAAAAGATTTAAAAAAAATTAAATAATTTTTGTACGTTTAAAAAATCAAACATACATTTGCACAATGACATCATACAAAATGTATAAATACTGTTTACGAAACTAATTTGATAATCTTTAAAATATACAGACATGTTTAATAGCGAATTTATTACAAAACAAAACAAAACAAAACAAAACAAAACAAAACAAAACAAAACAAAACAAAACAAAACAAAACAAAACAAAACAAAACAAAACAGTTCTCCAGCAGCCTCAGGCGGGTTTTAGCCGGCCCGGTGTTATGCTTGGCCTGTAGCACGGCTGTCGCCCAGTTCACCTTCACGGAGAAATCGGCGACACCCTTTCCGAGGGTTGAGCGCAGTTCCATTGCTTTTTCGGATGTGGACGGGGAGAAGGGCCCCGATGTGCTCATCACGGGATGGGCAGGCAGTAAAAGAATTGCCAAACTGTACCTCAATGACGGGTCGGGTAACTTTACCGAAAAAACAATGGGAGTGGACTTTCCGGGGGTTGAATATAGCTCTATTGCCTTTGCGGATGTGGACGGGGAAAACGGCCCCGATGTGCTCATCACGGGAATAAATAATGACTTCGAAAGGATCGCCAAGCTCTATGTCAATGACGGGTCGGGTAACTTTACCGAAAAAACAATGGGAGTGGACTTTGAGGGGGTTCAATATAGTTCCATTGCCTTTGCGGATGTGAATAAGGACGGGCATCAGGACGTACTCATCACGGGCCAGAACAATGCCAGCGAACGAATT
>JACONI010000022.1 GCA_014323825.1 Ekhidna sp. | reverse complement strand
ATAAACATAGAAACCTGCAAGGTTTAACCAACGAAACGACAGCACCACAAAAACCTCCAAGGTTTTGAAAACCTTGGAGGTTTAAATGACCACGATAACAAAGCGTAAAAGCCCTCTTCGCTTTGGCGAATGATTCACTTTTGGAAAGTTTGAAATTTCCCGAAACCGCTGTCATAAAGCCCTTGCAGGAAGGTGAGGGCTTTTTTTGTGGAATAGCATAAACATAGAAACCTGCAAGGTTTAACCAACGAAATGACAGCCCCACAAAAACCTCCAAGGTTTTGAAAACCTTGGAGGTTTAAATGACCACGATAGCAAAGCGTAAAAGTCCTCTTCGCTTTGGCGAATGATTCACTTTTGGAAAAAATAATACTTTAAACCTTCAAGATTTCTCCAATATCATTTGAATTAGCATTGTATTATATCAACTACGGACTTGTTTAAACGATCATACTTTGTAGTACACCTCCCAATAATCAAGTATTCAAAAAATTAGCATGCATGCATAACAAATATTGCTATATTTGATTAATTTCTTTGCCTATGAAAAAAGAAGAGACGGTAGACTACAATATCAAAATTATTGATTATAATAACATCTTAAAACTTAAATAATCCGGTGAAACGAACGATTAAGAAAACGGCAGTACTCGGATCAGGCATCATGGGCTCAAGGATTGCGTGCCATTTCGCGAATATCGGAGTGGAAGTTCTCTTGCTTGATATTGTTTCGCGAGACCTGTCAGATAAGGATAAAGATAATCCGGCCGCCAGAAACAAGCCGGTTAACGATGCGCTGCAACTAGCGATTAAGTCTAACCCTTCTCCGTTGTTTGATCAAAGCAAAGCGAAACTGATCTCAACGGGAAATTTTGATGATGACTTATCCAAAATCAAGGATGTGGACTGGATCATTGAGGTAGTTGTTGAAAACCTTAAAATCAAAAAATCGCTCTTTGAAAAGATAGAACAGCACAGAACACCCGGAACACTTATCACTTCAAACACATCCGGTATTCCTATCCATTTGATGCTTGACGGAAGAACGGAAGATTTCCAAAAAAACTTCTGCGGAACACACTTTTTCAATCCGCCGAGATACTTGAGGCTTTTAGAGATTATTCCGACAGACAAAACCGACCGAGATGTTGTTGATTTCCTCATGCACTATGGAGACCTTTATTTGGGGAAAGAAACGGTGCTTTGTAAGGATACACCTGCATTTATTGCAAACAGGATTGGAGTTTACTCCATGATGTCGGGTATGCAGGCCATCGCTGATTTTGATTTTTCAGTTGGTGAGATTGACAAATTAACCGGTCCGGTAATTGGACGGGCAAAATCTGCAACTTTCAGAACTTCGGATTTAGTAGGACTTGACACCACTGTAAATGTGTCAAACAACTTATATATGGCTCTTGACAGCGACGAGTCAAAAGAAACTTTCAAGTTGCCTGAAGTGGTAAAAGAACTATACGATAGGAAATGGTTGGGAGATAAAACCCGGCAGGGCTTTTACAAGAAAACAGTTACTGACGGCAACAAAGAAATCCTTGAGATCAACCTTAAAACCTTCGAATATGAACCAAAGAAAAAATCAAAACTTAATGTTTTAGAAGCAACTAAAAATGTAGAAGACCTTAAAAAGAGGTTGCAAATCGCAATCAACCTTAAAGGTGCTGAGGGTGATTTTTACAGAAGAACGTTCTTTGATCTCTTTAAATATGTTTCATTCAGAATTCCTGAAATAGCAGATGAGTTATTCAGAATTGATCAGGCAGTATCCGGAGGTTTTGCCTGGGAAATGGGTCCATTTGAAACTTGGGATGCGATGGGTATAAAAGACATCCTCTTGAAGATGAAGGAAGTTGGTGTGGAACCGGCCGCCTGGGTTAAGGAGATGGTAGATGCCGGAAAAGAAAGATTCTATGTTTATGAGAATGGAAAGAGAATGTATTATGACATTCCCTCCAAATCTTACAAAGTAATTCCGGGAATAAAGGGTTTTGTTCTTTTAGATGCCTTCAAAGAAAATAATGTGGTTTGGGAAAAGCCGGGAGCGACTATTTACGATGTAGGTGATGGAATACTGAATGTGGAGTTCCATACAAAAATGAACGCTATAGATGCGGATGTTCTTGAAAGTATCAATACAGCCATCACGATGGCTGAGAAAGATTATCGAGGTATTGTGATTGGAAACGAAGCACAGCAATTTTCGGCCGGAGCCAACTTGGCTATGTTGTTTATGTATGCTGTCGATCAGGAGTTTGATGAAATAGACTTAATGGTTAGAACCTTCCAAAATACGACAACCAAGCTCAGATTCTCAAGTATACCGGTTGTGGCCGCCACGTCAGGCCTTGTTTTAGGTGGAGGTTGTGAACTTTCGCTGCATTGTGATGCAATTCAAGCACATGCAGAAACTTATATGGGGCTCGTTGAAGTTGGAGTTGGATTAATCCCTGGAGGCGGCGGCACAAAAGAGCTCACCCTAAGGGCCGCTGATGATTTTGTTCCCGGTGACCCGGAGTTAAACACACTTCAAGAATATTTCATGACAATTGCTACTGCAAAAGTTGCAACTTCAGTTGAAGAAGCAAAGAAGATGAACCTTATGAGAACAAGTGATGAGGTGACACTTAACAGAAGCAGATTGCTTACGGATGCGAAGAATAAGGCAATTGCGTTGAGTGAAGCAGGTTATACGCAGCCTGTACCTAGAAACGACATCAAAGTTCAGGGTAAATCCGCGCTTGCCATGTTCTATGCCGGAGCGACAGGAATGAAGTACGGAAACTACATCTCAGAACACGATCAGAAAATTGCACAAAAGCTTGCTTTCATCATGGCAGGTGGTGACTTGTCCGCACCAACTATGGTGGGTGAGCAATACCTTCTGGATTTAGAGAGAGAGGCTTTTTTAAGTCTTTGCGGTGAACCTAAAACTTTGGAGCGAATCCAAAGCATCTTATTCAAGGGCAAACCATTAAGGAACTAAAATTCGTTAACAGAACAAAATACTAAAAATGTGGACGCATATATAGTTGCAGGATATAGGACAGCAGTAGGAAGAGCCAAAAAAGGAGGCTTCCGATTTTATCGACCGGATGATTTGGCCGCTGATGTAATTAAGTACCTTATTAGCTCTATTGACGGTTTTGATGCGATACGAGTTGATGACTTGATCGTTGGAAATGCCATTCAGGAAGCGGAGCAAGGTTACCAGATGGGTAGATATATTTCATTGATGTCTTTGCCTATGGAAGTGCCCGGAATGGTAATCAACCGATACTGCGGGTCCGGGTTAGAGGCCATTCACTTAGCTTCTGCCAGAATTCATGCAGGCACTGCGGATTGTATCATTGCCGGAGGCACTGAATCCATGTCTCTGGTTCCGATGATGGGATACAAAGCAGCACTTAACTGGAATATTGCGGAGGATCATCCGGAGTATTACATGAACATGGGTTTAACTGCTGAAGAGGTGGCGAAAGATTTTGATATCTCCGCTGATGATGCCAATGAATTCGCAATGAACTCTCACTTAAAGGCAGCCAAAGCAATGGCTGAGGGGAAATTTAAAGATGAGATTGTTCCTGTGAAGGTGGAAGAGACATACGTTGGAGAAGATGGGAGAAGACATAAGAGAGACTGGATAGTGGATACTGATGAATGCGTTCGTCCGGAAACAAGCATGGAAGGGCTTGCTAAATTGAAACCTGCTTTTAAAAATAAGGGACAGGTAACCGCAGGAAACTCTTCTCCAACTTCTGACGGGGCAGCTTTCGTGATGGTCATGAGCGAGAAAATGGTTAAGGAACACAGCCTGGAACCAATCGCCAGAATGATCAGCTACTCAGCTGCCGGTGTGGACCCGCGAATTATGGGAATCGGACCGGTGGAAGCGGTACCAAGAGCGTTAAAGCAAGCTGACTTAAAGTTGAATAACATTGAACTCATTGAATTGAATGAAGCTTTTGCTGCTCAGTCGCTTGGGGTTATCAAAGGGCTGGATTTGAATACAAACATCTTGAATGTGAACGGAGGAGCAATTGCGCTTGGCCACCCGCTTGGATGTACCGGAGCAAAACTTTCCATTCAGCTATTCAATGAGATGAGAAGAAGAGGCAACAAATACGGAATGGTCACTGCCTGTGTAGGAGGCGGACAGGGTGTAGCCGGTATTTATGAATTTTTGAATTAAGAAAGTACCGGTGCCGTTTTCCATTTTTAATGCACTATATTCGTCGATTTGGGAAGTTTTTCAACCTTATTCAAAACCCTAATCACACTACAGAAAACAAAGTAGTATTTTCAGAGAATGCCCGGGATAGAATAGAAAATAATTTGAAAATAAAGGAACTTGCAAGGTGAGCATTCTATCTTTGTAAAAATCCTGAAATAATAGAACTATGGAAATGTTAATTCTTATTATCGTGCTTTTTATTTCTGCTATCGCATGCGTATGGGTGCTGCCCAATAGCAAAGTGAGTAAACATAAAAGAGATCATGTATAAATCTCATTTTTTCTTTTCTTTTCGTGCATTCACGAAGGCAAGTGCATGAGCAAATGCGATCAGCGTTATAACAATATTTACGAAAAGATTCACTCCGTCGGTAACTGCTGGGTTTGTTAATTCCATTCTTTTAATGTTTTGATGCGAAGATAGGTTCCCTCATCGCCTTTAGCAACTTTCTCACATCCAATTCATCGTTATATACGTGTGGCGAAATGCGAATCGCTTCCCCTCTTAAACTCACGCTCACTCGATTTTTCCTGAATGAATTTTTAAGTGCATGTAGTAACTCCGGGTTTGGAAGTCGAACGCCAAACAAATGATTGGCCCGGTGATCCCTATCCTCTATGAAATAACCCAAATCCTGAAGCTCATCAAGTGCATCCTTCATCAAAATATCACAATAGTTTTGTATGTTTTCCGGTTTCCAAAGAAGGAGCTGCTTTACCGCTGCGTGAAGCATTGGGACCAGAATAAAATTACTATGCTCCCCTACTTCATAACGGAGCGAACCTGATTGATACCTTGGCTGATAATTGATCAGTCCTGTAAAATCTTCACTGTTCTTTCTATTGATCCAGTTTTCTTCAACAGGCTTACCTTCATCAAATTTTTTCCCATAATAGGCTAACCCGATTGAATAAGGCCCCATTAACCATTTGTAAGCTCCACAGATCAAAGCATCCGGTCTTATTTCTTTTATGCTAAAAGGAAGAGCTCCTACACTTTGCGTACCGTCTACTATTAATAGACCGCCGACTTCGTCCAAACGAGACCTAATTTTTTTCAATTCAAATAATGTTCCGTCTGACCAATGTACATGACCTAAAGCAACTACCCTGGTTTCTTCATCTATTGAATTAAATAATTCTTCATTCCAATCCGTACCACGATTCTCCGAATCAGGAGCTTTGATTATTTTAACTACAAACCGGTCTTTGTTCAGGGATTGCCACGGATAAACATTGCTTGGAAATTGCTCATCGGCAAGCAGTATTTTACCTGAATTAAAAGGCAGGTTCCGAACGACATTTGCCATCCCGTAAGAAACGGAAGGAATCAATACGATTCTATTGGGTTCCGGAGTATCAATAAGTTGAGCATATAGCAGCCTGATTGTTTCTGTTTCTTCAAAAAAATCAGAGGTGGTAATGTGAAATGGCTTTCGCTTTTTCTTTATTCCTTTTATCCCGGCATTTTCCACTTTTTTTAGTAATGGAGACATATACGCACAGTTGAGATATGCATACTTTCGCTGAAGATTAAATTTTTCTCTCTGGCATTTCATAAAACTCAAACCTAAAACATGGAGGTGAAACGCTTTAATCCCATTGAACTGCTCACTATTGGGGATTTAACCCCGGCGATAGCTTTAATCCTTGATAAAATAGAAAATCCCGATAATTTTATGGGAAAACAGATACGGGTGATGATTTATTACATAACCCGCTTTGCACTTTAAACAAATATTTCTTTTCAGCACCAACATAGTAACCACTTCAGGTTACCATTTTGCTTGTACAGCCCATCCTGTCCCTTCTCAAAGAAACGGAGGCAAAATTACAAACTACACACGGAGAGGGGTCTATAGTGTGCCCGATGATTACGCTGATATGCGCAGAGGGGCTGTTACAGGGGGTATTTTACAAAGGTGCAGTTACAAACTACACTTAGGGGGTGTAATGATTCGTTAATTTCCGGAGAGTTCAAAACTTACCGGAAATTTCCCGCTAGAAAGATAACGAGAAAGACTCATCCGGACCATTGTAGAACAATGTACATCTGGATAGAATATCTCTTCCAATTAATGCTTGAAAAGGCTGTTCGCTTAAATCGGCACATAGTGTTTGAACACTAATAATATTCGGCTGACTTATGGGTAAAATAACGCCGGTATCATATAACAACTGTTCAGTTAATCCGCTCGCAGTGTGAACTTTTTGGGTGTCAAAAGGAATTAATTCAAGTTCATCAACGATAGATTGGGATATACATGTGCTTGATGCCCCTGTATCTATTAAAGCCATCGCTTTTTTCGATGGGACTTGTTTATTCTCCTTTTTTAACTGAATTGCTACAAATTGAGGAGGAACTATTGTAACCTCTATTATGGGGCCGGTTTGATGAAGATTAGTAACTCTAGCAGTAAGAAACGGCATCCCTAAAGATTAAATTCCTGGTAAAATTTATGATATGGTTAACGTCATCATCAATATTCTTAACTAAAAACGCCTTAATCCCATACTCCTCAACACCTTCTTTCAAAGCATCCTGACGATTTAACCACACACCGAGTAAATCTTCACCACTAATCACAGCAAATCCTCCTTCAGGATTTTTAGCTTTAAGCTCATCCTGAATACTTTTGAAGTAGTTCATTTCTTGCTCTAACATAAAACTTGCATAAAACTTGTGATTTCATTAAATCAAAGTTAATAGAATAATTGTAAAGATATAACTTTTCTCAGCAAAATAAATCATTACAATGCTATTTAGCGGGATAGCGTGACAATATAAGATATCAGGGTGAATTTACAAACTACACCGGAAGAGGGGTAAAAAGAAGGGAAGCTCCGGCTATGAAACTTCCCTTACCTATGAAAAATCTACTCAAAAAACCACAGCAAATATAAGAAGAATAAGAAACAAACTACACCTGGGGCGGGCTTACATCTTTGTTGCTTCCGCTTACAATTGCGTTGCTTTAAGTTACAATTTTGTTTTTTGCTTGTACTAGCCCATCCTGTCCCTTCTCAAAGACACGAAGGTGTAGTTACAAACTACGCCTAGTATGAGGTGGGATTGCATCTGATTTTAAACCCTCACCGCCTCTTTCCTTTAGGGGGAGCGACCCTTCTTCCGCTTTGAGCGGCCCTTGTTCTGCGGTGGCAGCTCTCGGTAGTTTTTCGCCCCCCACGACCTAAACAGTTCTCGGTATTCAATGAGGTACTCTTTATAATTGGGAGCCCTCAGCACCCTCGCATCATCAGAGCCGATCAGTTCATCGATGCGATCCAGCATCGTCCCCTCAACGCCCAAGCTGTCCAGATAAACGGTGCGGTTGATGTCAGCATGAACCCCCTCTGCGTGGTATAATGATACCAACCAATCGGGCTTTACACTGTAGAGGGAGAGGGTGTCCAAGGTCCATAAACGACCGAGATAGTAGCAGTGGAACTTAGAGTACTTGCTCTCCCACGCCTCTTTCAGTGCTTCGATCGCCTCAGATAAAGAGTTTAGCTGGCGGATGTCAATGCCCTCGTACTGAAGCATAGTCAGAAGCATTTTGAAGTGGCCATCCACCTTGCGGGTAGGGTCAGTTCTCGCTATCTTACAAAAAAAATTGATAGTCTCCTGCTTCACCCCCATCTTGAGCACTTCCTTATTGGGGTCTTTAACACGCTGAAGTCTGGAGAGACGTAAAAAACTACGCATCTTGAGTACTGCTTTATTGGGGTCTTTAACACGGCCAGCGGCGGCATTAGGATTCTTAAAGCGGCGGCCAGCGGCAACCTTTAGGGCATCCGGGGCGTGGGTGACTTCCTCAACCCGTTTAAATGCACTTATAAATGCACTTATAGTATTGAATCCCATCTCACAACCACAATTTTTAATAGTAGAAGCTGACCGTAAGCCTGTATGGCTTATGAGTGTCAAGAATACAAAGGCTATCTTTTTCATGTCATAAAATTATGATCCCAATATGTATTTGTCAATACCCCTGTGGGGGTATTTTTTCACCGGCATAGCAAAAAAATCTGCCCTGATTAGTATTTATTTGACTTTAAATTTGATTATATCTTTCGAGGAGTTTCCGGCCTTGTCTTTCGCTCATATCGGGCAGTAAACTTGCGGATGTGTCAATGACATTTATTATTTTTGGAGTATGGGAAATAGCTTTGAATTTAATTGATGCCGACAATACTTCGGGTTTTTGGTCTTAGGTTTTTCTTTCATTCAAATGATCACTTACCGATTCACGTACATGTCCAAAATGCAGACGGTGAAGCTAAGTTCAACGTTGAGCATGTTGAATGCGTTGAAAACAAAGGACTTAAAAGTAAAGATGTAAAATTAGCCGAGTCCCTTATTCAAGAAAACAAAGACATCCTAATAGAAGCATGGAATAACTTTTTTAAGCAATGATATGATGAAAATGCAAGAGGGCTGCCGCCCGAAAGTATGGATAGATGATACGAATGTTTATCACCTGACAAAAGACGGGAAAGAGAGGTATTTACCTTTTTCCGAATATGAGCGATTGGCTAAAGCCACTTCAAAACAGAGAGCATCTTATGAAGTTTCTCCTTTTGGCATTCGCTGGGAAGAGATAGATGAGGATTTAAGTTTTGCAGGCTTTTGGCATGAAAGCTAAAAGTAATGTAAAGGCCGGATAGCGCGGTAAGGTCTTTCTATGCTCCCGCTATTGTTTGGAGCCGGCAGGCAAAAAAAACCTGCCCTGATTAGTATTTATTTGATTTTAAGTTTGATTATATCTTTTGAAAGGTTTCCGGCCTTGTCTTTCGCTTATATCGGGCAGTAAACTTGCGGATGTGTCAATGACATGAATTATTTCCGGAGAATTGGAAATGGAATAACTTTTTTAAGAAAGGTAAAAATGGGAACTATCAAAATCAATGCCCCAAATTCTTCATTTCTTTATTAGAGTTGCTTTTTTAAAAAAATCGTCAAATGACTCGTCTTTATCGGCAGTGATAGGTTTAACTTCCTTTTTATTGGCTGCCTTATTTTGTTTTGGAGCGTCTGCATTTGAATTTTCTTTTTGATTTTTAGGCATGATATTCCTATAAATTACTGCTATAAGGTAGTGATTTTATGTAGTTTTCCATAAAATACCAATCGGGGTTTCCTTGCATATCTACGGGAAGTTTGATTTTAAAGGTTTCTAACCTTTCTTTTTTACCAGTCATTCCATAAGAAAATCTAAACTGTTCTAATTTTAATAAAGTAACTAAAAACATTGCAAGAAACGGATTTAGTATTTTATTTTTTAAATAAAATACATTTGCATTATCAGATACCCATACTTTACTCTTTTGATAAAAAACTTCTCCGATTGATCCATAACAAGCAAATGTAATACAATTTTCATCTGTATATGCGTCAATATAATTATCAACTCCATTATTCATGGCGGAAGAACTTATATAAGGATATTCACCATCTATTTGATCTTTTTTTGTTAATCTTTTTCCTTTTGTAATATTGAAAATTTCTGTATAGTCAAATTTACTCCATCTATTAACATTTAAAGCTATAACTTTTGATAGACAAGGTAAAATATCAATAGAAAAATCTCTATATCTATTGAATAAATAAGTAAGGTATTTTTTAATATTAAGGATAAATTTATCATTGCTTAAATTTCTATAATCAGTATTTATATATGCCTCACTGCACCACTCGTCTGTTGCTTTAACTAATTTTTTTACGCTTCCCCCTTCTAATTCTTCTTTATTTCGATAACTACTTAACCATTTATTCTTAATTAAATTCCATTTACTGTAGTAGTCTGTCCTTCCTGTATTTTTTATTTTAATAAATCCATCATCTTTCCAATAACCAAAATACGTTTTATAATTTTTAGGATGTGCTTCTTTCGATTTCAAAACTATAATTGCAGTGACTACACTTACATCAGAGCTATGGAATAATTCCTCATTCATTGAAAAAACAGCTTCTAATGTATGCTTTTTTAATATTTTTTCTTTTAATTGCAATCCTAAACCTTTATTAAACATCATGCAACTCATGGGAACAATAGCTATACAATAACTTCCCTTCTCTAACTGATTTAAATTATTTAAAACAAACTCTAACTCTTCTCTATCGTTTTTATTTGTTTTATATGGAGGATTCAAAAAACCCACATTCGGTTTGAACATAGATACTTGGTTTTTTATTTTGTCATCAAAACAACTACCTTTCATTAAGTTACTTCTACCGTCACCATGAATATACATGTTAGAACATAATAAAGCATAAATATCATGTTGATTTTCAATTCCTATAATTTGCTTTTCCTTTATTTGCTTTATTCTTTTTTCATTACCGCCAACATCAATAATCATTTTTTTCATAGCCGATATTAAAAAACCGCCAGTTCCGGTGCAAGTATCTAAAATCACACTATCTTTGTTGATGTTAGCTATTTCGCAAAATAACTCTGTTATATGTGGCGGGGTTAAAACTATCCCCAAACTCTTATCATTATTGGCATACCTTAAAAACTCTATATAGAATTGCCCTAATACATCAAAATACTTGTAGGTTCTAATAAAGCTATTTATTTTGTCATCAATTTCATCAATAATCTCTTTTAATTTATTCTCTTCTTTTGCGAGAATAGTGTGTGTTTTAATAAAATTATAAGAAGTTATAATATCTTTTACATGCGGTGTTTTCACCGATGATAATTTTTCTTCAATTTTATTTACTAACAGGTTTGTTAAAGACTGAGGGTTCTCGTATTTATAACTGTTAAGAAATGCCTTATCTTCTAAAGCAATTAAAGTGCCGCTAATTAAAAGACTCCTTTCACTTTCTTTAACTTTTAAAGAGTGCAATTTTTCATTTAGTGATTTTGAATATGATAGTAATTCTTTAAAATCCTGATTAAATTTTCTTTCATCTGTTCTATAGGCATTTAAATAATCTTCAAGTTTCAAAAAACTATCGTCTTTAAAAATATTATGTGCTTCTTGCGTTCCTTTTAATTGCAAAAAATGAGTTATTTTCAGGTTGTTTTTAGTACCGCTTACAGCAATAGCGATAACATCATATTCTTTTGATAAAAAAGAAGCATAAAGTAATACGCCATCTACAGCATAATCTTTGTATTGCTTTTTATTTTGGCTTTCATGTTTGGAAATGTCGGCTTTACACTCAATTACTATAATTATATTAGCATCTTTATTATATTGAATAATGAACTCAGGGTAACCTTTTCCATTACCACTTTTTGAAGCATGTTTTAATAATTTATCAATTCTAGTATTATTAGATGATTGCTCTTCTACAATAATTTTTTTATTCTTGAAAAAGAAATCGTTGTGTATATGTGTTCTAACAATATTTTCTGTTATCCTTTCATTCATAAAACTATGCTGTCAATTTCTTATAGCTCAACCTATTTTTTATATTGTAGTATATATTTGTACCTCTCATCTTTTCCAAATATTCAAGACATTTCCCCTCCGTGTCAAATATCGTTGGTTTCTTCATATAGTAAATACTATAATAGGTGTGACATCTTTAAGAAATTTTTGGGACATTTATCTTGATAGTTCCCGTAAAAATACTAAGCCTGACGGACCTTGTCAGTACGCTTTCGAAGCGTATTTTTTGAAAACACTCATTGAGTAAGGGAGGGGTCTTTCTTTAGAAAAAGAGATTTGATTTTGCCGGTGCCGGGTGTAGTTACAAATTACACCTTCGTATCTTATCAGAGACAGGATGAACAAAAATGCCCCCCGACCTCATTTCTTTGACTCCCGACCTCATTTCTTCGACTCTCGACCTCGTTTCTTCAACTCCCGACCTCGTTTCTTTGATCCCCGACCTCTTTGTCCGATTTCGGATAAAAATACCTGCCGATCGGTTAATGAGGCAGAAAATCCCCAATCATTACACCGAACTCATGTTATTTTAGCTGAGTCTGAAAAACTTCACTACGCCAACTAACCCGTCCGCAATACTTTGTGCGAACTCGTTCCCGGTTCCTCGTCCTATTACATAGAGCACAAAAAGCACATAAATTCCAAGGAGCAGGAAAGCTTTTCTCTTTCCAAAATACGCACTGCCGGTAAAGATGATCACGGCTAATACCGTGAGCAGCCATAACAGGAATCGCAATTCACTACTTAGGTCTACGATTGCCGGAGGCATCTCCAGCGGCCCTTTAATCATGGTAAATACAAAAAGAGGAAATCCAAGTGCAAAACAAATATCAAAAATGTTGCTTCCCAGCGCATTGGAAATAGCATCGTCGTACTGACCGTTTTTTGCATCCTTTATTGAGATGATGGTATCGGGGAAACTGGAGGCAGCAGAGGCTAAGATCAATGCCACAAACATTACGGGGATGCCTAACCCGTTAAAAGTGCCTAATCCTGAAATGGTGTAAGTATCTGATCCAATCCACTCACATGCAAGAACTAAGAAATAGCATACTGAGGCAATTGCGAGCGTAGAGAAAGATAAAAGAAACCAAGCACTCACTTTGCTAATCTCTTTTTTACCAATAAATACCCGTTCTAAATCAAAAGTGATCAGCCCTTTCAAAAATGAACCTTGCGATTCTTCTTTGTCTTTAAATGCTGCCTCTTCTGCTAGTTTATCTTCAACTTGCTTTTCAGCATCTGATCGCTTCATTGTGCTAAACATGAAGACAATATACACGCAGTAAACACCCATCAAAATCATTCCATGATACCAGTAGAGCGTAGATCCGCTAATCAGAATAAGAAAGATCAATTCTGCAATGATTAATGAGATTCCGTCCCGGAGTAAAACCTTTCTTGATACGTGGACTCTTTTCGTCACTTTCATTGCAATAACAGCAAGCACTGCTAACGCAGGGATGACCATCCCATTAAAAATGGCACTGCCTGCGGTTGTGCCGATACCACCGGAAAACCCTTCTGCATCTTTTAAGACAAAAAGAAAAAAGAGAGAAGTAAAAAATTCAGGCATAGAACTAGCAATTGCATTAATTGTGGCTCCCCTTACGCCTTCTGACAGATTGCGGCCAATATATTCGGATGCTGTCATGAATCCGTCACCTGCCCGCCATATAATTATGCAGCAAAACGTTATTAAGAGAAGAGGGATAAATGTGCCCATAGTTTACGAATAGCGTTATTAAATTTTCAAAGTGGTGAAATCTCTAATCGGAAAATGGCTCAAATTAACAAAAAATTATTTTAGAGAACGAAACCGGATAATCTTTTAGTTCAGGATAACTTGACATAATAATGGATTTATCTAATTTTCGCAAAAATCAAGAAGTATGTATATCAACTTATCTGGCTTAAATGTATTGGTAACCGGAGCGAGTAGAGGCATAGGAAAAGCACTCGCAACCAAACTTGCAGAGGCGGGAGCAACGATTGCTGTTCATTATAATAAAAATGTTCGGGAGGCAGAAGAACTTGCTCATATTCTTGGGAATGAATCAAAAGCATTTCAGGCGGATTTTTCTAAGGCGGATGAAGCGGCAAAACTTTTCGATCGTGTTAGCCTTGAAATGGGCAGCATAGAAATCGTAATTAATAATGCAGGTCTTGCCGTATCAGCAGATATTAATGATAAGGATGAGGAATGGATAAAGTCCTGGAACAGGACAATGATGGTAAATCTTGATGCGGCAGCAATTATTTGTAAAAAAGCTATACAGCATTTTATGAGCAGGAAAGTCTCCGGAAGAATTATCAATATTGCTTCTCGTGCGGCCTTTAGAGGTGAAGAAGCACACTACATGGCATACGCAGCCTCAAAAGCCGGTCTGGTGTCGCTTACCAAGACTATTGCAAGATCTCACGGAAAGGATGGTGTAAAAGCATTTGTTATCGCTCCCGGGTTTGTACGGACAGATATGTCGCAGGAGTTTATGCAGAAATATGGAGAGAACCACGCCAAGGGAGACCTTGCGCTGGAAAGGCTCACTGAGCCCAAGGATATTGCGCCTCTTGTTACTTTCATTGCAAGCGGAATGGCTGATCATGCTACAGGGGCTACCTTTGATGTGAATGCGGGGAGCTATCTGCATTAATTCATGGCATTACAACCTGCCAATCTTTTGTAATACCATGCAGTGGTCATTCTTTTTATTCAAACGTAAAGTAGTGAAAACGATGAGGACAGCAACCCTCAAGGTTTAAATAAACAACTCCCTTTTGGAAAGTTTGAAACCTTTCCAAAAGTTCCCTTTCCATCCTAAAATCAAATAAATCCTGTTCAAGACCACAGCACCACAAAAAAAACCTCCAAGGTTTCCAAAATCTTGGAGGTTTAAAAAAAGATTTAAAAAAAATTAAATAATTTTTGTATGTTTAAAAAATCAAACATACATTTGCACAATGATATTATACAGAATGTAGTAATACTGTTTACGGAACTAATTTGATAACCTTTAAAATTACACAGCTATGCTTAGTACCAAATTTATTAAACAAAACAAAACAAAACAAAACAAAACAAAACAAAACAAAACAAAACAAAACAAAACAAAACAAAACAGTTCTCCAGCAGCCTCAGGCGGGTTTTAGCCGGCCCGGTGTTATGCTTGGCCTGCGGCACGGCCTTCGCCCAGTTCACCTTCACGGAGAAGGAGAGCACGCCCTTTCCGAGGGTTGAGCGCAGTTCCATTGCTTTTGCGGATGTGAATAAAGACGGGCATCAGGATGTGCTCATCACGGGAAATACAGGCAGCGAAAGAATTGCCAAACTGTACCTCAATGACGGGTCGGGCGGCTTTACGGAGAAGATGGAAACGCCCTTTGCGGGGGTTAATAATAATGATCATGATGACAGGTCTATTGCCTTTGCAGATGTGAATAGGGACGGAAATGAGGACGTGTTCATCACGGGATGGACAGGCCTCGGACGCATTGCCAAACTGTACCTCAATGACGGGGAGGGGAACTTCACGGAGGAAGAGGGAACACCCTTTACGGGGGTTCAACA
>JACONI010000021.1 GCA_014323825.1 Ekhidna sp. | reverse complement strand
TGATGAGCACATCGGGGCCGTTTTTCCCGTCCACATCCGCAAAGGCAATAGAACTATAATCAACCCCCGGAGAGGGCGTTGCTTTCAGACTAAAGCCGCCCGATCCGTTGTTGAGGTAGAGGCTAGAAATTGCTTTGCTTCCATCATTTCCCGTGATGAGCACATCGGGGCCGTTTTTCCCGTCCACATCTGCAAAGGCGATGGAACTACCACTAACCCCCGGAAAGGGCGTTGCTTTCAGGGTAAAGCCGCCCGAGCCGTCGTTGAGATAAAGTTTGGCAATTCTTTCGCTGCCGGTATATCCCGTGATGAGCACATCGGGGCCGTTTTTCCCGTCCACATCCGCAAAGGCGGAACCACTACTAACCCCCGCAAAGAGCGTTGCTTTCAGGGTAAAGCCGCCCGACCCGTCATTGAGGTAGAGCTTAGCAGTGGCTTGGTTGTCGGTAATAAGTCCCGTGATAAGCACATCGGGGCCGTTTTTCCCGTCCACATCCGCAAAAGCAATAGAACTGAAACTAACCCCCGGAAAGGGGGTCGCCGATTTCTCCGTGAAAGTAAACTGGGCGGAGGCCGTGCCGCAAGTCAGGCACCACACCCAAACGGCTAAGACCCGCCTGAGGCTGCTGGAGAACTGTTTTGTTTTGTTTTGTTTTGTTTTGTTTTGTTTTGTTTTGTTTTGTTTTGTTTAATAAATTTGGTACTAAGCATAGCTGTGTATTTTAAAGGTTATCAAATTGTTTTCGTAAACACCTCTCATTTTGTATGATGTCATTGTGCAAATGTATGTTTATATTTTTTAAACATACAAAAATTATTTAATTTTTTTTAAATCTTCTTTAAACCTCCAAGGTTTTGGAAACCTTGGAGGTTTTTTGTGGTGCTGTGGCGGTTGTCTTGAACAGGATTTACTTGATTTTGGGATGGACAGGATTTTTATGGTAAACTCCTCTTCGGGTGGGGTTTGTGGATTCATCTTTCTATTCTTCTTGCGCTGATGGCGCGGATGGGTGCAGATTCTCAGGGGGTTCTTGCAGCGCGTTCCGGGGTTATTTTTTCTCACTAGGATGATGTAGTATCATTTTAAACGGATAACAGCATGAAGTAAAAAACTTTCAACTTATTTTAGGACGGGACAGTAAAAGAAATGTTAGAAGATAAAAGGTTGGTTTAACTTCCTAACACAGTTGATAGAAAAGACGCTAATAAAAAACCACAGCAAAAGATCTATTTTTGAATTTTCTACAGATAAGTTTATAGTTACCAATAATTAATGTAATGTATTCATAGAGCATATAAACAAATTACCAGTACATACTTCTAAAATACTCTTATACGGTGCTTAATTGAAACAAGTTGATTAAATTCAGAATATGGAAATTGGAAAAATACATAATGAAAACTGTTTGTCAACGATGGGAAATATGCCAAATAATTATATAAACTTTATAATTACGTCACCTCCCTACGATGATATTAGAAATTATAATGGTTATAGGTTTGAATTTGAGAAAATTGCAAAAGAACTTTATAGGGTTTTAAAAGAAGGGGGCGTTATCATTTGGGTAGTAGGAGATTCTACAATTAATGGAAGTGAATCAGGAACATCGTTCCAGCAGGCATTATATTTTAAAGAAATTGGTTTTAGGTTGCATGACACCATGATTTACTATAAAAATAATCCAATGCCACAGACCGGAAATCGCTATCATCAACACTTTGAATACATGTTTGCTTTATCAAAAGGCAGCCCGAAAACTTTTAATCCAATAACTGAACCAACGAAATACAAAGGATTGGCGAATATGAAAAACAGAGGACAAAGCGGTTCTTTAGATTATGAGAAAGTAGAAAGGACAAAAGAGAAAAAAGTAGGAAATGTGTTTTTTTATTCCATTGGAGGAGGAATTTCAACAAAGGATAAAGCAGCATATAATCATCCGGCTATTTTTCCTGAGAAATTAGTTGCAGACCAAATAAGTACATGGACAAATGAAGAAGATTTGGTTTACGATCCTTTTATGGGCAGTGGAACAACGGCAAAAATTTCTCATTTACTCAATAGAAAGTGGATTGGCTCAGAAATATCACAAGAATATGTGGATATAGCAAATAAAAGATTGAATATGTACCGAACTAATAATCTATTCACATAAAATAGCATGGATTTGATAAAAAGAGGTTCACAGACAGCCAAAGATGGTTTTAAGAATGAGGATGACATCATTAAGAAATTTAATAATTGGAAGCAGGATAAAGAATCTCAATTATGGTTGATTTTGATGAATTATAAAATTTCTGAAATTGAATAGGTTGAAGCTGTTAAAATTTCAGGTTACAAAACAGATGTTCAAGTTCAGGTTACGATTAAACTGAAAAAAGCGATTGATATTGAGAATTTACAAGTTAAGTTAGTTAGTAATCCCAAAGGATTTAATCAAATAGACAAACGTTGGGTTAACAAATATGCTGAAATGTGGAATATTCCAGCTACTGTAATTTCGATTTTAAAACGATATACAGGAGAAGAAGTTCCTACTATTGACAATCCAAAAGACGAAAGGAGAATGTTTGCAAATGAATTTTCTAAAAAGGAACAAAAATTAGTAATAGATTGGCTTAGTAAAAACCAATCTTTGATAGTTTCTGACACCTTAAAAGGACGAGGAAAATTTGCGGCGGAATGGATGCTTGTTGCTCAAAAGAATAGTACTAATGCACGTTGGATTTTAAAATCAATGAATTTTTGCATGAATTATTTTGGAAATAGAGATATTAAAATTACAAAACGAGGAAATTTTAAAATAGGAAAAATAACCATGCAAAGAAAAGGTGGTGATGGAGGAAGAGAGACTTCCAAAATGTTACAATTTAAAATAAACCCTACGGAACTTTTCAATAATGAATAATAGGAAAACTTCCTCCGGGTTAATTGAGTTTATCAATTAGTTCTAGGTAATACTAAAAAATACAATTTGGTCCCATTTATACCGAAAAACCTTCTTTTTCGTTTTAGATACGATTAAAAAAGATAAATTTGAAAAAAAAATTAAAATAGTAATAAACTATACAGATAAACCTCAGAAGATTGAGAACTTTAATCAAAAAAGTCACCATATTATTTAATAAGGTTTAATTTAGACTCAATTTGTCACTGATGAAAAAATTTGTGTTGTTGCTAACATACGGGTTGATGCTTTATGCGTGTGGTACCAATGAACTTGAATTTGATAATATCGAGATTCAACGTATCAATGGTATCTATGGTCTCCCTTTGGGTGAAATCTCCTATACCATGAGAGAATTATTGCAGGAAGCTGCAATTCAGGACGATGCGCTCCAGGTAGGCGCTGATTCAGTCTATATATTGACCTACACGGATAATATTTCTTATACGGCACAAGATGAATTCGTTCAAATAAATGACATAACAGGCAGTGGCATTTTGACTGTTCCCAATAGTTTAGCTACCGGAGTTGTTACCAGCCCAAGAACAGTTACCATAAGCGACTCCTATGTTCAAACTTACGATGCCCAGGAAGGAGAGGAACTTGATTCTGTCTTTTATAACGGTGGTGAGCTATCGGTGACTGTTACCTCAACTGCCAATGTTTCAAGGGTTGATTTTCAATTTACCTTCAAAAATACATTAAACCTTAATACAAGAAATCCAATCATTGTTGCAGGAACACTAAATAGCCCGGGAATCGGAAACGCTGCGGAGGACCTGACAAACCACGTTACATTACTTTCGGAAACAACTAATAACGAGTTCGAACTTGATTTTGAAGTCAGTTTTGTATTAAGTGCAGGTCAGGAATTAATGGGAAATGATATCGTAACTTTTGATTTTACCTACGGAAATCAGTCTTTCTCGGTCATCTACGGAAAGTTTGGACAAAATACCGTACAAGTTGGAGATGAGACGATTGACTTTGATTTCTTCAGTGATTTAGACGAAGGCATTCTTTTTGGTGAGCCCACTCTTCGATTCAATTTTGTAAATGCCATTGGAATCCCATTAGCTATTGATTTTTCCAGTATGTATGCTGATGACGGAGCAGGTGGAAATCAGATTTTTCTTGAAGGACCTATTACCAGAGTTAATAACCTTCCGGAAATAGCAGCAGCCCCGGATTTAAACTCTACCAGTGAAACTACCATTGAGATAACGCCTTCTAATTCAAATATTAGGAGTGTCCTTGCCACATCTCCGCTCAGGATTGTCTTTGATGTAGCAGGTACTTCAAACTACTACGACCCTGATAACTCCGAATCTAACTTCATTGAACCTAATAACTCAATTACTGCTGATGTAGACCTTGAGATTCCGCTTGACATTAGGTTAGAAGATTTTCAGGAGTCTTTCCGATTCGGGCTAAGCGGAGGGTTGGATATAAGTGATGTGGACTCGGTTTTTTTGAGAGTTGTAACGCTGAATGGATTGCCCTTCTCAGGATCACTTGCCATGGAAATCCAGGATGAGAATGAGCAGATGCTCTATACTATTCCCGAACGTGTAGTTGTCAATACCCCGTTTATCAACGTAAGTGGAGAAGTAACCGATCCCAATAATACATCTGTAGACATCCCACTGTCCTCTGAAGCCGTTGATGCCTTGGGAGTTGGAAGTTTCATCAATATGGTCTTAACGATGAATACACCTGCATCACAAACCTCTGACGAAATTTTTGTGAAAATCCGATCGGATTATAGTATCCAAATTAAAGTAGGTCTTGGCGGACAGGTTGATATTGGCTTTTGATGAGAGTACCTTTAATCACCATGTTAACCTGCCTCGCATTATGCGGTATAAAAGCACAAACCAGTGTATCGTTCAATAATTTAGGTAATGCTACTTTTCAAAACAATTATCAAAATCCGGCATTAATTCCAAGTGAAGACTTACTCATCGGCATACCGGTAATCTCAGGTATTCATGTCCATATCAACACTAAGACGAGCTACAATGAGACTTTTACAAATGAGGGAAATACTACCCTGATAGATATCAATAAAATTCTTGAAAATCTTCAACGACAGAATATGGTATCGGCACATGTTGGAATCAATCTTTTTCATGTGGGGGTTAAAACAAAGAACAAAAGTCTGATCAGTTTTTCCGGTAGAGAAAGACTGGAAATAGACCTGTTATACTCAAGACAGCTTATTGATTATATATGGAATGGTAACGAGCAGTTTACTAACAAGTCTGTTAAGATATCAAAGGCCGGAATCAAAGGAATGCACTTCAGAGAGTTTGGAGTCGGATATGCAACACCGATAAATGAAAAGATGAATCTTGGCGCAAGAGCCAAGTTCTTAGTTGGATTTGCAGATGTAAGCCTTCCGGGTAATTTCTCAGCCAATCTGGAGTCAAATAGTGAAGTCTTTCAACTTGAAAACACTGAGGTAAAGAATTTTGCATTAAGAACATCCGGACTCAACATTTACAAGGGGAATGAGGGGAATCTGGGATCTCATCTCCTCATGAATAGCAATACAGGCTTTGGACTTGATTTGGGATTATCTTATTATCTAAGTCGTGCTTACACTTTGACCGCCTCATTACTGGATGTTGGTTTTATCAACTGGAAAGAAGATAACGAAAGTGATGTTATCAGTAATGATACGTCATTTGATTATAACGGAGTGTCGCTGGACCAACTGGGAACTGTAAGACAAACCATCCAAGATTCTTTGATTGATCGGTTTAATACGACTAAAAACTTTGACCCGTATAAAGGATGGCTGCCATTAAAGGGGTATGCAAGTTGGATTTATCACTACAACAGAAATACCGATATTTATTTCTCCGGAGGCACCAGGCTTGTTCAGCGACGGTTAAAAATGCTTTATGGAATCGGTGTAACTCAAAAGTTTGGACCAACCTTTACGGGTAACATTACTGCAACGAAACTACCTCAGCAGTTTGTTAATCTGGGAGCATCTTTTGCAGTAAAAGTAAGAGCCGTTCAAATGTATATGGCTGCTGATCAGGTTGTTAATTTTTCGGTCCCCGATGCAAAGGCCTTTGACTTCAGGTTTGGAATCAATCTGGCAATTGGAACAGAACAGGATGGTGCTGAAGACATCTTTGGGAAAAGAAAAATTCCGGGTGCAAAAGGATTGGACACCAATGCCTTCCTTGGAAAGAAAATTAAGACCAAGAAAAGAGAAGGAATTTACTCTATTATCAAAAAGCAGCGAAAAAGAGAACTTAAAAACAAAAGGACAAAAAGGGATAATACTGTTGAGAAAAAAAGTTTAAACGGGAGATCCGGTAAAAAGAATACCGACGAAGATTAGAATAGCTCTCTAAATACATCATTCAACTTTGAGAAGGCTTTTACCTCTATCTTAAACTGACCTGCATCCTGTAGTTTCATATTGTGTTTGGACACATACATTTTTTTTATTCCGAGTTTCCGGGCCTCATTAATCCGATTTTCAATCCTTGAGACAGGTCGTATTTCCCCTCCGAGACCTACTTCAGCCGCAAAGCAAATCTCCTCTTTTACAGGAACATCTTCAAAACTTGAGAAGAGTGCCGTACAGATTGCCAGGTCTAATGCAGTATCCTGCACCTTTAATCCCCCTGCAATATTTAAAAAGACATCCTGACCACTTAGGCGGACACCAATTCTTTTTTCCACTACAGCCAATAGCATCATCAATCTCTTATGGTCATATCCTGTGGTACTTCTTTGAGGATTACCATAGGTGGTTGGGCTTACCAGGGCTTGAGCCTCCAAAATAAGAGGTCTGCTGCCCTCTAAAGTAGCACCGGGTGCCACTCCACTCAGATCCGGTTCTCTCGGAGAGAGCAGTATTTCGGATGGGTTGGTCACTTCTCTAAGCCCGTTTGTGCGCATCTCAAACATTCCAAGTTCGGAAGTGGACCCAAACCGATTTTTTATCGTTCTGAGCATTCGATAAGTATGATGTCTGTCTCCTTCAAACTGAAGAACAGTATCTACCATGTGCTCAAGTACTTTAGGACCGGCTATTGCCCCGTCCTTATTCACATGGCCTATTAAAAAAATGGGAATATTTTTTTGTTTGGCAAACTTGAGAAGCTGTCCGCCACATTCTTTGACTTGTGAAATTGAGCCAACCGCAGCCTCTATACGGTCTGAATGTAACGTCTGAATCGAATCTATGATCAAAATCTCAGGGCCTAGCTTTTCAGTTGCTCTGAGTATCTCGGAAAGATTAGTTTCTGCGTACAGGAAGCAAGATTCGGAGCTTGCACCAATGCGATCAGACCTCATTTTAATCTGTTCATTGCTCTCTTCGCCGGATACATACAGAACCTTTTTGGAATGTTTCACTGCCATCTGAAGCATTATTGTGGACTTTCCAATACCCGGTTCACCCCCAACAAGTACCAGTGAACCTTCTACAATTCCTCCTCCCAATACCCGATCCAGTTCTGCAAGTCCGCTCGAAATTCGTGCATATCCACTCTCCGAAAACGCCTCTTTGATATTTATCGGCTTACTCTTCTTACTAATAAAATCCACGTTGTAGGAGGTTTTTGAAGTAACCTCCTCTACATAAGTGTTCCATGCTCCACAAGAAGTACACCTCCCTACCCATTTGGCTGACTCGGCACCACAATTCTGACAGAAGTAGACAGTTTTAACCTTTGGCATAGTTTGCAAAGATAACTTTAGCAAGTAGAAGGGCAGAGCATCAGATATTGATGGAATTTCCAATTAATTTTGGAGCCATGAAGAAGGATACAAAAGTATTTGATCTAATTAGGGCAGAAGAGAGAAGACAGATTGAAGGAATAGAATTAATCGCCTCTGAGAATATTGTATCTCCACAGGTACAGGAAGCTGCCGGCAGTGTTTTGACAAATAAATATGCAGAGGGACTTCCCGGAAAGAGATATTACGGAGGATGTGAGATTGTGGATCAAATTGAAGAATTGGCAAGGGAAAGGGCAAAGGAGTTGTTTGGTGCAGGCTGGGCGAATGTCCAACCTCACTCCGGTGCACAGGCAAACGCTGCCGTTATGCTTGCATGTCTGAATAAAGGAGATAAAATTTTAGGTTTTGACCTGGCCCACGGCGGACACCTTTCTCACGGGTCTCCCGTCAACTTATCCGGGAAATTATATCATCCGAGTTTCTATGGAGTAGAAAGAGAATCAGGGCTGCTTGATTATGATCAGCTTGAGAAAACGGCCAAAGCCGATCAACCTAAAATGATTATCTGTGGTGCCTCGGCATACAGCAGAGACTGGGATTATGCCCGATTCAGGGCAATTGCTGATGAAGTGGGGGCCTTACTTCTGGCGGATATTTCACACCCCTCCGGATTGATTGCCCGAGGATTATTGAATGACCCGCTGGAATTCTGTCACATTGTGACAACGACTACTCATAAAACCCTTAGAGGTCCAAGAGGCGGGTTGATCTTAGTGCGAGATGACATTGAAAACCCCTGGGGACTTAAAACTCCAAAAGGAGTGGTTAGAAAATTGAGTTCCCTTTTAGATTCCGGTGTTTTTCCGGGTACGCAGGGCGGTCCGCTGGAACATGTTATTGCCGCTAAGGCTATCGCTTTCGGAGAGGCATTGTCAGATGAATATATGAGCTATATACTTAAAGTTAAGAAGAATGCTAAAGTAATGGCAGAAGCATTTATAAAAAAGGGCTATGATGTTATCTCCAAAGGAACAGATAACCACCTGATGCTGATAGATCTGAAATCAAAAGATATTACGGGAAAAGATGCTGAGAATGCTTTGATCAAAGCTGATATAACGGTAAATAAAAATATGGTTCCTTTTGATGAGAGAAGTCCCTTCGTCACCTCCGGAATGAGAATAGGAACCCCTGCCGTCACCACTCGGGGACTTCGGGAAAGCGATATGACAAAAATTGTCGAATTAATGGATAAAGTGATCAGGAATCATGAAAGTGAGGCCTCCCTCATTGAAATCAAACAAGAAGTCAATAAATGGATGGCCTCATTCCCTCTTTTTAAAGCATAATGCCGCTTGACCAAATTTCGGACGAGAAAGAGATGTCTTTCCTTGATCATCTTGAAGAGCTCAGGTGGCACATCATCAGGTCATTGATCGCAATTGTTATTTTAACGATTGCCGCTTTCATTGCAAAAAAGTTTGTTATAGATACGGTAATTCTGGGGCCGTCCGAAACGGATTTTTGGACCTATCGAAAGTTATGCGAATTATCGGAAATCTTAAAAGCTCCCGCCCTTTGCATAGACACGCTCTCATTTGAATTGGTTAGCAGAAAACTGAGCAGTCAGTTTATGACGCATGTCACCGTTTCTCTTGTTGTTGGTTTAGTGCTGGGCTTCCCCTATTTATTTTGGGAAATCTGGAGATTCGTAAGACCGGGGCTTCACCTCAAAGAAAGAAAAGCTTCCAGGGGGGCTACTTTTGCAGTCAGTCTGCTTTTCATGCTTGGAGTGCTTTTCGGGTACTTTGTCATTGCTCCAATATCTGTTCGGTTCTTCGCTTCTTATGAAATATCAAATACGCTTCAAAATCTTTTTGACCTTTCCTCTTACATAAGCACAGTAACTATGATTGTGCTGGGAACAGGCATACTTTTTCAACTTCCGGTCATTGTTTACTTTCTCACCAAAGCCGGAATAATAAGTTCGGGATTAATGAAAAAGTATAGGAAGCACGCCATTATCATTATATTGGCACTTGGAGCAATTATCACTCCGCCCGATCCGTTTAGCCAGGTTTTAATAGCACTTCCATTGATGATACTCTACCAGTTAAGTATCTCCATAGCAAAACGAATCGAAAGAAGAGAAGCTAAACTTTTGAGATCGTGAAAATAGCAATCGGAGGGGATCATGCCGGATTCCGTTACAAGCAAAGGCTCATTTCTTTTTTAAAAGAAGAAAATCATGAAGTAGTGGATTTTGGACCCGGATCAGGTGCTTCCGTGGATTATCCTGATCATGTCCATCCGTTGGCCTTGTCCATTGCTTCGGGAGACAACGACATGGGCATATTAATTTGTGGAAGTGGAAACGGCGTAGCAATTACGGCCAACAAGCACGAAAACGTGCGGGCAGCGCTTTGCTGGAATACCGAGCTGGCAGCTCTTGCCCGAAAGCATAATAACGCAAATATTATCTGCATCGCCGCCAGGTTTATTGCCTATGAATTCGCAGAAACGCTGGTTACCACTTTTCTTAACACTGCTTTTGAAGGCGGAAGGCATCAGCGAAGAATTGATAAAATCAACGGTTAATTTTATGATAAATATTCGGGCCGACTTCCGGATAATTCTCCTCCAGATAAGGGTATCTGTATTGAAGCTGACCCATAATCCCTAACTCATCAACAATATAGCCCGGATCAATCTTTATGAAAATTTTATAGATTCTCCCTGCTGATCCGTAGTAGTTAATCCCTTCAAAAGCCTTCTCGGTTATCTTTTCATTAAAGCAAGGTGTATTGATTTCCGTGGCCAGGTAAGCCTCAATTTTCTCCCCAAGCAGCATGGTTCCTTCATGCAGCCTGTTTGCAGTGCTTACTGTCAGCGGCTCAACTGAGTAAATATATGTAAAGCACGAAAAAACCGGCAAGCCTAAGATAAGTAAAACCGGCATGATCATTCTAAAAATCCATCTTCGTAATAAGATGAAGTAGTGTGTCCAGAAATAGCAGATAATCGGAACACAAAATATAAGCTCATGAATGGATTTTTCATTAGATAACAGAAAAGTAACTAAGCCGCCAAACAACATAAGCCATAATATTTGCTGCACTTTCTGTTGAAAGTTAGTGAGTCTTGCTGACCTCCGGGTCTTGATAATAGATAATAGAAAAATGAAAGCAAAAGGGGATACCGGGATTAAAAACTCTTTGAAAGAGATCGGAGAAATAACATCCATAAACAACCCCTCCCCCAAAAAATACTCAAGAAAAATACGGTGAGTACCCAGCCAGTAGAAGTAAATCAGACAAATGACGAATACCATCAAAAACCCGAACAGATACAAAAACAGCCTGCGCAAAACAGCCATACTGAAAAGTATAAATGAAAATAGAAAAACCGGAAAATAAACAAGGGCCGGAAGATAAAGCATCGCAGCGATGCCAAGATAAATGCCCGAATTTAAGAAAAGTTCGTCCGTAACCTGACTATCAATACGTCTAAGGACATTTCCAAGTGTAAGGAGGACAAACGTCAGGCTCATCAGCTGCGGTGAAAGCGCCATAAAATCAGGGACGCTGACCGCCAAAATCATGTACAAAAAAGCAGGCAGGTAGCTGTTTTCATGATATGCTTTATTCCTGAGAAGAAGCCGGTTGAAAACACCTGCCTGTATCATCACTAAAAAAGTGCTGACTCCGTAATGTAAAAACCGGCTTCGACCAAAAATTATATCCAGCCATTTATAAACAAGAGCAGCAATCGGACCGGTATAGTCAAAAGTTTCGGAATACATCAAAAACCCCTTACCCAGCCATTGCCCCAAGAGCAGCCACTTTAGCTGGTAAAAAGAAAGGTCAGTGATGAAAAAACTTTGACCCGCCCTGATAATGACCAACAAGAAGAAAATAAATACGAGTCTGTAAGGATCGTTTATTCTGAAAAACCTTAGCAATGCGAATAGAAGTTATCTCTTTATTAAAGCCCGAAATTAAAGCATCTGCCCAAGTTCTTCATTATTTTTAACCTCCCGGCTCCATAATAATAAAACCCGAACCGTGCCTTAAATACCGGCAGCATGAAAAAAATCACATATAATTCTAAAAAAATTAAGCTTTATACAACAAATCAAAAAACTTATATATCTTTGCATTTTTAAAACATAAAATATAATGAGTTATGAGTACATTTAATAAAAAAAGATCAAAAGACATTATGAATACAAAGAACACGTCACACACGCTGCCGAAAAGGCTGTACGGGCTTAATTTAATGCCCCCCCCCCCCCGTTTATCACTAAAATATACCTCCCTTGTAATTTTAATGCTATTCATCACATTCTACGGGCAGGCGCAGACCAACCCGAAACCCTTCATCACCACATGGCAGACCAAAACTCCTAACGAAACCATTACCATTCCTACCACAGGAAGCGGCTATAGCTATACCGTAGATTGGGGGGACAGTTCCACAGATGACAACACCTACAACGGAGATGCCACCCATTCCTACGCAGCGGCAGGAACCCACATCGTGACCATCAGCGGAACGTTCCCACGTATCCGTTTCGGGGAAACTAACCTTTTTGGGTTCATCACAGCGTCTACCATGGCGGCAACGCAGATACGCTCTATCGAAAAGTGGGGAGATATTCAGTGGACTTCCATGAAAAATGCTTTTACGGGATGCGATAACCTGACCTTCAATGCAACCGATGTACCGGACCTTTCCAACGTGACGGATATGTCATCCATGTTCTTAGGGGCTTCCTTCAACGGAGACCTCAGCAAGTGGGACGTAAGCGAGGTGACGGATATGACATTTATGTTTTTTCGGTCTGCCTTCAACGGAGACCTCAGCAAATGGGACGTAAGTAAGGTGACAAATATGTCACGCATGTTCGCTCAGTCTAACTTCAACGGAGACCTCAGCAAATGGAACGTGAGCAAGGTGACGGATATGTCAGGCATGTTCGCTAATTCTAACTTCAACCAAGATCTCAACGAATGGGACGTAAGCAAGGTGACAAATATGAGCAGCATGTTTAATCAGTCTGCCTTCAACGGAGACATCAGCAACTGGAACGTAAGCAAGGTGACAAATATGAGCAGCATGTTTAATCAGTCTACCTTCAACCAAGACCTCAGCTTCAACCAAGACCTCAGCACATGGGATGTGAGCAGTGTGACAAATATGAACGGCATGTTTAGTAGAACTGCCCTCAACCAAGACCTCAGCGAATGGGACATCAGCAGCGTGACGGATATGACATTTATTTTTTTGGATAATTCAGCCATGTCTTCCGAAAACTACGATAAGCTCCTCATCGGATGGAGTACCAAAACACCGGAAGAAAACCAAATCCCCTCCGGCATTATTTTCTCCGCACCGGATAAGTACTCCTGTAGAGGAAAAAACGCAAGGGCTAAGCTCACTGGTGAGCCTTATAAATGGACTATCGCAGATGAT
>JACONI010000020.1 GCA_014323825.1 Ekhidna sp. | reverse complement strand
ATCGGGTCAAATTACCGTTGCAGGCACTCTTGACCATGAGGAAACAGAGACCCATACGCTTACGGTAGCAGTGGATTATGGTTTTAATAAAGTTGTTAATGTCACCGTTACTATCACCGTTAACGATGTGAATGAGGCCCCGGTGTTTGATACTCCTTCCGGTACGACATTGTTCCATGTAGATGAAAATGTACCGGGTGCGGATGTTGAAACGAACGAATTGACTCCTAGAACAACAGATGAATTGCTTGGAGCTACTGACCCCGAAGGAGAGATGCTGACTTACGACCTCACCGGAGATGGTAATGCAGATTTTGCCATAGATGATATGGGGCAGATTACGGTTACAAGAGCCGGAGGTCTTGACTTTGGTACTAAGGGAACTTATGCCCTTGAAGTAACCGTTTCGGATGGAATGACAACGATCAGGCGCACCATTTCTATTTCCGTTCAAGAGAATACCGCACCTGCGTTTAATTCTCCTTCCGGCACCACACTGTTCTCTGTAAATGAAAATGCACCGGGTGCGGATGTTGAAACGAACGAATTGACTCCTAGAACAACAGATGAATTGCTTGGGGCTACAGACGATGACGATGATAAGTTGACTTATAGCCTCACCGGAGACGGTAATGACGATTTTGCCATAGATAGCATGGGAAAAATTACCGTTGCAAAAGCCGGCGGCCTTGACTTTGAGACCAAGGACACTTATGACCTTGAAGTACAAGTTTCGGATGGTAGAGAAGGGATGGCGAGCCGCACCATTTCTATTTCCGTTAATGATTTGGCTGACTGATCGTCCTTATGACGAGGAAGATCAGCATCCTGCCGGGAAACTTTTGGGAAGTTTGAAACTTCCCAAAAGTGAATGCTTCGCCAAAGCAGAGAGGACTGCTACGATACTATCGTTGTGATTTAAACCTTCAAGGCTGCTTTGACGGAACTATTTTTGAGTTAAAATTTAATTTTTCAATATTTTTTTAATTTGTACCGGCACATTTGAATTTGTTTGTATATTTGTCCAACATAGTTATATAAATTTTAAGTTAAATAAGTAGAGGGAAGATCCAATTACGGGTCTTTCCTTTTTTTCATCAAAACACGCCTGCGTCCATCAGCGAAATTTGCGAGAGAGTGGAGACCCTGTCGCAAGGTGTCCCGTCCTCAAAAAACATAATGGCAGCCGGAAGGAACGCAATTGTAACCCGAAGCGGTTACCATGCTGATGCTGAAAAGAAACAACCCATTAAAATATAATGAGGTAACAATACTTTTATTTACCCTAATCAAATTTCATCTACAAGGAAGAGAGCTGAGGTTGAATCTTGACTTTTTTATGCCCCTTTCGCAAGTTTCTTTTTCCGAATCACTTCTTCAACAGGTATATTCCGAATCTTGCTCTCCAGCCAGGAAATAATATCAAGATAGAGCATCGGCCTCCGCTCATATTTATCTTTGATCACTTCAAGCAACTCTTCCCTCAAATCTTTAAAGTATGGGATCAACATTTTCCTATCCATGTAAACGGATTGTCTTAGAAATTTAAAGATAGCAGCATGGACTTTCCGGAAATCTCTGAGTTTCAACATAAACCGATAAGTGGACTTGATTTGAAAGTAGATCAGGTCATCATTACCCAGTTCATAATGGACGATCAACGCCAGAAACCTGGCATAGGACTGGATATCTTCCTTGAGGGATATGGCCGGATTATTTATTATAATGTTCAAATGCCTCAGTGAACCGTGATAATCTCCACTTCCAAATTTCAGGGTTGCCATCTTATATTGAAATGTTATCTTACGGTGAATATCCAGTTGCGACTCAAATCTTGCCAGTTTGTCTTCAAAGTCCTTACAATATGCGGCACCCTCTGTAAATCTTCCTTCTAAAACATATAGATTAAGCCTCCCTGTCTCTAAATAGGTGAATGACTGGATTAGTTGGCTCTCATTAAATGAATCCCTCTTCTCTCTCACAAACTCTTCCAGTACGTCAAGCTCCTTTCTAAATCTTTTCACATCATCGCAGAAGAACAAGGAAGAGAGGATATTATGATACCCTCTGATAAACATCTCCGGCTCTTCCTGCATTATAATCCTATTTTCCAATAAGAACTCAGCCCACTTTTTTGAATACTTGAAGCATAAAGGGAAATTCTGAATGATATGGTAGTACCATACATAACTCTGGTAGTAGAAAATGGTATCAACATTTGACTGACTATCCTTTTCAGGCACGCTCTTTCTAAAATAATCTTCGATTTCTTCCCGTTGCTTTTCACTCTTTACATGACCAAACTTTAAATAGTAGTCATATAATTGGAGTGCAAGATCAGACCATGATCCATCCGAATAAAATTGCTTTCTCAATTGTTGAGACTCCTCCGTGAGCTCATGTGCCCGATGCGGTGAACTCCCGGTCACATACCGGGTTTCAATCATTTTTTCTAATTCCACAACCTCCAGTCTTAGGATATTCACCTGGTTTTTAATAGCCAGTTGCTTTGCTTTATTTAATTGAACGAGACTCTGCCTGTATAGTCCTTTATTATGCAAAACCTCGGCATAAGTGATGAGTTCCTTGATCCGAATTTTAGGGTGATCATTATGCAGTAATCTCAGACTGGACAACAACTGCTCATAAAGATTAGCACGATGATTAGAAAGTGTGCTGCCTTTGAGTTTAGGAAACCTCTTTAAGATTACTTCCTCATCTGCTCCCTTTTGCTTGTCAAGGATATCAAATAGCTTCACAATAAAGGGTTCCTTCTCCGGACTGTTGCGATTTACATACAGTTTGAAGTGGCGCTTCTCCGCCTTTGTGAGCCGGTTAATTAATTCAAACAATTGATATGTAAGCTGCCTGGACAAGTGTTTTGATTAAATATTAATTAATTGATTAACAGTTACTTAAAACTATTGTTCAAAGACTGAATTAATGAGTTGAGGAAAATATTGATTTTACTCCAAAGACCTCGCTAAATAAATTCGTAGCATACAAATAAAATGTGATTGACGGTATGGATAAACTTTTTATTTTTGATACTACTTTAAGAGACGGAGAACAGGTACCGGGCTGCCAGTTGAAGAGTGAAGAAAAGTTAGAAATAGCTTTTGGTTTGGAAAGTCTTGGTGTAGATATCATTGAAGCAGGATTCCCCGTTTCAAGTCCTGAAGATTTCAGATCTGTTTCTCTTCTTTCCGAACATATTAAAAACGTGACCATCTGCGGGCTGACCCGAGCTGTTGAAGAAGACATTGACGTGGCTGTAGATGCCTTAAAAAGTGCGGTAAATCCAAGAATACATACCGGAATTGGCACTTCGGAATCACACATCAAATTCAAGTTGAATTCAAATCAAGACGAAATCATCAGGCGTGGAGTTCATGCAGTAAAATATGCCAGAAATAAGGTAGCTGAAGTAGAATTTTATGCTGAGGATGCAGGAAGAACTGATAATGAATATTTAGCAAGAGTAGTAGAGGCAGTGATTGATGCAGGAGCTGCTATCATCAATATCCCGGACACAACAGGCTATTGTCTTCCGGATCAGTATGGTGAGAAGATTGCTTATCTGGTAAATAATGTCCCTAACATTGACAAAGCAATCCTATCTACTCACTGTCACAATGATCTGGGATTAGCAACCGCCAATTCTGTTGCCGGCATCTTGGCAGGAGCACGTCAGGTGGAGTGTACCATTAACGGTATTGGAGAAAGAGCGGGAAACACCTCTCTTGAGGAAGTGGTAATGATCGTCAATCAGCACAAACACATTCCGGTCAAACACGAAATTGATACAAAACAGATTATACCAATAAGCAAGACCGTTTCTGAAATGATCAACATGCCTGTTCAGCCAAATAAGGCCATCGTTGGAGCCAATGCCTTTGCACACTCTTCGGGCATCCATCAGGACGGTGTAATTAAAAATAGAGAAACTTATGAGATAATTGACCCTGAAGAAGTTGGTGCTAAAGGTTCCAAAATTATCCTTACCGCAAGGAGTGGAAAAGCCGCATTAAACTTCCATGCAAAAAAACTGGGATATGAGCTAAGTCCCCAAACGCTTAAAGCCGTTTATAAAAACTTTCTGGAAGTCGCTGATCAGGTTAAGTGTATTGAAGAATCTCACCTTCATGACATTTTCCAAAATGTAAAAATCTTAGCATAAAAGATGGTAAAGACTTTATTTGATAAAATATGGGATAGCCATGTGGTTAAAAGTGTCGCTGAAGGGTTGGATGTCCTTTTTATTGATCAACATTACATTCATGAAGTCACCAGTCCACAGGCATTTGACGGATTGCGTAACCGGGGGATTCAGGTACTGTTCCCGGAAAGGTGTACTGCAACTACAGATCATAATGTGCCAACCGTAAATCAGTTAAAACCAATTAAAGATCCACTCTCAGCCACGCAGGTAGCTTCTCTGCAAAAGAATTGCGAAGAGTTCGGAATTGAACTTTATGGTATTGGTCACGAAAAGCAGGGCATTGTCCACATCATAGGGCCTGAACTGGGGATTACTCAGCCCGGGATGACCATCGTGTGTGGAGATAGCCATACTTCCACTCATGGTGCTTTCGGAACAATCGCTTTTGGTATCGGTACTTCTCAGGTAGAGCAGGTTCTGGCTGCTCAGGCACTCATCCTGAGCCATCCCAAAACAATGAAGATAGAGGTGAGTGGTACGCTCGGCTTTGGGGTCTCTTCTAAAGATGTCATCCTCTACATCATATCCAAGCTTGGAACGCAGGGTGCAACCGGTCATTTCGTAGAGTATGCCGGCGATGTATTTCGCAATATGAGTATGGAGGAACGAATGACTGTCTGCAACATGAGTATTGAGATGGGTGCACGAGGCGGGCTGATAGGAATTGATGATCGCACCATAGATTATGTAGCCTCAAAGACAGAAATCAGTGAAGAAAAAATAGCTTATTGGAAATCCCTGAATACCGATCAGGATGCAGAATTTGATCAGGTCATCTCACTAAAAGGGGAAGACATTCAACCCATGGTCACCACAGGTACTGCTCCTGATACGGGAGTAACCTTTGGCAAGAATGTGGGGGATGCTTCTCATCTTTCGCAAAAAGCATTAGAATATATGCAATTCAAACCGGGGGAAAAAATAGATGATCAAAAAATTGATTACGTCTTTATCGGAAGTTGTACTAACGGAAGAATTGAAGACTTAAGATCTGTCGCTGATCTCGTAAAAGGAAAGAAAAAAGCAAATAACGTAAATGTCTGGGTGGTACCCGGATCCATGAAGGTTAGAAGTCAGGCCATTGAAGAAAATCTGGATAAAATCTTTACTGAGGCGGGCTTCGAATTTCGTGAACCCGGATGCTCCGCATGTCTCGCTATGAATGATGATAAAATTCCGGCCGGGTCACTTTGTGTTTCTACTTCTAACCGAAATTTTGAGGGACGTCAGGGAGATGGCGCAAGGACTGTCTTAGCAAGTCCTTTAACAGCAGCAGCCTCCGCAATTACAGGAAAAATTACTGACCCGAGAGTGTTTCTTAATGAAAATTAATTCAACGACCATACCACTCCCAATTGATAACATTGATACCGACCAGATTATCCCGGCTAAGTTTTTGAAGCAGGTAGATAAAAAAGGATACGGTAAGCATTTATTTAGAAACTGGAGATATTCGGAAGGTGACAGTCAAGATCCGGATTTCATTCTAAACAAGCCCGAAAGAAAAGAAGCAACGATTCTACTCGCAGGGAACAACTTTGGATGTGGGTCAAGCAGGGAACATGCAGCCTGGGCACTTGCTGATTTCGGTATTCGTGCTATTATCTCAACTCAGTTTGCAGACATCTTTAAAGGAAACGCTTACAATAACGGCATCGTACCTATTGAACTTGAAAAAGAGCAGGTCAATGTACTGATCCGAGGATCACTGCAAAACCCTAATCTCAAAATCGAGATTGACCTTGAAAATCAGAAGGTATTAAGTCCGGCTCTCGGAATAAAAGAAACATTTGATATTCATCCATTCAAAAAACAATGCCTGGTGGAGGGTGTTAATGAGACTGAGTTTCTCATCAATTTAAGACCTGAAATACAAGAATTTGAAAGTAAACGAATACAATTACCCTGAGATGAAAAAGAAAATTACAGTCTTACCCGGAGACGGAGTTGGCCCGGAGGTAGTGGAGCAGGGTGTCAAAGTGATGAATGCTGTAAACAATGTATTTGAGCATCAGTTTGATCTTAAAACATACGACTTTGGAGCAATCAGTATTGACAGGCATGGCATTCCTCTTACGGATGAAACACTGGAAAATTGCCTTAAAAGTGATGCGGTTTTTCTGGGAGCTATCGGCGATCCAAAATATGATAATGACCCTGCCTTTCCGGTCAGGCCTGAGCAGGGACTCCTGAAACTCAGAAAGTCCTTACAACTTTTCTCGAATATCCGTCCAATTACAACTTATGAGTTGCTCAAAAATATTTCTCCATTAAAAAATGAACTTCTAAAGGAAGTAAACTTTGTCATTTATCGAGAGCTAACAGGCGGAATTTACTTCGGAGAAAAGAAAATTTCAGAAGACAAAAGTACTGCATCTGACTTATGCGAATATTCGGAAAATGAAATCAGCAGGATTGCTTATCAGGCTTTTGAAGCAGCAGCAAATCGAAGAAATAAGCTGACACTTATTGACAAAGCCAATGTGCTCGAAACTTCAAGACTTTGGAGAAGGGTGATTCAGGACATAAGCAAGGAGTACCCAAGCATAAAAGTTGATTATTTGTTTGTAGATAATGCAGCAATGCAGGTAATGCTCAACCCTGGTCAGTTTGATGTGATCCTTACTGAAAACATGTTCGGAGATATTATCTCCGATTTAGCAAGTGTAATCACAGGTTCACTGGGGATGCTCCCATCCTCATCAGTAGGTAATAAAGTAGCATTGTTCGAACCAATCCATGGTTCCTATCCTCAGGCGAAAGGGCTGGATATTGCTAACCCAATGGCCACCATCCTTTCAGTAGCCATGATGTATGAGTACTTTGGCCTTTTCCGGGAAGCCGAGATGATTAAGAATGGCGTGAAGTGGGCATTAAATAATGGTATTATTACAAAAGACCTGAGCAATGGGGAAGAGCCGAACACATGTTCAAAGGTAGGTGACATGGTTGCCTGGTTTATTGAAGAAAAAGGAAGTGTGAATATTAAACAGGAGTCAACGAAACTTTCTCTAAACTGCATCATCTAAAAAAAGACAAGAAAATCTTTATCTGCTAATAGCTATCATCAATATCACTATATTCGTGATATGAGTTGAGAAGGTTTTTTTACCGAAACTGAAAAATGGAATTAAATAAATACAGCAAAACAATCACACAAGACTTCTCTCAGCCGGGAGCCCAAGCCCAGTTTTATGCGCTGGGTTTATCTGAAGGCGATTTGAAAAAGGGACAGGTAGGTATTGTAAGCACTGGTTTTGAAGGAAACCCATGCAATATGCACCTGAACATTCTTGCTCATCAGGTAAAGAAAAGTGTAAGGGAAAATGATTTATTAGGCCTTATTTTTCATACCATCGGAGTAAGTGACGGAATGTCCAATGGTACGACAGGAATGAAATACTCCCTTGTTTCAAGAGACATAATTGCTGATTCTATTGAGACGGTAGCAAACGCACAATTCTATGATGCAATCGTTCCCATTGTGGGATGTGACAAAAATATGCCAGGCTCAATAATGGCTCTGGGGCGCCTTAACAGACCGGGCTTGATGGTGTACGGTGGTACCGTAAAGTCCGGGAAATGGAAGGGAAAAAACCTTAATATCGTCTCCGCCTTTGAAGCATATGGACAGAAGCTGGGAAACAACATCTCTGATGAAGATTATAATGGGGTCATCAAAAATGCAATTCCGGGTCCCGGAGCTTGTGGCGGGATGTACACCGCTAATACCATGTCATCTGCTATTGAAGCATTAGGAATGAGTTTACCCGCCTCCTCTTCCGGTCCGGCAGAAAGCGAAGATAAAAAGAAAGAAACCCATCAGGTGGGCCTCGCAGTAAAACAACTATTAAAAGAAGACATTCGACCGACCGACATTATGACTAAAGAGGCTTTTGATAATGCACTTCGATTAATCATGATCCTGGGAGGCTCCACAAATGCCGTCTTACATATGATCGCCATGGCCAAATCTGTAAACATACCTCTGGGTCTTGATGACTTTCAGCGAATATCTGATAATACCCCCCTCCTTGCCGACCTCAAGCCTGGTGGTGAGTACCTTATGGAAGACCTTCACGATATTGGTGGGATTCCCGGGGTAATGAAACTGATGCTAAAGGAAGGATATTTATATGGAGACTGTCTTACTGTAACGGGAAAAACCCTGGCAGAAAACCTGGAGGGATATGGAGAGTTGAAAGAAGGTCAAAAGATCATCTATGACTTTTTAAGCCCAATCAAGCAAACCGGTCATCTTCAAATTTTGAAAGGCAATCTGGCTCCAGAGGGTGCAGTAGCAAAAATCACAGGAAAAGAGGGCGAATATTTTGAGGGGCCGGCTCGATGCTATGATGATGAATTTGCGGCTATAGAGGGTATTATTGGGAAAGAAATACAGCCCGGAGAAGTCATTGTTATCAGATATTCCGGTCCAAAAGGAGCACCGGGAATGCCTGAGATGCTTAAGCCAACAGGAGCAGTAATAGGTGCGGGCTTAGGGAAAGAGGTAGCACTGATTACCGACGGAAGGTTCTCGGGAGGCTCTCATGGTTTTGTAGTAGGACACATTACTCCTGAAGCGCAGGAAGGAGGGCCGCTGGGGCTTATTGAAGACGGAGACATTATTGTCATAGATGCGAAAAACAATACGCTTAGTGTCAAATTATCGGATGAAGAGATGGAAGAGCGCAGAAGAAAATGGAAAAAACCGGCATATAAGGCTGATAAAGGAGTATTAAAAAAATATATCAATTCGGTTGCCACAGCCTCAGAAGGTTGTGTGACTGATGAATAAATAAAAATGATGCAGCTATGAACACATCAACACTTGAAATAGAAGAGAAAAAAGTAAATAAAACAGAAATAATTCCGGGTGCTGAGGCAGTGCTGAAGTGCCTGGTGGAGGAGGGTGTTGACACCATTTTTGGGTATCCGGGGGGTGCAATTATGCCTGTCTATGATTCGCTGTACAGCTATGCAGATAAACTCAACCATATTCTCTCCAGACATGAACAGGGTGCTATCCATGCCGCTCAGGGCTACGCCCGGGCATCCGGAAAGGTAGGGGTATGTTTTGCTACTTCCGGTCCGGGAGCTACGAATTTGATAACAGGAATCACTGATGCCATGATCGACTCTACTCCTTTGGTTTGTATCACTGGTCAGGTAGCAAGTCACCTGTTAGGAAGCGATGCGTTTCAGGAAACGGACATCATTGGTATCTCCATGCCTGTCACTAAGTGGAATTTCCAGGTAACCGGTGCGGAAGAAATTCCGGAGGCCATTGCGCAGGCATTTTATATTGCTAAATCTGGCAGACCAGGACCTGTTTTGATCGATATCACAAAAGATGCACAACAAAAAACACTAGACTTTTCCTATGCTCCGTGCAAGAGAGTAAGAAGTTATCATCCCTACCCCGAGCTAAAAGATGAACCACTGCGGGCAGCAGCAAAACTCATCAATGAGGCCAAAAAACCTTACATCCTGTTCGGGCAGGGGGTAATTCTATCAGGAGCCGAAGGAGAACTGAAAAACTTCATCGAAAAGACCGGAATACCGGCAGCATCTACCCTTCTTGGACTTTCAGCATTTTCCACCAAGCATCCTCTATATGTAGGCTACACCGGAATGCATGGTAATTATGGACCGAATGTGAAAACCAATGAATGTGATGTATTCATTGCCATAGGAATGCGCTTCGACGATCGAGTAACAGGAGATGTAAACACCTATGCCGCTCAAGCTAAAGTGATCCATATTGAATTGGATCCTGCTGAGATCAACAAAAACATCAAAGTTGATGTGGCAATTAATGGTGATGCCAAACAAGCCTTGCAAGCATTGACGCAACTAGTGAATCAAAATTCACATGAAGATTGGGTGGAAGAATTTCACGAATGTGATCGTATTGAGATGGAAAAAGCCATCAAAAAATCAATTGATCCTGAAGGCGCGCAAATTACAATGGCTGAGGTGGTGCACAAGCTATCAGTGTTCACCAAAGGAAAATCCTTGATAGTTACAGATGTAGGTCAACACCAAATGATGGCGAGCAGATATTACAAGTTTGATGAATATAAAAGCCATATCACTTCGGGAGGGCTAGGAACCATGGGGTTCTGTTTGCCTGCGGCTATTGGAGCCAAAATCGGTGCACCGGAACGTCAGGTGATAGGAATTGTCGGAGATGGAGGCTTCCAGATGACTTTACAGGAATTAGGTCTGATCATGCAGTATGAAGTGGGGGTTAAAATCCTGATACTGAACAATGAATTTCTGGGAATGGTGCGGCAGTGGCAACAGCTTTTCTTTGATCGCAGGTATTCTTTTACAAAGATGCAAAATCCGGATTTTATCAAGCTTGCAGCAAGCTACAATATCCCGGCACTACAGATAAGCGATCGTTCAAAACTGGAAGATGGGTTCAGGTCCTGGCTAGAACCTGAAGGGCCGGGTTTATTAGAAATTATTGTAGAAAAAGAGGAGAATGTATTCCCAATGGTGCCGTCAGGGAGCTGTGTTTCTAAAATCAGATTGGAATAAATGAAACAGAAAGAATATACCATATCAATCCTCACGGAAGACAAGCCGGGGCTTCTTAATAAGATCACTATCATTTTTAACCGGAGAAAGATCAATATTGCAAGCCTCAATGTCTCTACAACGGAAGTTGCCGGTGTGAGTCGATACACGCTTGTGGTTTCTCTTACCCCTGAAGAAGTAAAAAAAATTGTAAAGCAGATCCGGAAAGTAGTGGACGTATTGGGGTCATTTTACTATCAGGAAAATGAAGTTTACTACCGGGAGATTGCTTTATACAAGTTTTCTGTTGATATGTATAAAAACAACAAAGAACTGGAACAACTCATCAGAAATCACGGTGCTAAAGTAATGGCTATTGAAGGAGATCAAGTGGTGATAGAGAAGACCGGATCAAAGCAAGAAACACATGAATTGTATGATGCACTTCAGCCCTTTGATCTGATGGAGTTTGTTAGATCCGGTCGCATTGCATTATCAAAATCAAAGCGGAGGACAGAGGCGTTTATCCGTGAGTTGGAAACATCAAACTCCAATGCCCTGAGTATTAAAGAATTTTAAACCTAAAACCAATTAATTAAAATGGCAAAAATAGATTTTGGCGGAACGCCGGAGGAAGTAGTAACACGAGAGGAATTCCCTCTTGATAAGGCCCGGAAGGTCATGAAAGATGAAACCATCGCTGTAATAGGCTACGGTGTTCAGGGGCCGGGACAAGCTTTAAACCTCAGAGACAATGGTTTCAATGTGATCGTTGGCCAGCGAAAAGGAGGTCAATCCTGGGATAAGGCCGTCGAAGATGGTTTTGTTGAAGACAGGGACCTTTTCGGGATAGAAGAAGCCTGTGAAAAAGGAACCGTCATTCAATACCTTCTTTCCGATGCAGGACAGATCGCTCAGTGGCCAACCGTAAAAAAACACTTAACCTCCGGGAAAGCACTTTATTTCTCGCACGGATTCGGAGTGACATATAACGATCAAACAGGCATTGAACCGCCTTCGGATGTGGATGTTATCCTGGTAGCACCCAAAGGGTCCGGTACCTCTTTAAGAAGGCTGTTTGTAGCAGGCAAAGGATTGAACTCGTCCTTCGCTGTACATCAGGACGCTACAGGTAAAGCCAGGGAACGTGTGATTGCATTAGGTATTGGTGTTGGATCCGGCTACCTCTTTGAGACCGATTTCAAAAAAGAAGTATATAGCGACTTAACAGGTGAGCGGGGAAGTTTGATGGGTGCGATTCAGGGGCTTTTTGCCGCACAGTATAATTTATTGAGAAAGAAGGGCCATTCTCCTTCCGAAGCGTTCAACGAGACGGTTGAAGAAGCAACTCAATCTTTGTATCCGCTGATTGCCGAAAATGGCATGGACTGGATGTATGCTAACTGTTCCACAACTGCACAGAGAGGTGCTTTAGACTGGTGGAAGAGATTTAGAGATGCGGTAGCTCCGGTATTTGAAGACTTATATGAAAGCGTTGCAACAGGTAATGAGGCAGGTATCACAATTGAAGCAAATAAAAAGCCGCACTACAGAACAGCCCTTGAAGAAGAATTGAAAGAGTTGAGTGAATCTGAAATGTGGAAAGTCGGAGCAGCTGTCAGAAAGCTCCGGCCTGAGAATAAATAAGTTGGAGACAATTAAGCAAAATATATCGCTTAGCAACATACAAAAGGCTGCTACTTCCATTAAGGAGGTGGCAGGCTCTACTCCTTTGTTGCATAGCCTGAGCTACTCCGAACGATTTAAGGCTGTCATCTCTTTTAAGCGGGAAGACCTGCATCCGGTTCGCTCTTATAAGATTAGAGGAGCCTTTAATAAAATATCCTCATTGAGTACCGAGGAGTATCAGCGAGGTGTAGTTTGTGCAAGCGCAGGTAACCACGCACAAGGTGTTGCTTTTTCCTGTAGTAAGCTGCAAATACAAGGGACAATATTCATGCCGGTTCCAACACCTAAGCAGAAAGTGGAGCAGGTTCGAATGTTTGGAAAAGAGTTTATACACATTGAGCTTATTGGAGACACCTATGACGATTCATACGAGGCTGCACTGGCTTTTCAGAAAAAAAGCGGTGCCGCCTTTATTCATCCGTTTGATGACGAGAAAGTCATTGAAGGTCAGGGAACAGTAGGTCTGGAAATCCTAAATCAAACCAAAGAACCTATTGACTATCTTATTCTCCCGATTGGCGGCGGCGGATTGGTCTCCGGTGTAGGCATAGTCATCAAAACGTTATCTCCTGCTACAAAAATTGTCGGAGTAGAACCACTTGGTGCACCCGCAATGAAAACCTCTTTGGAAAAAGGGGAAAATACGGAATTGGAAAAGATTGAAAAGTTTGTGGATGGAGCTGTAGTAAAGAAAGTAGGCGAACTCACCTTCGAAATATGCAGGGACGTACTTGATGAAGTGGTTACCGTACACGAGGGAAAGATTTGTGAAACGATGCTGGAACTCTACAATCGTGAAGCAATAGTGGTAGAGCCTGCGGGTGCCATGTCCATTGCAGTCTTGGATCAGCTGAAAAAGCAGCTTGAAGGTAAAAATGTGGTCTGTATTGTGAGCGGCAGCAACAACGATATTACCCGAATGGAAGAGATCAAAGAGCGGGCTCTACTCTATAAAGGATTAAAACATTACTTTGTAGTCCGGTTTCCTCAGCGAGCAGGTGCGCTAAAGAAATTTGTTGCGGAGATCCTTAGTCCGACAGATGACATTACTCACTTTGAATATACCAAGAAAAACTCAAGAGAAAAGGGGTCTGCGGTAGTAGGCATAGAGCTAAAAGACCCTGAAGATCTCCCCTCCCTTATGCAGAGGATGAAAGACCACAACTTCTTTGGCGAATACCTCAACGACCAGCCCGACTTGCTGAACTTGCTTATTTAAGCACCGGTCAGTTTGAAGTTGAGGATGCCGGTTAAAAAAACTCAACCCCCTACTCCGGCCTCATGATTTCTTACTTTCACTTTCGGGTCAACTGAAAAGGTAGAATCCTGAAGTTCCAATGCATCATCTACAAATTCAGCGAGGTCCGGCTGTCCTGCTTTTACCCAGCAGCTCATCCAGAAATCCCCAACCATTTTAATGGAAGCTCTCATCCTGCGTTCTACCATCCCACTGAGTCTGCGGTGGTAATCTTTAGAAAAAGGATAGGAATACGTCCGAATAGTCCTTTGTCCTCGCTCTTCATAACCATACTTTTTGGATTCGGGATATTTCTTAGTAAGTTGCTTTTCAAAAATCAATACTGAATCCAATGCTTCGTGTGCTTTGATCACTGCCTCCCAGGCATACAACTGCAATTCTGCTACATACGTTGCTTTTCCGGTTAATAAATCATATTTATCAAAAAACAACTCCGGTAAACGCGACTCCCAAAATCCGTGAATCCCATACTGACCCGTCAATTGCCCGTTATAGTTCTCTGTGGTATGCAGAGGGACATTTGCATCCGCTATGTAGTGGCCAATATCTGCCGACAGCCGCAGAATCTGATCCGCATCTTTATTTTTAAAAGCCTCAATTAACCAAAAAGAGACACGATGGATATGGTAGGGTACGATACCGTAAGCGTTGAGTGTATCCTCAGAGTATATCGCTACGGCATCTTTCCAGTATCGGGGCATTTTATAAACAGCAGAATCACCATAAATATCAACATCTATATAGTGGCGGGGAGCCTCCAGTTTATTTACATACCTGCGCATATCGGGATTTACTGCCTTTCGGGCTAAGTATTGGATATTTTGCTTGTAAAAGCCAATCAGCTCGGGAGGTAATGTAAATACAGCCAACCGGTTGATTTTCTGATGTGCAAAGAACCCCCACGTATCTCCGTAAGAAAAGATCGGGGTAAATAACAGAACCGAAAGTATCCAAATTCTCACAAAAGAAAGTTATGGAAATTTTCTCAATAAAAAGAACAAATTAGGATTTGAAAATTCGTTAATCAAAAAAATCATATTAACTTATAGAAACCCAAAAGTTTAAAATAGATGTATATAGGTCTATGGACTTTAAGTATCATTTTGAGTTTGAGTTCGTGCGACCTTACTGAGGTGCGTGACTTTAAACTTCGGTATTCTTCATCATCATATTAAAATGTTCAATATGATCCGTCTCTTCGAAAATCTTTTTGAATACTTCAAAATATTTGTCTATAATATCATCTTGCTGCTCAAGGTACAGGTCATCAGGTATGCTATGTGAACCGTCATTTATCCAACGTATTAAAGAACGACATATTTCTTGATCTTGCCCTGTATTGAACTTATTTATAAGGTCATCGTCTCCGTACTTGCCAAGAAGTTTAAAGTAATGCTCAATAACTCTACGCATTGTGTTTTGAATGGTCAGCGCAGAGTTATGTTCTCTGTTCTTCAATTCCTGCCACAGTAACTCGTAGGAATTTTGAACAGGGTTTTTTAATTTGTAGGATTCCAAACAGGAACAATTGTTTTTCTTTCTCAATATCCAGTAGTGAGTATTTCCAATTTCCCGAGTTCTATCATCAATAAAAGAAACTTCTTTATGGAAATATACATTATGGGTTAGCAGAATAAGTTGCTTGATATTTCCTTGGTTACTGCGTATTGGCTTTATTATTTCATTAATAATCAGCGAACTAACAATAAACAAAACATTGCTGTCCAGACTGGAAATAGGGTCATCAATAACTAAAACTCTGTCATCAGTGACATTTTCTTCTGTTGTACTTCCTTTAGTAAGCTGCAAAAAATAAAGGAAAGTGATAAATGTTATTTCTCCTTCACTCAATGTGGATTCTGCCGATGTGCCATCTTCTCTTTCAATTTGATAGTGATTTTCTTCCGGTTCGGAAGGAACAATTTTAAAATTTTGAAATCCGTAAGAGCGGAGAATCCCATTTATTTCGTCAATGGTCGGCTTAATGCTAGTTACGTTTTTTGTATCTTCCCTAATTTCATTTTGAAGTTTCCGATATTCGACTTTCAATTTATTTTTCTGATTTGTTATGTGATCAATACTCCGTTGAAAGTCATTGGACCGGTGTAAGAATCCCTCAATTTTCTGTCGGTTTTCTTCAATGAGGTATTTCCAAATATCATTTATAAGATTAGCCTTTTCAGTGTTGTAGTTATTTACGATTTGATTATGTTCAGTAATGCGAGTATTCGCAGTTGAGATCAGGTATGTAATTTCGGTGAATTGCTCATTAATACTTACAAATTCAATACTTCTGCTTGGCTCTTGCTCTTTTTTAAGAAGTCGTTCTCTATTAGCTGCAAATTGACCGGACAAAGTCTTTAGTTGAACAGAAAATTTATCAATATCAAGTTTACTAGTGTCCTTTTCTTTTTCTATGGTTTCAATTTGAGAGAGTTGATTTTCAATGTTTTCTGCAAGTCGTTTGTACTCTTCAGACAATTTTTTAATGAGATTGATATCAGTGGTAAAGGATTCATCAAAATAGTTCTCCAATTGATTTCTGAACTCTTTTGTAATAGTATTCTGTTGGCAAAACGGACAAGTTTCATTATCATCTTGCAGATAACCTTTCCCCTCGTAAACCCAATCGTTAATATTAAGTTGTTGAATGATTTTTGAAATTTCGATATCTGCTTTCCCGATGATTTTCTTTTGCCAGATTGAAATTTCTTCAATTTCAATTAGTCTTGTAGAATCTATGTTTGATATTGGGTCAATGTGTTCAGGACGTGTTCCAAAAATAATTTTCGATCTTTCTATTAATTCGTCTTTTTCCTTTAACTCATTCTGATTATTTGAGAATTCACATATTAACTTTGTTTTAAATCTTTCTTTTGTACGTAAGCCGGCAAAGGCTTCCCTGAAATGGGCTTCATTTTTCTTGTAAATATTTATCCAGACGTTTTCTTTAAATTCATGTTCAGTTTTGTCCTTTTCTTGTTGTTGCTTTTCAAGTGTGTCCTTCTTTTTCAGACCTTCTGACTCAATCTGTTCTAACTGCGTTTCCTTTTTTTCAATGGCTTCAATCTCTTCTTTTGTAGCCTTTCCTAAGGTGAACACCCCTGCAATACTTCCCTTGCCAAAATTCTGATTTCGAAATTCTTTGTTATAAACCAGTGTTTGAAGTGGAATGTCGTTTTTCCAGTTGAGCGAGCAATCACCAAAATAACTTTCACTTTGTACATCAATGAAGCGTGATATTGTTGTCTTACCGGTTCCATTCGCTCCATAGATGAAATTCACTTTGTTCAAATTCTCTATTTGAACTCCAACATCATCATACGTTGCCACTTTCTTTATGGTGAGAGACTCTATCATTTCTAAAACCCATACAACCCTTCAATCAAAGTATTATTCGTTATTTCCAAATTTTTATTAAATTTACTATTAAGTTTCAATTGCTCTACGATTGTTTTCGTGTTTTGAGTAATATTTTTTAAGATTTGCTCCTCAGGCATTAGGAAGGGTATTTTTTTAATATAATTTGAAGAGTTGTTAGTTGAAGGGTTAATGGTTCGTATAAGTTTATTGTAGGTGGGTGAATTAAAAAATGCAAGCAGATAGTACAGCTTATTTTCATCTTTCGGGAAAACGCCTACAATGGATTGATCAAACAGACGGTTCTCGATGATGGCTCCGGTAATAGAACTTGCACTCACCATTGGGACGGCAATACCTTTTTTGAAATAATAGGAAGGGTTTTGGTATCGTGCCTTTTTGTCTTTTTTAAAAAAATCGACTCTTTGGGTTGACCATTCCATAAACCAGCCATCGGGTTTGAAGTATTTAATATTTCCACCTTTAACTATGGGAACAAAGTATTTGTCGTTAGCTATTCCATCAACAGAGTTAGTATTCGTCTTGAATGTAACTCGATTCAAATCCACGACATCATATCTTTTGGCATTTCTAATATTTTTATTCAATGCCTTGAGGTACCTTTTATCATTTCCTTAATAAAATCCTGTTACGCAATTGCACATATCACCAATGGTGATTGCTCTATACAATAAGAAATTTTGGGATTGTGATTTGACAGAAAAGCAAAGTCATTTGTGCTAAGCAATTTTTTCTGATTAAGCGTGATATATGAAAGGTGATTTGCGTTTTTCCCTAATTCTTCAACATTCTTAAACCTCTTTATCATTTGAAATGAGTTGTTCATAGCTTTTTTGACACTCTGTGATTTTTCCAATGCAATGATTGATAAATTAGCATATCCGAAATTGACATCGGGAAAATAGGAGGAGGGAAACAGCGCTATTTCTTTGATTTTTGTGTGGGTTAGTATATATTTTCGAATGTCCGTATATCTATGTAGATTAAGATAGGTGTCAGGTATAATGAATACCAGTTTCCCCCCTATTTTGAGTGCTTCTATACAACGATATAAAAACAACGAATAACTTTCCTTAGCGTAAAATCCATTGTAGCGTTTTTTTAATTGTTTGCGTTCTTCAGTAGTACGCCAGGCTCCGTAAGGCGGATTGGCAATAACGGCATCATATTTCCCACCCATTGAACATTGGAATGTTAAATCAATATCCAATAGCGTGTCTATTTGCTTAACATTAACACTTGCATTAGAAGCATATTTGACTAGCAGGTTTCTGAATGTTTCGGTATTTAATTCAAAAGCATCAATTTTAACCTTTGAATTTGTGGAAATTATCGGGTCAATAAATACACCATCTCCTGCACAAGGTTCCAAAATATACTCATTCCCTTTAAGCGCTAAAAGGTCAATCATATAGTTAAGGATTGGCTCGGATTTGGTGTAGTATGCCTGATATATTCTTTGTTCTTGAATCATGGGTTTTACCAATTTAGATATTGAATTAGGTCGTTTTCTTTCAGATGCCTGACAAACTCCATTTCTAAATCATCTGTCCACTTTATGTTTTTGTTTACCCAGTTTTGAATGTTGTAACCCGAATATTTTTGAAGTTCCTTATATGTTTCAGTACCGGAAAAAGCACTCCATATACCGGAGTTTTTACATATTAAAATAGTCACCTAAACCTAAAATACTTCAAACATTGGATTTACACAAAAGTTAAAGTTCCTTAGATGAATAAAGCGATAGTGATCGGCTCCGGAATTGCCGGATTAGCATCAGCGCTGAGGCTGAGAGCAAAAGGTTTAGAAGTAGAGGTATTTGAAGCCAATAACTACCCCGGCGGGAAGCTTCATGCGTTTGAATCAAAAGGATTTCGATTTGATTACGGTCCCTCTTTGTTTACTATGCCTCAGTATGTGGATGAACTCTTCCAACTTTTTGAAGAAGATCCAAGGAAGTATTTTAATTACTCAAGACGAGAAAGCATTTGCAATTATTTTTGGGAAGACGGCACAACCTTCACTGCTCATTCTGATGTCAATCAATTTATAAATGATGCTTCCAAAGCATTTAATGAGCATCCCGAAACTATCAAAAGCTACCTCTCAAACAGTGCAGATAAATATGATCTGACAGCCAAACTGTTTTTAGAAAAGTCTTTACATAAGGCCTCCACCTATTTCAGTAAAGAGGCACTAAAAGGAGTGATGAATTCAAACAGACTTGACCTGACGAAAAGCCTTGATAAGGTAAACAAAAAATACTTTGATAACCCCAAACTGATTCAGCTTTTCAATCGCTATGCGACCTACAATGGTTCCAATCCTTATCGGACTCCGGGAATTATGTCCCTGATTCCGCAGTTGGAGATGCGCTTTGGGACTTACTATCCGCATGGAGGAATGCATGCGATCTCCCAAAGCTTATTTCTCTTGGCAGAGAGTAGAGGAATAAAGTTTCACTTCAACTCCAAAGTTGAAAAAGTAATTCATGAAAGCCATGAGGTAAGAGGGGTTCGGGCAGCCGACAAGATACATGAGGCAGATAAAGTGATATGCAACATGGATATCTTTTCCGCTTATCAAACCATTCTAAAGGATGTGAAAAAACCCAAACGTGTGCTTAAGCAGGAACGATCCAGCTCTGCATTGATTTTTTATTGGGGGGTCAACCGGACTTTTAAAGAACTGGACCTGCACAATATCTTCTTTGCAAAAAATTACAAAAAAGAATTTGACCTCATTTTCAAAGAAAAAACGATAACGGATGATCCGACAGTCTACATCAACATTACCTCAAAGGGAGATCCCGATCATGCCCCTCCTGGCTGTGAAAACTGGTTTGTGATGATCAATACACCGGGCAATAAGGGCCAGGATTGGGAAAAGATTAAGAGAGAGGCAAAACAAAATATACTTATGAAGCTTTCCGGGATTTTGAAGAAAGAGATAGCGCCTATGATCGTTACGGAAGAAATTCTTGACCCTTTAAGAATAGAAAATGATACCCTGAGTCATGAGGGGTCGCTTTACGGCACATCAAGTAATTCAAAGTTCGCTGCGTTTCTCCGGCACCCGAACTTCTCCTCGTCCATCAGGAATCTTTTCTTCTGCGGCGGATCGGCACATCCGGGAGGAGGCATCCCGCTTTGTCTGCTTTCTGCAAAAATAGTTGCTGACTTTATACCACATTCATGAGTGCGGCAGATATTAAACCAATAAAATCAATCTTCCTGATTGGCCTGATCTGGCTCTTTCACATCAGTGGATTAGTTGGAATATTACTGGGAATGGCTGAATGGTTTCTGGAGAAAACCGCTCTCAACCTGCTGGCTTGTTTTTTAATCTTAGTTGCAGCTTGGCCTCTTAAACAGTTTAAACAAGCCTTGATAGTATATATATTTTTCGCTGCCGGTCTTTTCGTAGAGTGGCTGGGTGTCCACTATGGATTTCCCTTTGGCAACTATGACTATGGTGATAACCTGGGAATGAAATTAGACGAAGTACCACTTCTGATTGGGGTCAATTGGGCAATGCTTGTTTTGATCACGGGAAGTATTTCTTCCGAGTTCACCAATAACCTATTTCTGAAAGTTTTACTGGGGGCATCTTTGATGGTTTTACTGGACTTTTTCATTGAACCTAACTCGGCAAGGTTAGATTTTTGGTACTGGGAAGGAGACCACATTCCTTTGAGTAATTACATTGGCTGGTTTGTGGTGGCCGCGCTGTTACACTGGATTTTTCAAGTTACTATCCGAAAATTAGACTTCGTATTTTCATTAAACCTCTATCTTGCACAGTTGGTATTCTTTAGTTGCTTATATGTTGAGTCCTTCTTTTGATTATGCGATAATCGGAACCGGTGCAGCAGGATTTCACCTGGCGATCCGATTTGCAGAAGACCCCTTTTTTCAGAATAAGAAAATTCTAATTCTTGAAAAAGACACGAAAAATACGGATGACCGTACATGGTCTTTTTGGGAAAAAGGAGCAACTCAGTGGGATGGCCTTGCAGAAAAAAAATGGGATAAAGCCCGGTTTTATGGAGTCAAGGACTGTTTCAATATCTCACTGGAACCTTACCGGTATAAAACGATCCGATCCTCTAAATTTTATGGCCATGCAAAAGAAATAATAGATTCATCTGACAGATTTACGATGGTACATGATGAAGTACTCGAAATAGATAACCACTTAATAAAAACAAAGGACGGTGCGTATCAGTCGCAGCATATCTTTGACAGCAGAATATCAAAAGTTTTTTTTGAGAAAAAAAAAGAACATCAAACACTGACTCAGCATTTTTTGGGCTGGTTTATCAAAACGGAAACACCTGTTTTCAATACGGATGAGGTTATCATGATGGATTATCGGCTCCGGTGGAATTCGGACACAAGTTTTACGTATGTACTTCCGTTTGCTCCCAATTTCGCACTGGTCGAGTTCACACTTTTTAATGAAGAGATGATCCCGGAATCAGGCTATGAAGAAAAACTCAGAAATTACATTTCTGCTTACCTAAAACGCTCAAACTACACAATAGAAGAGGTAGAGACAGGGGCAATTCCGATGTCGGACTATCCTTTCCATAAGCATCACTCGGATGTGACTACCAAGATAGGAACTGCGGGAGGCTGGGTTCGCCCTTCGTCCGGTTATTCTTTTAAAAACGCCGAAAGATATTCTAAAAAGATCGTTGAGAATATAAAAAATCGAAGATCACCTCAAAAAAATATAGCAAAAAGCAGGTTCAGGTTGTACGACTCTATTTTTCTACGTGTATTAAAAGAGAGAAATGACCTTGGCCCGGAAATTTTCCAAATGCTTTACACGAAGCATAAGGCTAAAACACTCTTCAGGTTTCTGGATGAGGAAAGTACGCTGCTCGAGGATGCGAAAATTATGTTGTCACTCAACAAGCGTATTTTCCGGAAAGCACTACTGAAGTCGATTTTCTGAGATTAAAGGATCCTGACCGTACCAGATGCCCTCTGACCTGTAAGGTTGAAAACGTACAAAAAGCTCCTCCTTATACCAATTCAGGGACCGAGTCAGCGCGATAGCTTTACGATGTTCCTTGCTTTGATAGGCAAATTTTCTAATCGAATCTTCATTCTTCCACAGACTGAAGGTAGCCATCTGTAGGAATGGAATCTCCCCGATGCCTTTGGTGTAAATAAGCCCTTCAGTTTCTTCAAGTGGCTTTGCTGAGGCAGGAACGTACCTCCAAAAGGTTCTCAACTTACTTACTCTTATAGTGGCACGGGTAATGACAGCAACCGCCCCGGTCATATCAGATGTATGAGCAATAAAAGGGTTTTGCCCGGACCAGCAGCCATCCGCTTTTACCACGCGCATGTAGAGAGTCCAGCGTTCCGAACTGTGCCTGTCATATATTGAGTTAAGTGGATTGGATTGAAAAAAAAGATCTGCGGCTCGTTCATTCTCCCAAACCTGTAGCAAGGCATATCTTGAATAGTCAGGCCGGGGATTAAATCCGTTACCTTTACCGGTGCCCAGTAACTTATAAAAGGTCAAACCCGAAGTTTTGACCAGGTATTGATGGGCAAATTGCATCATACCAAAAGCCCATACCTTCTCAAAACCCGAATATCGGAAAAACGTGATGGTTGTGACTTGATCCATCAGGCTATATTTTACAACGAATACCTATTCGGTAATGCATGACATTGGATGCAGGAAGGGACAACACCCTGCTGCGGTCATACCTCAGCTGCAAGACCGGATTAACGGAGCGTGTTATGGTGAGAAAAGATTCTATATGCTTCGAAAATTTGTACTCATACCTTGTGCCTAATAAAATCATATTTAACCTGATCCTGTTAAAATCTTCACCTGTATTTAACACCTGCTCCTTTTGAAGGTTAGCATTAAACCCGTCCAGTGTAGCAAATAATTTGAATCTAATCGTTTCACCGGCGTGAAATTGAAGGTTTGAGACAGGTGCCCCTACGCTGTAAGACCATTTAGGATGTATTTTTCTATAATAGCGAATAAACGGAATGGGGAATGGCAAACCACTACTCCCGGAATAGGCGGCTCCAAGAAAAATTTGATGAGGTCTCCGGGCACCCTCGCCGTCTTTTTTATCCTTAATAAATAAGATTATACCCGAAGGGATAAAATCATCACGCTCAAGAGACGATTCCAAATTGGAACTTAGCCCCGGTGTCACTTGCACGGCAAAACGCCAGTCATTTTTCATTCGCGATGCATAAGTGAGGTTAAGGTCGATCAGCGTGAAATTGTCGGAGGGGTCTCCATCGAAAGACTCAATTTCACCGTTGTAAGAGGCTTTTATTGAACTATAATCCAAGCCTGCTAAAAAGTAAACATCCTTTTTTAACTGAAATGGATAGTTGCATACGACTCGTGCCCTCCGATAATCAATGCCGGAGTTACCTCCCGAAACGTAAGTATACTCAACACGTGCCAAGTCAAGCAGTTGCGCCTTCATCTCTATACAACAAATCACCAGCAAACTAAACAGTGTTCCCTTACACATAAGATTCGCAAGATCGCAAAAAAAAGAATATGTACGTTAGAAATAAATGGCTGCTATTTAATTTAAAATATAAAATAATCTCTGTCCTGCATAAATATAAGTACCGAACCGATAAACCGGACAGTGCGATGCCTTATTCTAAAAAAATTAAGATTTATACAACAAATCAAAAAACTTATATACCTTTGCATTTTTAAAACATACAAATAAAGAGCTATGAGCACGTTAAATAAAAAAAGATCAAAAGACATCATGAACACAGAGAACACGTCACATACGCTGTTAAAAGGGCTGTACGGGCTTAATTTAATCC
>JACONI010000019.1 GCA_014323825.1 Ekhidna sp. | reverse complement strand
CACTGCTACTACAAATGCCACGTTCCCCATTACGTCCAAAACCACGATCACGTGGACCTTCACCGATGAGGCAGGCAACACGACCACGCAAACGCAGGCGGTAACGATTACTCCCTGTGTGCTAAGTGCAGCGGATGATGCGTTGGAAGCAGTAGTCTTCCCCAATCCTTCGGGGCGTTACGTGGAAGTGCAGTCTCCCGTGGAAAGCCCGATTCGCATCCTGAGCCTTGGCGGGGAGTTAGTGCTGAAAAGCACCACAAACACAAGGATAGATGCAGCCTCCCTTCACAGCGGCCTGTACTTGATTCAACTGCCGGACGGGCATCTGCTGAAGTTTGTGAAGCGATAGAAAGTCAGTACCGGGATTAAAGGATGGATAGGATGACAGTATCTTCCCAACGAGGTGTAGTTTGCAAATTCACATGGCAGCGACAGAGTTAAAAAGATACTTTGGCAGTGAAACTTCTGGAAAGTTTGAAACTTTCCAGAAGTTAATTTACCCGGTCGTTATTTAAACCTTGAAGGGTTAAACAAAAATAACTGCCGAGTGCGCCGCAATAACCGATCGGAGGTCAAAAATGACCCCTAAACAGTCAATAAAGCAGAAAATTGCTCATCATTATGCTGAATCCGGGTTTTTTAATTATATTCCTAATCATTTCAACTGCGATATTTACTTTCGTTTGGTTTTCTATAACAGGCTTTAAATAATTTTCCTTTAATAAGTTATTTAATTCTTTTAATAATTTTATTTTATTAATAAAAATAGGAATTTCTTTGCATTAAGAATGACCGATCTAAAAGAAAAACTGGAGGCAGTAATTAAAAACCTGGTGCCTGACGGTCAGCCGAAAAATCTCTACGATCCTATTCGTTACATTCTTTCCCTTGGAGGTAAAAGGCTGCGGCCTATTCTGGTGCTGCTTGGATACAACCTGGCTAAGGATGGTTATGAGTCCGTTCTAAGGCCGGCTGTCTCTGTGGAGTTGTTTCACAATTTCACGTTGATGCACGATGATATTATGGATGAGGCTCTTCTGAGAAGAGGGCAGCCCACGGTGCATAAAAAGTGGAATCAGACGGTGGCTATTCTGAGTGGTGATACGATGATGGTCAAGGCCTACGAGCTAATGCTTGACACTCCTGAAGATCGGCTGGCAGAGGCCCTTCGAAAATTTAATAAATGTGCGGTGGAAGTTTGTGAAGGGCAGCAGTTTGATATGAATTTTGAAGAATATGAAACAGTGACCGAAGCTCAGTACATTGAAATGATCCGTCTGAAAACGGCGGCATTGCTGGGTTACAGTTTAGAATATGGAGGCATTCTGGCCGGCATGGGCGAGCCTCAGTTAAGGAAATTGAACAGTGTTGGAGAGCAGGCAGGGATCGGTTTTCAACTGATGGATGATTTGCTGGATGTTTATGCCGATAAAGCAAAATTTGGAAAGCAGGTTGGAGGAGATATTGCTTCGAATAAGAAAACATACTTGTTGCTGAAGGCGCTGGAACTTGCAAATTCTTCTCAAAAAAAAGTGCTTAAAAAATGGCTGTCTGCCTCAGACTTTGATATAAGTGAGAAGGTTGCGGCTATAAAAAATATTTATGAAGAACTCGGGATTTTTGAATTGACACAAGCAAAGATAGATGCGTATTATGACGGTGCTTTTTCATTATTGGACACACTGGAGGGCCGGAAAGAAGGAAAAGAAGCATTGAAAAATTTCCTTCGGAAGTTAATGAAGCGAGAAAAATAAATCTATTTAACAGACTGCCTCGTTAAATAAAAAATAATGGACCTATGATAGCAGTAGTATCCCCGGCTAAAAGCCTTGATTTTGAATCTGAAATTAATTTTAAAGGCACACAGCCCCGACTGATGGAATGCACCAACGTGCTGATCGAGGTCATGCGGAAAAAATCAGCCCATGAAGTGAGTGAGTTGATGAGCATAAGTAAGCAGTTGGCCGAATTAAACATTTACAGATACAAGCAATTTGATGCCACTCACACTAACGCAAATGCAAGACCCTCGGTCTTTGCTTTTAATGGAGATGTTTACCGGGGCTTGAAAGCAGAGACATTTGATGAGCAAAAAATGGCATTTGCCGGAAAGCATTTAAGAATCCTGTCAGGCTTATACGGTTTGCTCCGCCCGCTGGATTTGATACAGCCCTACAGACTGGAAATGGGGACGAAGCTGGCCTTTGATGACTACAAGACTTTGTATGAATATTGGGGTCATAAGATCCGAAACCTTTTGCTGGAAGACTTAAAGGAACAGGGAGATGACATCATTGTCAACCTGGCATCCAATGAATATTTCAGGTCAATTGCCGGGGGAGATATACCTGCCAGGATCGTGAATGTGGAGTTCAGGGATTTTAAGGGAGGTAAATACAAGATCATTTCCTTTCATGCCAAGAAGGCCAGAGGGTTAATGTCTCGTTACATTATCGAAAATCAGGTCAGCAGTCCCGAGGATTTGAGAGGCTTTGATTATGAAGGGTATTATTTTGACACGGAGGCTTCATCCGAAAATTTGTATGCTTTCAAGAGAGAAAGAGAGTAGGCGGCGTGTTTTAAAAATACAACTCTTTAAGTATGAATATATCTGATTTTGAGAGACGCTATTTAGTATTACCTTCAACGATAATTGAAATTTTCACTTTTCATTCCAGTTACCTTTCCATTGCATTTATACGTTCTTTTAGGGGAGGATGTGAGTAATGGACAAATACGTAAGCCGGATGTGGTGTTAAATTAGATAACTGATCTGAAGACATCTTTTTAAGCCCTTCAATAAGAGGTTTGGCAGCATAAGTTTCTTTTGCATAGGCATCTGCCTCATACTCATTCTTTCTTGACAAAGCTTTTCCAATAATTCCCCAAAAGGTGGAGACAGGCGAATATAAAATTCCAAATGCCAGGAGATTTAGATGAAGTGTCGATACCTGTCCTCCGAGTGCCCAGCTTACCTCAGCCATGTATGCTAACCTTGAGAAAAGAAATAGCATCAGCCCTATTAAGGAGATACTGAATAGCGTACTGAATATAATATGCTTCTTCTTAAAATGCCCTACTTCATGGGCAAATACCGCCGTAAGTTCTTCAGTAGAATGTTTTTCTATTAAGGTATCAAATAAAACCACTTTTTTTCTTTTCCCAAAACCACTGAAAAAAGCGTTGCCTTTGCTTGATCTTTTAGACCCGTCCATCACAAAAATGTTAGTAAGCGGAAATTTCACTTTTTCGCTGTACAGATGAATAGCGTTTTTTAATTCACCCTCTTCCAGGGGAGTTAGTTTGTTGAATAGCGGAAGGATCAGCGTGGTGTAAAACAAGTTGGCAAACAGAACAAAAACAGTCATCACACTCCAGAAATAAAGCCAAAAATCTCTTCCAATAGCATTGACTAAGTAAACAAGCGTACCAAGAAGTAATCCACCGAAAATAAGCATCAAAATGCAGCTTTTTAGCTTATCAAAGAAGTAAGTCCTGACGGTCATTTTGTTGAATCCGTATTTTGCTTCAATGACAAAATTCCGGTAGATCGAAAAGGGTGTTCCGATTACATCCGAAACGACAAAAAGTATTCCGAAAAAAATAAGAGGGGTCATAAGACTCAGGGGGGAGAAGTTTCTGACCCAGGCATCAAGAAGTCCAAACCAACCATTGTAAATAGCCAAGAATAGCAATACAAAACTGAAAGTAGCCGATAAAGAGTTAAATTCAGACACTTCCGACTGATAATTCTGAGATTTTACGTATTGCTCATCATCGTAAATCCCTTTAAGTTCTTTGGGGATGGGTTGCTTGGAACTCCTGTTATTGAGAAAACTTAAAGTTCTTTCCAAAGCAAAATCAAATGTGATGATTCCTAACAGGATGTAGAAGATAATTTGTTCGGTCATCCTGCAAAAATAACAAGGTCAGATACAGCATGGTTATCCAATCAGACTTAATTGGCATTGTTTTTTAGAGAAGCATGGTAACCGCTGCGCTTAAGCTGTTTACATTTTTAGGTAAAAAAACGGATGCTCCCTTGACAATTAAATATTTTTATACTTACTTTACATTTTTATAAAAAAGGGTTAACCTTGTACCCGAAATTATTTTTTTAATTTTTAAACAATAAATTTTTTTATGATGTTTTATTTTATTTATAT
>JACONI010000018.1:8926-27770 GCA_014323825.1 Ekhidna sp. | reverse complement strand
AAAAAGACCGCAAAGCCCGATGCTATGAAAAAACAAGCCTTACACCTTTATTTAGAGGGATTAGGTTTTCGTGCTATCGGTCGTATGCTTGGGGTCAGCCATGTGTCCGTTTATCGGTGGATCAAAAAGTTTGGAGAAACACTTGAGTCAGTTAAAAGTAATGGAAATAGATGAGTTGCATATTTATATCGGTTTAAAAAAAACGATTGTTGGGTCCGGTTGCTGTGGATAGACATAGCAAAAAAATCGTTCATGGTGTGCTCGGAGGTCGAAGTGAGCAAACAGGAAAGTCTTTATGGAATAAAATGAAATATAAGGCGATAAAAAACGCAATGACGGATTATTAGAAAGTTTATGAAAAGATGATGCTCAAAGAGATACATACCCAATCCAAAGCAGAAACCTATACTGTGGAAGGGCATAATAGTTTATTCAGGCATTTTTTAGCGAGGCTAAAGAAGAAAGACAAAGTGTTACAATAAAAATGCAGACAGATTAAGAGAAGCGATTACAATGCTGATGCTAAAAAGAAATAATCAATTAAATATAATTGGGGAACAATGCCAAGCAAAGAATTATTCCGGTCATTATTCTTCTGGGGTGCGCACCTCATCACTAAGCTCAAACGAAATATGAAGTTCGCAAGCCATCACGCCTGTAATAGAGGCCATCCTGCTCCAAAAAAGGGCTATCTGTGAGACTCTCATTGACCAACTGAAGAATATTTTTCAGGATATGGCAACTTAAAGACACAGAAGTCAGGCCAACTTCTTTAACAATATTTTTTCTGCACTGATAGCCTATAACTTTTTCGAGAAAAAGCTATCTCTCAAAATGAAGTCTCAGGATACAAAACAACTAATATTACTCCTTGGAAGAAGATAATTATATCGAACTCATGTTAAATACATTATACATAAGAGAAAAGGCTTGGAATAATCTAAAATCAAAACTACGGTAGCCAACAACAATACATATAGCTCATTGTGACCTAATTCTAACAACATCCCGGACAGGGCTAATATCAGAGGCTATACATACAACTAGAATTGCTCTTCCGGGAAAACAAACCTTTATGCTCAGCGAACCATCTATCTTGGTGTCTTATTTAACTTTTAATACCCGCCCCAATATCTCCTAAGCAACCACTCGGTACTAAAAAGAATGAAAATGAGCACATACCACCACCGGATAGCTGCCAGCTTTTGAATGGATTCCTCACTTTTTATTATTGATTTGAAATCCCGCTCCTTTATAAGGTTCACCATCTTTTCTATTTCTGAGAAATGAACGTATTCACCCTTTGTTTTTGAGGAAAGATTCCTAAGCAAACGATGATTAGCGGTTAGATTGAAATACTCCGTATTGGTGCTTTTAATTAAAAACTCCCCTTTCTGATCAAATTGCTTACTGCCTGTTTGAACACTTGCACGGTACTGATAAATGCCGGGAGCCAGATTGGGAGCACGGAAAGAACCATTCAGTTCTGAGTCAATAAATGAATAAACCTGCTCTTCATTTTTCTCATTGGTGATGCCAATGGTTATCTCTTTTCCATAAATACGTTCGTAAATATCATTGTATACTTCAACATCAAAAAGAACCGGGGATGCATCCTGAAATGTCGAAGAGCGTGGAATGAACCTGAATTGTTCCTTATCATTTTTTACGGAGAGAAATTGAACCGTTTTGGTAATCAACTCATCAAAGCCGTTAGCATTTCCGTTGATTGCGGCTTCTTGTAGTTTCCACTTCCAGATATCCTGTCCCAGCAGAACGGCACTCTTCCGCAATCCGTCATCATAGACCGCCATCAAAGGTTTTTTTGTAGTGATTTTCCCCAGCCGTTGGTGGATGAGTATCTCTGCCGCTCCCGTCACCGTATAGTCAGCATAAGGTACCCGGATAGGAGGATAGTCTTCAAAGACCTCTGTGTTTTCAACTTTAAACTTGCTGAAGTTCTGATTAAAAGACCCCGTCACTTTATCCGGCTGACCTCCTTTTCTATTAATTTTCAAATACGGGACACTTTCGCTTAGTTCATTCAAATTCGATCCGGAGTTTAGAATATACCAAACACCGGCGTTTCCCTTGGGTAAAGTATTAAAGTTAAAACTGAAAGCTCCGTGATAAATGATTACGTCATAGATATCAGAGGGCAGATCCTTGCTTATTGCCGGGATATAGATCGTTGTTTCATAGTTATCGGTAGCTTCTAAAGAGGTTCGAATTGCCTTTATATCAGGATGAGGCTGAGCGGCCACAATCAGCACTTTTTCTGCCCCGTCAATAACCTCAAGAAAAACATCGGCCTTGTTGTTTTGAGCGGAAGACTCATCTCCCTGATCGGTAACCGTGACAGTAAGATGCCTTAACCCTTCACGATCACTCGGAATTGTCAATGCCACTTCCCGAACATTTGATTGGAGTAAAACATTTTCTGTTTTCAATGTTTTTCCCTGCTCACTGATCGTTAACTCAATATTTTTATTTGTATAGCCTTCCTGGCTAATTTCAACACGGATAGGTGTTTCATTTCCTTTATAGGATACTCGATTATATCTAACCCTGCTAATACTTATGTCTTTTGGCGGAACGGTATCACCAAGTCCTGCCGTGAATATTGGAAAGGTATAATGTTGATAGAGTGGAGATGCCCCTCTGTTGTAGATGCCATCGGTGAAAAGTAGGGTGGCTGCATGATTTTTATCACGGTTATCTTCGGTAGTGGCGGATAGTAAAGAGGATAGGTTTGTTGTTTTACTGTCAAATCGGACCGAATCTGCTCCACTCATGACTGCCTGCTCAACAATAAACTCCTCCGCTTCTAGCTCGCTCTCAAGTCTGTGAATACTTGAATAAATATGCATCGGGTCTGCTCCGCGTGCTAAAATGGACTGAGAATCATCAATGGCAAAGCTAATTACAGGCTGCTCGATCCTGCTAATAACTCTTTTGACGGAGGGCTCAAGGACAAGGAGTAAAAGGCAAAATATCGCCAGAAAACGGAGACCAAAGAGTAACCGGTTTTGAGTAAGGTTCCAGGGAACCTGTTTTTTCTGATAAAGAGAATAGGAAAGCAAGGCAGATAGGATAAGGATCAAAAGAATCCACCACTCTGATCGTTCAAACTGAAGAAAACTGCGACTCATAGCTGAAAGCTAGTTTAAAAAAATAATACAGATAAGAAATGATCAAGGATGCTTAATTTAAAATACTTCCCGTCTTACTTCTTATCCACCTGCTTGCTTTCACAGAAGGAGGGGGTACGCATTTCAAAAATCAAAAAAATGATAAGACTTATATGCTAATTCAAAAAATTATATAACCTTGTATTTCATATATGAGGATACTGCTTTTTGTTTTTTTAACGATTATTTTATATAAATATAGCTAAAATTTATATTTCGCCGATACCAAGATAAACATAGGCTGCAAGGGATAAGATGAGTTGGAAAATACTGAAGGTTCATTTGTAGAAAGTACTATCGCATTTCTATTTGTGAGATTGTTCCCCGTCAGTCTAATTGAAAATTTATCATCATCCAGAACTGAATAGGAAACGGAAGCATTGAATATGCTACTAAAGTCATCTAACTGACTGAAATTGATTGCCTGATAGTCAAATGTGAGCCTTAAAGATGTAATTGGTCTGAAGACAATCTTGGAAAAATACTTATTGAAGTTAAACTTGTTTTCTTCTTGACCCCACTTGTTGTGTGATTCATGGCTTTCGAATGCGAGACTAAGATTTATTTGCTTTGTAACAGAAATGCCAGATGTGAAACTGAGAATATTTTGGGATAATTTGCTCTCATTCTGCCGATCTTCTATTTTTAGGGGTGTTGTACTTCTATTGTAGTCATAAGCTATTTTGAAAGTGCTATTTATAATGGCAAAATATTTATCTACGGAATAGGTGCTAAAAAAATTATTGGAAGTACCTCCCTGTAGTTGATTGTTGATGACTGCATCACCTTCAAACATTATCTGTGAGGCTAAAATAGCATTTGAACTTAGATAAACCCATTCTGCATTTGCCGAGAGAAAACTGACATTTCTCTCTGTTAATGTTATAGAAGCTATCCCTATTTCGTTTTTTACCAGAGTGTTAGGATCGGAATTAAAAGAAATAACAGTTCTATAATCGGTCAGCAAAGAAGAACTAATGAGTTGATTCGGATTTAAAAATACGTATTTAATGTTATACAGTCCTCCTAACTTGAGGGTGGTCTTTCCCAAATTCTTTTTTGTTGAGAAACCTGCGGTTGGTTCAAAATAGATATCACTTGATGTTTCTTTATTGAATTTTACGGTGGCATTTCTCAACCTTCCGCCGATAGATAGCCCTGTTTTTTCCTTTATCTTCTTCTCAACTTTAAGCTCGGAAAATAAGTGATTAAACCGGTATTTGTTTGTTCCTTGAGACTCATTTAAAAGCTCATTCTCAACTATTTTGATGTCAGCGTTATTTATAGACCAGCCTGCCAAAATATTTACAAACCAGGTTTTTTTGACAATGCCGTCCAAGCGGTTAAAAATACCCGCATTAAAAAAATCCTGGGTTGTGGATTGTTTGATGGAATCACTTTCACTGTTTTCACCTGACAATACAAAAAGTTCGTTACTTTCATTATTTCCAACTTCTACATCCAAAGTGTTTACCCATCTTTGGTTCAGTTTATTCAAATAGGACACTCCTCCATACCACTCGGTCATCTGTAGGTCTGCACGATCATTGTATGTTAAAAAACTTGTAGAGTTGGTTGTCATAGGTTCGTCTGTTACACGCTTCCCCTGAAATCGAATAATCAAATCCTGATTCGCTGACAGTTGGCTTTCGGTTTTGATGTCTTGAAAAAATTCAAACGGCCGCTGAACTTGTTTCTGTCGTTGGATAAATGAAAAACCACCGCCTGAAGGCAGAAAGTAGAAAAGAGAGTCACTAAAATTAAAATTGAGCTTATTGTTGTAAATTGTCGTAATGGCTCGCAGGGATGTTTTAGGAGATAAGTTTGTCACCATGCTGTTAGAAAAAAATTGCCCCTCGTGGAAAGTGAACCGTTCCTGCTTTAGGAAATTAGGCGCATCAAGTTGGTTGTTTATAACCGGTTCGGTTAGAATAAACCCCTTATACTCCAGTTGACTATTGATATAGGTCTCCAGATCATAACTTTGCAGGTCAGTGCCTGTATTGTTGGCTTCTCCCATTGCGAACAGCTTGAGTTTTTTGAGGTACGAAAGTAACTCCGGCCTTACAAGATATTTTGAAGTATTGCCTGCGCCTGCTTCTACCGTGCCGAATAAAGGAGCTTTGGCTTCTTCTTTCAGTTTCAGGTTAATGGCTACCTCATCAGATTGCCGAATACCTTGAAGCAGTCGACTATCGGTGAACCGCTTAAGCACTTCCACCTCTTCCAACCAGTCTGCCGACAGGTTCTTGCTGAGCACCTTATAGTTTTCACTGGTGAGGTCGTCACCGTCCAGCAGTATTTTTTTGATCTCTTTACCCTGGTATTTGATGGCTCCAGATTGATCGTCTACTGAAACTCCAGGCAGCTTGGCAAGTAAATCTTCCACATTATCCTCCGACCCGTCACGAAAAGGCTGCACAAAATAAGATACGGTGTCTCCTTGTATTTCCACCGGCCTTCCCTCGGTGACTACTATCTCTTTTAAAGTACTCTCATCGGCCAGGAACAACGACACATCAACCTCTTTTTGTGTGACTGAAACAATTTTTTGAAAAGGCTTATATCCTAGCCGAGCAACACTTATCAAAACGCTGGCTTCCTCTGTTTTAAATGTGAGCTTAAAGCCTCCGAGGCTGTCAGTGAATGTGTAGGCAAGGATTTTACCCTCCGGATCCTGCACATATACCTGAGCAAAATCTATAGGGGCATTGCCGTCATTTACTTTCCCCCGTAACGTTGATTGGGCTTTGACTTGCAAGAACCCGATACTAAAGCACAAAAACAGGAATGCATGCTTCAATCAAATTCAAGTTCGGTGGCAATTCTTTTTTTAGGGGCTTCCAGCTCTATTTCAAGAGAAGGATGTTCTGCCTGAAGTTGAGCAAACGTTGCTTTTATTTCCTTGTCCGATCTTTCCCATTCTCTATCAAGACAGTCACGGAATTGTCTAAAGCTTATTTTATTTTTAGCCGTATCATCTATTTGGATGAGCTCCTTTCCCGGATATGATAAGTCTATCGAAAACAAATCAATAACTACCTCCTCTTTTTTATCTTTAAGTTTGACAATAAGTCCTGGTAATCCATTAAATTTCCATGGTCCGTAGGGTACAGGAATCTCCGGTGCAAACCACGCTTCATATCTTCTTCCTCTAAAAGATGCAGTAGCTCTCGTACATTTTAGATCAGCAATCATTTTCGTTTCACTTTTAATTTTCCAGTCTATTTCAACAGAATCATCATAGATAAAAGGTTCATTTTTATCACAAAAATCACGAACTGTTAATATAGGTGTATTGACTGTTTTTAAGACTAAGTGACCTACGGTGTCTGTGTATACCTCATCAGATACTATGTCTAAATATGACCCTTCATACGATTCTCGCTTTATCTTCCATACAGGATTATTATTTTGCTTAGAGATATAAGTACTGTGATTTGAATCAAAATACAGACTTGCCTTGAAAGAAAAATTATCTTCAGCAAGTTTAGTATTGTACACAGCAAAAGCATTAATGCTTTGTGCTTTAACAAAATTGCTGAGAAATAAGAAAAAGAGCATGTATAAATTCAGTCTGTTCATTTGTTTTTTGTCTTAAATGGTCTAAAATAAAGTGAGTAATTATAATTACTCATCTTACCAAACAGAGTTTATAAATTATATTTTCTATCAGCATAAATCTATTTTACTTCGTGCCAAGAAAATAAAGTAAATCTAATTTAGTTTTACTTTCTCTATTAATCAGTCATTTGTAATAAATTCTAATAAAATCCTTTGCATATAATAAAATTAGACTTCCTGCTATGCTTTTGTATATTCAAAATCTAAGAATTTATGTACACAATTGAACTTTGAGTTTAAAATTTTGAAAGCTCTGCTTAAACTAAGACCCAGATTATATTGGGAAATCTAAGGATTTTGTAAATTTTTCAGAAGATTCTATTAAATTCATCTTCTTCATAGCTTCTAACGCCTCCTCACACGACCCTTTTATTTTGTATCTATATCCCTTCTCAGATTTTCCTTTCACTCTCATAGTACATCTGTCTTCTAAAAAACTAACTGAATTTTCAATGATTCTAAAATCTGAAATATCAACCTTATTGTTACTCGTTGCATATATACCAAATGGCAGTGCCATTACAGCACTTAAAATCAGAATTTTTGAAAACTTTGTCATCTTGATAAATATTTAAAAATTTAAAATAATATAAACTTTTTTACAAAAGATTTTTTTCAATTAAAAATCCAGTTTTAAAAAATAGAACTAATCTGAACTAACAAAAATTATATTTTTCTTTTTAACTTGAAAATTTCATTTGATCAAAACTCTTCTTGCACAAAAAGATTCGGCATTGCTAATTTAACATAGACAAGTGATTAAATAACAGATACAAAGCATACTCTATACATCTCTTTTGACTTTTATTTGTAATTTTTTGTGCATTATTTATTGCAAATCTACCATATTTTAGCAATACCAAATATTCAAAACTTGCTTATTACCTATCAAAATTATATAGATGCCTTATATTTTATTAAAAGGTTATTAACTCACTCTGACCGCTTTTCTTTAAACTTTTAACTGCCTTTTCTATTTTTAATTTTATATATTGAAACTCATATTGACATCATTAGTATAAGCAGAGATCACTGATAATAAACCGGAAGCAGGAACGCACGCTTCAATCAAATTCGAGTTCGGTGGCGGGGCGTTTCTTTGATAGGTTGTTATCAGAAATTTCAAGCTCGGGAAATTCTGACTGGAGTTGGGCAATGATTGCTCTATTTTTTTTGTAGTGTTTGTCCCATTCGTCATCCAGGCAATCAATTAATTCACGCTTAGAGAGGTATTTACCTATATCCTCATCATATTTTGAGCTATTGAATCCATCAACCAAATTTAGTGATTTTAGCGAAATAAAAATCTCCTTTTTAGCATCTTCTACTTGCATTATTAAGCCGGGAAGTCCATAAAATTTCCATGGACCCATCTGAACAGGTATTTCAGTAGTATACCAAACAACATAGTCTCTTCCTCTAAATCTTGTAGTCGCTTTTGAACAAACCTTCCCTGAAATATTCTTTTTCTCCTTATTGGATAGTGACCAATCATGGATCACGTCATCATCGTAAAATACGGGGTTATTTTCACCACAGAATTGTCTTATTCTGATTTTTTTTGAATCAGTTCTTCTTTTTATATAGTACCCTAACGTATCTGTGTCAACTATCTGTGATTTAAAATTCTCTTTTTTAAGAAATCTGGATGTATTCCCTTGTTTCCAAAAAAACAACGATGCACTTGGAGTAAATCTCAGTTCTGCATTAAATGGTAAGTTATCCTCAGCTAACCGGATAGAATAAGTGGCAACACCCTCAATTTCTTGGGAATAACTACTTATACTAGCGCACAAGACATAAATAAAAAGGAAGATTACTCTCTTCATAAAAACAGTTTCTGCTTGTTTCAATTATGTAATTTAAACAGTGCATTAGCATTAACAAATCAGTCAATGCATTGCTCCTATACATGAAGGGATTACTGTCCGTCTCTTGGCTGATCTGCCGGTAAGTCCTCTAATAAAATGGATTCCTCTATACTTTCTCGCTGATCTGCCAGTACACTATGTTTATTATCTTGCATTTCTAGCCATTTTCTGTAGGCTTTTAATACAGCACCACATCTGCCTGTTCCGTAGAAGCCCCTATCTTTAATAGTACATCTTGCTAGTTTGCTACTGAACGCCTCGGCGTTAGTTGAAACATCACTCGCATTAGCATATATACCAAGTGGCAGTGCCATTACAGCACTTAAAATCAAAACTTTTAAAAACTTTTTCATTTTAGACAATATTTAGAAATTAACATGATATAAACTTTTTTACAAAAGATTTTTTTTCAATTAAAAATCCAGTTTTAAAAAATAGAACTAATCTGAACTAACAGGAATTATATTTTTCTTTCTAACTTGAAAATTTCATTTGACCAAAATTCTTTTTCACACGAAAATGTTCAAAACTTGCTTATTACCTATCAAAATTATATAAACGCCTTATATTTTATTAAAAGGTTATTAACTCACTCTGACCGCTTTTCTTTAAACTTTTAACTGCCTTTTCTATCTTTAATTTTATATATTGAAACTCATATTGACATCATTAGTATAAGCAGAGATACCAGATAATAAACCGGAAGCAGGAATGCACGCTTCAATCAAATTCGAGTTCGGTGGCGGGGCGTTTCTTTGATAGGTTGTTATCAGAAATTTCAAGCTCAGGAAATTCTGTTTGGAGGTATTCTTTTCATTGTGCTTAAAAGTCTTGGATTAGATCAGACACTTAATATTCTTATTACGATTTGTTTTATCGTAACATTCAGAATCCTTGCTGTGAAGTTTAAATGGAAACTCCCCGATGTTCGTTAGAAAACTTTTAATATCTCCATCGGGGGAATAATAGAAAATCCCTCACTTTCAGGAAGAGCTGAAACTATCAGCTATTTAACTACTTCAACGTGATTTTTTACCCAAGAGGGTAATATGAAAAATATCAGTATTTTCAATGTCCCCTGACATTTACATTGAGTCCGGTTAGCTGGCTAATGGTCAATCGTCAGTAAATTCTTTATTTTTGCTGACTTTAAAAAAGAGCATTAGAAAGAATGGCATTAATAAGAACGCTGAGAGACAAAATGGGAAAGATTGTGGTAGGAGCGATTATGCTCACCATGGTAGCCTTCATTGGCACAGATCTCATTGGAAATTCTACACTTCTTGGAGGTGGTCAAAATCAGGATATTGCAGAGATAGCCGGAAATACGATCTCCAACACAAAATTTCAAAGTAAGGTAGAAGAGTTATCATACAATTTTGTGATCAATTCCGGCAGAAATCCCGTACAACAAGAAATAGATCAAATCAGGAATCAGGCATGGAACGCATTAATTTTCGATGAAGCCTATCGATCACAATTTGATGAATTGGGCATTGAGGTGACAAGTAATGAACTGGTTGATATGGTTCAGGGCTCAAATATTAGTCCTCAAATTATTCAATTCTTCTCAGATCCTAGTACGGGTCAATTTGATAAGTCCAATGTCACAAACTTTCTTGCATCCCTTCAACAGGCACAACCTCAGCAAAGGAATTCGTGGATTTCTTTTGAACGATCACTGGTGCCGGGCAGGCTGGTTGAAAAGTACAACCATCTTTTTACAAAGACCAATTACGTTACCAGGTATGAAGCTAAGGAAGAATACACCAGTCAAAATGCAAACGCATCAATTGAATATGTATTCGTGCCTTTTTTAAGTATTTCAGATTCTTTGGTATCTGTTTCGGATAATGAATTGGAAGATTATATCAATAAGAATGCCTCCGAGTATGAAAGAGATGAAACCAGAAGCATGGAATATGTGGTATTTGATATCCATCCGTCATCAATAGACTCGGCAGACATCCGGGAAGAAGTTGCAGAACTGCGGGAAGGTTTGATAAATGCTTCTAACGATTCCTCTTTTGTAAAAATCAATTCGGATGACCTATATTCTTTTTTGACTTATTCAGAAGAAAATCTTCCGGATTCACTTAAAGGAAAAGAAGAGGGGTATGTTTCCACACCTGTAATCTCAAACGGTGTTTATGAGTTTTATAAACTATCAAGAAAAGATGAGCCTACTCCTGACAGCATATTGTATAAAGTGGCTAAAATTAAAAAAGACATTAGTCTTTATATTTCAGATGAAACAATCAATGAAAAGTATCGTGAAGCAGATTTTTTCGCTGCATCATGCGGAAACCTGGAAGAGTTTAGAAAGTTAGCAGGAGAGGAAGGATTAAGGATTCAAAAGGGGAATAGAATTAGCAAAAACACACAAAGAGTAGGAGCATTAACTGAGGCGAGAAGTTTGGTACTATGGTTGTACAATGATGCTGAAGAGGGAGCAGTGTCTGACGTAAAAGAGATTGGCAATAAATATATCGTAGCCGCCATGACAAGCGAACAGGAAGAAGGCACTGCCAATTTAGAAGATGTCAGAAGCCGGGTGGAACGAGAAGTAAGGAACGAAAAGAAGGCTGCTATCACAATAGAAAAATTTAACTCATTGGAGGCAAGTTCTGTCTCCGAGATGGAGAGTGCGTATGGAGATGAAGCTAAGAGTGGAACAGTAGATTTTCAATTATCTTCGAATAATATTACAGGGATAGGTAATGCACCGGAAGCGATCGGTTTAGCATTTGCATTGGATGAAGAGGAAGTGACAAGAGCCTTTGCCGTACAAGATGGCGTAGTTGTAGTGAAGCTGCTTGCTAAAGATATCCCTGCTGATATTGAAGATTACGCTCCGTATTCACTTCAAGTATCCGGTCAGCGCTTAGGCGGCAATGCACTGATCGCAGATTTTCCCCTTTCCTACTTTAGGCTCTTCGTCTCACGGGATATTGACAATGCAATAAAAGATTTTGCAGAGATAGAGGATATGAGGTACAAATTTTTCTGATTGAAAGGAAACTATCTAATTAAAAAGCTATGCTGAACTTTCGGAATGGATTTTTTAGTTTAAACTGTAAGTATGAGTTGGGACGAACAGGCATTCAGGGAAAAGTTGGAGAACAATCACGATTTCCCCGGAGAATACATTTTCAGGTTTATTATCAAACCGGAGCATCAGAGCAAAGTAGAATCACTACTTGAAGGTGCGGAGGTGAAATTCAAATCCAGTTCCGGAAATAAGTATTTAAGTGTAACCATGAACAGGAAAATGCAGTCAAGTCAGGAAGTGATTAAAATATATAAAGAAGCTTATAAAATAGAGGGAATAATTTCTTTGTAAGTATGGATTGGAAAGAAGAAGATAACAAACTAAAAAAGACATTCAGGTTTAATGACTTTTTAGAAGCTTTTGGCTTCATGAGTCGTGTGGCCATTATAGCCGAAAAAATGAATCATCATCCGAATTGGAGCAATGTTTACAATACAGTTTCTTTCGAGTTAAACACTCATGATGCGGGAGATGTGGTTACGGATAAAGATCATAAGTTAGCGGAAGAGATAGATAAACTGGTTTGATGGACGGGTATGGTAAGTTATATTTAGTACCCACTCCGGTAGGCAACCTTTCCGATATATCTTACAGAGCCGTTCAAACCTTAAAAGAAGTTGATTTAATCCTGGCAGAAGACACCAGAACTTCAGGCTTTCTTCTAAAGCACTACGAAATATCTACACCAACCCAAAGTTTTCATACACACAATGAGCATGAGAAAATAGGCCATGCTATTAAATTGTTAAATAAAGGCAAGAATATCGCACAAATCTCTGACGCAGGTACACCCGGCATATCCGATCCCGGTTATTTGTTAGTCAGAGCAGCATTGGACAATAACACCGAGGTAGAGGCTTTGCCCGGAGCTACAGCTTTTATTCCGGCATTGATTAAGTCCGGATTTCCAACAGATCGATTTGTTTATGAAGGCTTTCTGCCTCATAAAAAAGGCAGGCGGGGTCGTATCAAATCATGGAGAGAAGAACCCAGAACTATCGTCTTTTACGAATCGCCGCATCGACTGCTTAAATCACTGGAGCAGATGAGAGAAATCCTCGGCGGAGATCGCCAGGTTTCAGTGTCAAGAGAGTTGACCAAAAAATATGAAGAAACCATAACAGGGTCAATTACGGATGTATTAACTTACTTCTCTTCCAAATCAATCAAAGGAGAGTTTGTTATTGTCATTGAAGGAAAGAAGTGAACCTCAAACAAATGACACATCAAGTTGCAAAAGTCGCCATCAAAGCAGGTTCATTCATTCGGACTGAAAGACGGCCCTTTTCCTATGAAAAAGTAAAATTAAAAAAAATCGCAGCGATCTTGTTTCTTATTTTGATAAAAAAGCTAGGCAAAGAATACCGGACGGAATAAGTGTTCTTGTTCCTCATGCCGGATACATCACGGAAGAGCAAATGATCAACCGGAAGGAAAGAATTATTGATCCTTTAGATGGCACAACTAAATTTGTACATGAAATCCCTGATTATTGTGTGAGCATTAGGCTCACGCATCAATGAAGTGCCGGTGAAATGAAGCCTAATATACGCATAGGATACGGTTATGATGTACATGCTCTTGTAAAAGGAGTTGATTTTTGGCTTGGTGGAATCAAAGTGCCGCACGCCCGCGGTGCCTTTGGTCATTCGGATGCTGATGTCTTAATCCATGTAATTTGTGATGCACTTCTGGGAGCCGCTAACATGCGTGATATTGGGTTTCACTTTTCGGACGAAGAGCCGCAGTACAAAGGAATTGACAGTAAGATCTTGTTAAAGAGAGTTGTTGAAATGATTGGAGAGAAAGACTATAAGGTAGGAAATGTTGACGCTACCATCTGCCTTCAGGAACCCAAAGTAAATCCGCATATTCCCGAAATGAAAAAGACTTTGTCTGATGTCATGGGTATTGATGAAGATGATATTTCGATCAAAGCAACCACTACGGAGAAGCTGGGGTTTGTAGGGAAAGAGGAAGGAGTAACTGCACACGCAGTGGCATTAATCTATAAATAATGCCCGTCAAAATCATTACCACTGAAGATGGCTCTCACAGTTTGTTCAATGAAGAGTTGAATGAAACCTACCATTCTATCTATGGTGCCAAACGTGAGGCAATGCATGTTTTTATCCGAGAAGGGCTGGAAGCCTGGACGGCAGAGAATGATAATAAGGATATTCGTATTTTGGAGGTTGGCTTGGGGACAGGATTAAATGCCCTTTTAACTGCTATCCGGTCTCAGGCAGACAACCGAAACATCCATTTTACCTCACTAGAGCCTTTCCCCGTTAAAAAGGAAGTTTATGAAAATCTGAATTATTTTAATTCCGGGGAAGAGAAAGAATTACTCATTCAAATTCATGAGACCGACTGGGAAACAGAAGTCTCCTTGTCTTCCTCATTTAAACTCTTCAAAGCTGCTGACAGGCTGGAGGATTTCAAAAGTTCAGATTCCTTTGACATCATTTACTTTGATGCGTTTGCTCCCCGTAAACAGCCGGAAGTCTGGTCATTAGAAAATTTGAGGAAATGTTTTTACTTCTTGAATCTCAATGGTATCTTGACTACATACTGTGCTCAGGGCCGGTTTAAGCGAAATCTGAGAGCAGCCGGCTTTGAAGTAGAGACACTTCGGGGAGCCGCAGGTAAGAAGGAAATGGTACGTGGTAGAAAGGCTGTCTCTATATTTGAATGAACAACCGGTTTACTCAAATATCTTGTTTGCACTGCTTTTTTCTGGTTGATTTCCTGTGTTATTTAGACTTCGAACCTGCTTATTACGAACGAAATAATTTGATAAAATATGATTTGAATTCAAAAACCTTTAAAGTGACAAACGAAATTTACTCTAATAACTTTTACAATAAGCCAAATTATCTTCAATTTGAGCAAATAATTTTCAAATGTCCGTCTAGTATTACAAACGACAGAAAGCTATTTGAAGTTGGCGGTGTAGACTTTATCAAACAAAATATCAGATTCAAAATAGAAGATGAGACTTTAGCTCTTAAGATTGAAGAAAATCGGAGTAATCTGAAACTATTATTCGTTTTCAAATTTACAGAAGTGCCCCCATTTGAAGGGTTAGATTTTTTTGGTAGAAAAACAACTTTATACGCATTGGAAAATACACTTAAAAAAGTAATTGTTTACAACTCAAGTACAGGAGAAATTTATCATACTTTATAAATAAATAATCAGTGCATAACAATGTATAACCGCAATTACAGCATCCTGACAGTACCGTCAGTACACTCGCAATTGCTAAAGCCGTTGCCAAACCCAAAGTTTTGGCATACCTTGCCGTAACTGACGGTTATACGTTACCGTTGGCGTTAATTACCACATTTTGAACACAAAAATTAGATTTCGTAAATTTGCATTGATATGAAAAATGCCAAGAAAAGCAAAAAGAAAGATTCATTCAAAGAAGATTATCAAAAGATAATGCAGTCTTCTGAAAGGTCATCATTCGTTGTTCCAGTGCAATGGACAAATGAGGGCGATTCCATAGAAAAATTTTCTTTGTACGAGAATTATACACCAGTTAAAACTTCTGGTGATACGACTATGTTCGTGTAACATCCTGAATCTATGCCAAACTGGAGCGAAGTATTAAAAGAAATTCAGGAAAGTCTACAAAAACATCCAAAAAAGAATCCATTTGACACTGTCAGAAGAAGCTATCTAAAAAAGGTTTCTGACTTAACAAACAGGAATGTAATAGCTTACTATTCAGGTTGGCTTCAAAAGCCTAAAGCACCTGACACAGCTGTAAATGATAAAGATAAGTCTGGATTTATTATATTGACTATACATAAAATGGACAAGTCCAAAGGATTGGATTTAATCTTACATACATCTCCGGAGGAGATTTAGCAGCAACTGAATCCTTGGTTGATTATTTGTATTCAATATTTGGTCATAATATAAGAGTTATTGTTCCACAGATATCAATGTCAGCAGGAACAATGATTGCTTTGTCAGCAAAAGAGATAATCCTTGGAAAGCACTCTAATTTAGGCCCTATTGATCCTCAAAATAGTACGTAAAATAAACGTACAAATATTTTTTAGGTACGGAAATTAAACGTACATTTGTAGAAAAACAAATATTATGGCAACTAAAAAATTAAATACAAAGAACGCTAGATTTGATACTAGACTTCCCAAAGAACAAAAAGTCTTCTTTGAAAGAGCGGCTCGATTAGGTGGTTATAGAAACCTTACAGATTTTGTTGTAATTACTGTTCAAGAAAAAGCGAAAGAAATTATTTCAGAAAGAGAACGCATAATCGCTTCTAAAAAAGATAGCGAAATATTTTTTGATGCAATTTCAAATCCAAAGTCACCTAATGAAGCGTTAACAAAAGCAGCAAATGAATTTAAAGCACTTTTCGCTTAATGAGTCAAATATCGGAACCTCTAAATTCAGCACATAAAAAATCCGATTTTTCTTGTGGGAAAGAAATGTTGGATAATTATTTACACAAACAAGCTAATCAAGAGATTAAAAGAAAGCTTTCTGCTTGTTTTGTAATCAAAGAAGAGCAAACTGAATTGATAAAGGGTTATTATACTTTATCTAATAATAGTATTCCTTTGGAGGATATCCCGGATGACATTAGAAAAAAATTACCTAGGTCTTATATGACAATTCCAACCACTTTACTCGGGAGATTAGCAATTGATAATAATTTTCAGGGACAAGGAATAGGGAAATTAATTTTGATTGATGCTTTAAAAAGAAGTTTCGAACTATCAAAAATCATAGGTTTATTTGCTGTAGTTGTTGACCCAATTGATGAAGATGCTGAACGCTTTTACGATAAATATGGATTTATAAAAATACCCGATAGTGGAAAAATGTTCCTACCAATGAAAACAATCGGACAATTATTCTAATAAAAATATTGTGCCCAACATTGTATAAAAATAATAGCGGGTTAATCGCTAAAACGAAATAAAATTTATAAATCAAGCAACAATAACTGCGGAACGATCAAAAAATCCCTCGTCATTATATCAAATTCAGGTTACTTTAAGTATAAATAAGATGGAATAATAGGAATACACTGAATCCTATTATTGAGTTTTGGCTCCCGTAACCTCCCGGTCAATGAGTGAACTAATTTTCCGATTTTTAAAAAGAATTTACAGCTACTGAATTCATGATTACATAAAATTAAACTTATAAAACCCGTTGTGCATGATACTTTAAAATAAAAAATGGCATTTATTACCTAACAATTTTCTGTAACACCGTGGTCATTTAAACCTCCAAGGTTTTCAAAACCTTGGAGGTTTTGTGGTGCCGTCGTTTCGTTGGTTAAACCTTGGAGGTTTCTATGCTTATACTATTCCACAAAAAAAAGCCCTCACACTCCTGCAAGGGCTTTATGACAGACGCTTTGCTATCGTGGTCACTTAAACCTCCAAGGTTTTGAAAACCTTGGAGGTTTTGTGGTGCCGTCGTTTCGTTGGTTAAACCTTGCAGGTTTCTATGCTTATACTATTCCACAAAAAAAAGACCTCACACTCCTGCAAGGGCTTTATGACAGACGCTTTGCTATCGTGGTCATTTAAACCTCCAAGGTTTTCAAAACCTTGGAGGTTTTGTGGTGCCGTCGTTTCGTTGGTTAAACCTTGCAGGTTTCTTATGATTATGCTATTCGACAAAAAAAGCCCTCACACGCCTGCAAGGGCTTTTTTTGTATTTTCGGGGCGTGCCTAATTTGAGGCTTATTCGCTGTCGAGCTCCGCTTTCGTTTCGGCCCCTTTGGCGCGGAGGGCTTCTATTATGGCGGTTTTATCGTCACTATCAGACAAGAAATTTGCCAGATCCAGAGGTGTCTTGTCGATAACATCTATAGCATTCACCTTAATATCAGACACCTCTAATAAAGCTTCTACGATAGCTTTATGACCACCATTCAGGGTCGCAAAATGTAAAGCCGTACGTCTATTGCTACCTATAACATTCACATGTATGCCAGGCACAGCTAATAAAGCGTTTACGATAGCTGTATAGCCATTTCTTGCCGCCACAATTAAAGCCGTATTGTTAAAATTATTTTGAATATTCACATTTATGCCAGACACCTTTAATAAAGCGTTTACGGTAACTGTCTGACCATTTCTTGCCGCCACAATTAAAGCCGTATTGCCCGTATTACTTTTGGCATTTACGTCAGCGCCCTCTGCTATCAGCATGAGGATGGCATCCCAATCCGAACTGGATTTTCCAAGCTCCGTTTGGAGTGCCATAGTTTTAGTTTCTTCGGAGACAGTAATTTTACGCAGTTCGGTTGTCAGCTCGGAGGCACTTTTGGAAAGATTCGTCTGTGCCATTTTGCGTGCTGCCAGCCCATCTTTGAGCGGCTGAAGCGTACCCGCCGGGGCATTGCCGGCCATCTCTAAAGCAGTGATTCTTCCCTCAATAGCCGTAATCTCGCCCTGCAGTGCCGTAAGTGTGGCATCGTCAAGCGCCGTAACTGCTGTAATCGCATCTACTGCCGCTTTGTAAGTTGCAGCCGTAGCGGGACTTTCGTTTTGTAGAGCCGCTAGTTTCATTTGCGCATCTGCAATGTTCGTAGTTTGCAGGTGGCCATCTTGCTTGCCTTTTAGCGTCTCAATGTCGTTAGCGATTGCTTGGCGCGTCGCTGCCGTTTCATCCACATCGGTCACATTGATGGTTACGTCGGCTGTAGCCGAGAGATTTCCATCGGAGACGCTGATAGTCAGGGTATAACTCATCGTATTCTCAAAGTCCAGCGCCCCTGCTGTCGTAATAGCCCCTGTGCCTTCACCTATGGCAAAAGCATTGCCTGTATTTCCCGCAGTGATGGAAAACATGAGGTTATTCGTTTCGGCATCGCTAGCCTGTACGGTTCCTACCGTTGCTCCGCTCGGTGCATCTTCGGCTACGGAGAAGGTCTGATCGGCAATGGCCGGTGCAGTGTTTTCCGGTTCAGTTGCTTCATCCACATCGGTCACCTTGACGGTGATGTCGGCTGTAGCCGAGAGTTCCCCATCGGAGACGCTGATGGTCAGGGTATAATTTGGATTGTTCTCAAAGTCCAGCGCCCCTGCCGTTGTAATGGC
>JACONI010000018.1:8822-8906 GCA_014323825.1 Ekhidna sp. | reverse complement strand
TCCACATCAGTAACATTGACAGTTATATCTGCTGTTACCGAGAGGCTTCCATCGGAAACGCTTACCTTGAGTGTATAGCTTTGC
>JACONI010000018.1:2098-8772 GCA_014323825.1 Ekhidna sp. | reverse complement strand
GTTTCCCGGGTTTTGTTCCGTATTGTCTTCAGGTGCCCCGTCCTGCGTAACGGTAAGGGTCTTGCTCACCTCCCCTAATGAAGCCGTGACGCTGCCCTTGCGCGATTCGGTGTTCATATTTGCGTTAGCCCTCACGCGTAGTGTTTCATTGTCCACGTTTTCAGTGCTTAGCCAGTCTGCATCAGAGGCCGCCGTCCATTCCCCTCCCCTCGCTGTAACGGCTATATCCTTTGCATGTTCCTCTGCCGGAAAGGCCAGGGCATTTTCTGCTAAAATCAACTTTACGCCTTCTTGCGTTACGTTGATCGTACCGCTGACCTCCCCAATAGAAGCGGTAATGATCCCTTCCCGAGTTTCCTCTTTGTTATTTTTGTCATAACTCACACGGAGTGTTTCACTGTCGACCTTCTCTGCGCGCAGCCATTCTACATTAGAGGCCGCCGTCCATTCGCCTCCGCTCGCAGCGACGCTAATATCTGTCGGCTCGAGCCCTTCTGCCGGAATGGTCAGGGAAGTTTTGTCTAATGCTAAGGTTACATTTATGGGTTCGTCGTCCCCCCCGCAAGCGTTCAGGGCTATCCCCACGGCCATAAATAGGAGAACTTTCTGAAAAAGTTTAACTATATATAGGGGGGGGGGGGTATAATAAAATAAAACATCATAAAAAAGTTTTTGGTTAAAAAATTATTTCAGTTGCAAGGTTAAACATCTTTTTATTAAAATACAAAGTAAGGATAAAAAGATTTAATTGTCAAGAGTGTGTATATTTTTTTACTAAAAAATAGTAGACAGATTAAAAAGGAGTGGTTACTGTGCTGATACTGAAAGGAAATCATTATTTAAAATACACAATGGGTTATCGTTCGTTCAACTTTTTTGATGCGCTATCGTATCTTTGAACTATGCGGATATTTAGTTTGGTTGGACTTTTAGTTCTTGGAACAGCTGCTTGGATATTCATTCCTTCGGATAAGTCGATCAAACGAATAAACGGGGTCAGTCTTGTTAATCCGCCTCGTCCCATTGAGTCGTTGGCTATGCAACAACTCCATCGTGTGAATGCGGAGTGGGTTGCCATTATCCCTTATGGTTTTTCCCGTTCAGGACAGGGTAGTGTTAGTTACGATCATTCCCGGCAGTGGTGGGGAGAGCGTACGGAAGGAAGTTGTATGCTCATTCAATATGCCAAAGAAAATAACCTGAAAGTGATGTTGAAGCCGCACGTCTGGATAGCAGGGGAAGGCTGGTGTGGAGACTTCGACTTGGCTACCGAAGCACAGTGGCAGCAATGGGTAACCGACTTTCAAAGGTATATTCTCAACCATGCAAAGAAGGCAGACTCTTTGGATGTGGAACTTTTCTGTATTGGCACGGAGTATCGAATTCCTGCTCGGGAAAGGCCGGAGTTTTGGAGGTCGCTTATCAGGGATGTCAGGGAAGTATATGACGGCAGGCTGACCTATGCTTCCAATTGGGATAATTATGAAAACATCACATGGTGGGATGAGTTGGACTATATTGGAGTAGATGCCTACTTCCCGCTAACGAAAGGGGATCATCCTACTATCAATCAGATTAAAGAAGGCTGGGATCCGGTCAAAAGAAAGCTTAAAGCCTTTTCTCAAAAATGGGATAAGCCGGTTCTTTTCACTGAATTTGGCTTCCAAAGCGTAAATGGAGCGGCCGGAAAGCACTGGAAAGTAGAAAAGTCTTCTGAAAACATCAACCTCCAGCTTCAGGCCGATGCTTACGAAGCAACTTTCCGGGCGTTAGAGAACGAATCTTGGTGGGCCGGAGGATTTTTTTGGAAGTGGCATTTTACCATGCAGAACAGCAATCGTTACCGTATGGAATGGACCCCTCAGGATAAGCCGGCAGAACAGGTAATCGCCAGGTGGTATGCCGGAAGAGATTAACTTAATTTTAACCCAACACATGAGCGACAGAAAAAGTATAGAGTCAATCCTTTCCGAACTTGGAAAAAAGATTGATCATTTGATCAACGAGACAAAGAAGGCCGGAACCAAAGTTTCGGAAGAAATGGAGAGTAAAATCCGGGATCTCAAAAAACAAAAAGACAAGTTGGAAGAGGAAATCAGGGATCGATCAGAGAACTCGGGAGAGAAGTGGTCTCATGCAAAGGGTCATCTCAATGAAGCTGCGGATAGTATTCGAAAAGCATTTAAAGTACTTTTTAAAAAAGACGCATCCTGAAGGGCTAAATGCGTTTCAGTACTTTCTTTATCAGCCCGTCAATGATTCGGTTCGGATCTTTGGTGAATGTGCCCTTCACTCGGTTTGCGAGAATCGCATTTAAACTGATTACTTCATGTCCCAGGAGTTTTGCAAACGCATAATAACCTGCTGTTTCCATTTCCAGGTCGGTGATCCAGACATCTTTCTCGTGAAAGTATTGAAGTTTGTCAATGATCTCTTCATACTGCATTGGGATTCGCAGCTGTCTTCCCTGTGGAGCATAAAACCCGGGACAGGTGACGGTATTTCCAACTATCGTGCAATCTTTAAACTTTTCCAGCAGATTAGGAGACCCTTTAAAGCAATAAGGAGTGTAGCGTAGATCAAGTTCCTTTCTCAGTGCTTTGACCAGTGCTTGCTCTTTTCCTTTATGCCTGTATTTATAAAATTGAAGGGTGGTATCTAGTCCAAAGGCATATTCAGTGGCAAGGTGACTTCCGACTTTGATATCGTTGCGTATTGCACCGGAGGTACCGATCCGGATGATCTGTAGTTTCTTCTTTCTGGCCTTAGGGACACGATGCACCAAGTCTATGTTGAAGAGTGCATCCAACTCATTCATCAAAATCTCCATGTTATCCGTACCCATACCTGAACTAATCACACTGATTCGCTTGCCTTTGTATTTTCCTGTGTGAGTAATAAATTCACGCTTATTTACCTCAAAATCTACCGAATCAAAGAAGCGTGAAACACTGTGTACTCTCCCCGGATCACTTACGACAACGATTTTATCCGTAATATCTTTGGGACGAAGGCTTAAGTGGTATACACTCCCATCCGGGTTAAGGATTAAGTCAGTCTCCGAATAAGGATGAGTCATAAATAATTATTTTCACTTAAAAGTAATTATGAAGTTTCTTCTTTCCTTCTCTTAGCTCCTTTATATGGGCTATATCCATTCATTTTTTTCTGATAGAAGCCGGTACCGTTGTAAGGACGCACTTCCGGGCTGTTCATGCACGCTTCTGAGCAGCAGCCATTATAAACTTCCGCTCCTTTTTCACTCATAGGAATGTGCTTGTTACAATGCGGGTTTGCACAATTGATCATTCTGTCGCTTGGCCTTCCTGTGACATAACATTTGGAAATAACGGTTGGATTTATTGAATTAACTTCTTTTACGATTCGGTTATCAAATACATAGCATTTTCCTTCAAAATCTTCTCCTTTTGCTTCCAAACCATATTTGATAATGCCGCCATGAAGCTGGTGTACATTTTCAAATCCTTGTTCCAATAGGTAAGCACTTGCCTTTTCGCATTTAACTCCTCCCGTGCAGTAGGTAATGACTTTCTTATCCTTGTATTGCTCCAGTTCGGAAATTTTACGAGGGAAATCTCTGAAGTTGTCAATATCTAATGTGATGGCATTCTTGAACCTTCCAATGTGATGTTCATAATTAGAGCGCACATCCAGGACAACGGTATCTTCATTTTCCTCTTTGAGAATTTGTCTGAATTCTTCAGGCGCTACATAGCCGCCTGTTCGCTGGTTAGGATCAATATGATGAAGCGAGCTGCGAACAATCTCCGGCTTTACTCTTACGTGAAGCTTTTCGAAGACAGGAGTGTCATTTTCATCTACCTTAAATTCAGTGTGACTAAACCGAACATCGCTAAGTACAGCGTCCATGTATTCCTCACAGGAATCCCTGCTCCCTGAGACCGTACCATTGAGTCCTTCTGATGCAATGATGATACGACCTCTTAAATCAAGATCAAGGCATAATTGATGATGATATTCCCTAAACTCCCAAGGGTCTTCAATTTTGCTGTAGCAGTAATACAGCAATACATAATTTTTTCCCATAATTGTTAAACCGGCCCTGTTTTAGCAGAGTGTTAATTTCTTATAAAGATACCTTTACTTCTTACTAAGATCAACTGCGGGGTTACCAAAAACAGTTTGTCCTGCTTCAATATTATTGATCACCACAGAGCCGGCTCCTATTCTTGCGCCCTTACCGATTTTGACACCTGCAACAATAGTAACCCCAGAGCTTATCAGCACTTCATCCTCAATTTTGACTTTGGTATTGACTATAGATCCGGCTCCAACCTGAACAAAGTCTCCGATCTCAACATCCTGTTCGATTACAGCCCTGCTGTTGATGATATTATGGCTTCCCATTTTACTGTCATTGGAAAGGATGGCTCCGGTATTTACAAAACTTCCGTGTTCAATGCCAAAGGAGTCAGCCACCACTGCCTTTTCATGGACGGCATTCACGGGCATTACTCTGAGAGAATCATTGAGGTACTCCACATATTCTTTTCTGAGCGCATTATCATCAGTTGCGATAAATACCTCACATTGCTGACCAATCAGTTTAGTAAATTCGTGATCATCAGTTGATCCCAACACTGATACGGTGTTGATTTCCGTATTGTGCAACGCTTCTTCATCATCAAGGAAGCCATACACCACGATATCGTTGGAGTTAAAGATTTCTAATGCTGCTTTTGCAATTCCGCGGGCACCGAATATCATTACCGGTTTCTTCATCCCTCTCTTGATTTTGAACTGCAAAATTAGTGATTATTCAGTTGTTTTTGAAGTGAAGTATTGATCGGACAGATAAACAAACGGAGGCAGGTACATTCTACAACTAAACCTAACAGATAATGCAGACTAATAAATAACAAGTGAAAAACCAATTTCCAGTCCTCTAAAAAAGAGAAATAAGGCAGCTCCGGTCGGACTCAGGTTGAACTATCCGGCAAATCATTTGGTCAGGAGATGAACCCCAATATTACAATCTAAACATTTCCTTCGCTCACAGTAGTGCCTGATAAGTTGAATTTGTGCCTGCGACTCAAAAGCTGAAACCGGCTTCCGATCCAATTTTTCCCATTCTTTAGTGTGTCTGTTAGCTTCAGGTTTGATCGCTTCCAAAAGAGAAATGGCTCGATCCATGTAGCGTTGTTCCCCGGAAAATTTGCTGTATGCGGACAGGATAGGACTTACTGAATTGATTAAAATATTATCAAGTGTGTTGTTACCGGGACACTTTGAAGTGCTCTTCCTTAATTTGCCAAAATCATAATGAGACTGCCAGTAGGGAGGGTAATTGATTTTAATGGATGTGATTAAATCTTTTGAGCGTTCAATAGATATGATCCTGGAAAAGAGACCTGCATTTTGATGAAGCAAAGCAGCAAACTGTGCTAATCGGACAGACGGGAAGTTAGCCGGCCTCATTCTTCCAAACTTCCATACTGATTTATTCATTGCATCTTTTAGCTCATATTTGGATTTCAGGAAATGAAACTCTGCCTGTAGCTCTTTTTGATAGGTATCCGAAGCCTTATCCAGAAAGCCTGCTTGTCCAAAAAGCAATGCCTCTGTCTTCAGCCGATTTGGAAGATTCTTCTTCAGAATCTCAAAAGGTAACTTGAACGAAAGCTGCTCAAAGACGGCCTTATTGGTTGAAAAACCAAAATTCCGGGCAAAAATTTGATAGGATGTACTTTCCCAGTCATTATTGGTTTGACTGAGGATATTAAGTACCCTCCGGGCTTTCTCTTCAAGTCTTTCTACAAGTACACGATCAAGCATAGATTGATACTTGATTGCCGTAATCTGCTTTAACTGAGAGCTACAAGCAATTCGACCGCTATGAGACACATGAAGACTATACCTGCCTATCAGCTCCGGATCTACAATGCTTTTGATTTCCAGAGTTGGAATGTTCATTTCCTCCGTCAATACCTCTCTGTCATGTAACCATACCACATGCAATATCACATTTCCGTAGGCCTTATCCGAACCGTGTCCGTGCGAATACCAATCGGATGATTTAATATGGATTTCGATGCAGCCTGCCCACTCTATGTCATCTATTTTTATCCTGGCCTCCTCAAAATCCGGTCCCGAATCATCATTATGGAACCCCTGATGGAATACCTTTAGCGTTTGACCGTTGGTAAGCCTGAGATCGTGAGTAGTATATTTCTGATGCTTCCAGATATAGTGGAGAAAATGCTCATCCATTAGCTGCTAATTTAACCTGAGTTCAAAGTAAGGATAAACACTTACCAAAGTAAAATCACGGTTTGACACTTTAAAAAGTCATTTGGCATGGTTAACTAATGATATTTAATGGATTGTTTTTTAAGATCAGCATAGTAACCCCGGAATGCTCAAAAATACCTGCCGGACGAAAAAAAATCTTTTTTGAGCAACCTTCAAGGTTTAACTAACGACGATAGCATCTTAGTTGCTCAAAAAAATAAAAAAACTTGCATGATAATTCAAAGAAATGATATAATATTGCATTTCATACAAACTAAAATAATGAGTTATGAGCACATTTATAGATAAAAGACCAAAAAACATAATGAACACAGAGAACACGTCACACACGCTGCCGAAAGGGCTGTACGGGCTTCATTTAATGCCCCCCCCCCCCCTTT
>JACONI010000018.1:0-2078 GCA_014323825.1 Ekhidna sp. | reverse complement strand
CCCCCCCCCCCCGTTTATCACTAAAATATGCCTCCCTTGTAATTTTGATGCTATTCATCACATTTTACGGACAAGCGCAGACCGAACCTGAACCCAAACCCTTCAGCACTACCTGGCAAACAACTGAGGTCAACGAAACCATTACCATCCCTACCGTCAATGGAGAGACCTACAACTATACCGTAAAATGGGGAGATGGATCAGCGAATACCACACATAACAATGCCACTCCTCCCTCACATACCTATGCCACGGCAAACACCTACACCATTACCATTAGCGGAACGTTCCCACGTATACGATTCGGGGAAGCTAATGCCTTTGGAAGTTTCGTAGCGACTACAGCGGCGGCGCAGATACGTTCCGTCAAACAGTGGGGTGATATTCAGTGGACTTCCATGAAAAATGCTTTTGTGGGTTGCAACAACCTCTCCATTGACGATGAGGCAGGCACCCCGGACCTTTCAAACGTGACGGATATGTCGGCCATGTTCGTAGGGGCTTCCCTCACCGCAGACCTCAGCAAATGGGACGTAAGTAAGGTGACGGATATGTCGTTCATGTTCATGAGGGCCTCCTTCAACGGAGACCTCAACAAATGGGACGTAAGCAGCGTGACGAACATGTTGCGCATGTTTTTTTGGTCCTCCTTCAACGGAAACATCAGCAAATGGGACGTAGGCAGCGTGACGAATATGGTAGAAATGTTTTCCGGTTCTACCTTCAACCAAGACCTCAGCAAATGGAATGTAAGCAAAGTGACAAATATGCTCGGCATGTTTTCTACATTCACTATATTATCCGGAGACATACTACAAAGTAGATTTAACGGAGACCTCAGCAAATGGGACATCAGCAGCGTGAAGAATATGCAGGACATGTTTAAAACCAATTTAGCCATGTCTCCCGAAAACTACGATAAACTCCTCATCGGGTGGAGCACCTTAAATACAGCGGCGGGCGAGACTAAAATCCCTGAAAACATCTCTTTTTGGGCACCAAGACATTACACCTGCAAAGGGGAGGCCGCAAGGAGCAAACTCATCAATACGCATTCCTGGAACATTGAAAGAGATAGCAAACGGGCTGATGCCATTGACCCCACACCTGATGCAGTGACCCTGAAAGCAATTCCCGCCTGTACACAAATCACTCAAAAGGAACTCAATAATGCCGCGCCCGCCGCCACAGACAACTGCCCGGGAGCAACTGTTAGGGTCACACATGATGTCAACACGTTTCCCATTACCTCTAATATCACCATCACGTGGACCTTCACCGATGAGGCAAACAACACCGCTGAACAAACGCAGACCGTGACCATAGGGGACAGCGAGGCCCCGGAAGTTACGGGGACTTTACCGGAGGTTACCTCACAATGTCCGATCAATGCTGAAAATGAACTGACCGAACCTGCTGCACCCGCAGACAACTGTAAAGGACCGGTCACCGTAGCCCTCAAAACCGGCACTCCCTTTCCCATTCAGGCCGGCACCACCACCATCACGTGGGTATATACCGACGAGGCCGGCAATACGTCCGAGCAAACGCAGGACGTGACTATAGACGATACCATGAAGCCGACAGTTACAGATCTGAACGCCATTACCGCCGCATGTTCACTGGCGGAAGATGACCTGCCCGAACCCACCGCCACGGACAATTGCGATGAAGGGCAGATCATGGGTACACACAATGTCACTAACTTCCCCATTACCGAAAACACCACCATCACGTGGACCTACACCGATAAGGCAGATAACACCGCTACGCAAACACAGCAGGTGATAGTAGACAATACACCCCCGACAGTTGCAGGCACCTTGGATGCCATTACCGCCGCATGTTCACTGGCGGAAGATAACCTGCCCGAACCCACCGCCACGGATAATTGCGATGGGGAGATCACGGCCACTCATGATGTGGCCAACTTCCCCATTACCTCCAACACCTCCATCACATGGACTTACACCGACAGTGAGGGCAATACTGCCACACAAATGCAGGACGTAATAGTAGACAATACACCCCCGACAGTTGCAGGCACCTTGGATGCCATTACCGCCGCATGTTCACTG
>JACONI010000017.1:14216-18639 GCA_014323825.1 Ekhidna sp. | reverse complement strand
CATTGGAGGTTGCTGTGGTAGTTGTCTTGAACAGGATTTACTTGATTTTAGGATGGACAGGATTTTTATGGTAAACTCCTCTTCGGTTGGTGTTGGTCACTACACCTTTGTATTCTTTTCCCGCAGATTGCGCTGCTGGACGCAGCGTGTTTTGATAAAAAAAGGAGCTCCTTTATAGCTACAAAGCATGGTCGCCGATAAACGGGCAGGAGCAGGCTTTGCATAAATAATTTTGCTTTCTAGCTTTTTTTCGTTTTTGACTACGTTTGTATTCTTAAATGGAGGGCAGGTTAGTGTGAGTTGTATTTTCATTAGTTTTAAAAATTAATTTTCACGCAAATTCACGCTAACTTATTCTTTTTGTAGAAGTTAGAAATCATACTTTTTGGAACAGTACCAATAATTGACAAGTGAAATACGACCGAATAAACAACGATCTTTTTACCCGGAACAGAAAAAAGCTGGTTGCACGAATGAAACCCCGCTCGGTAGCCATTGTCCATTCCAATGACATTATGCCAACCAATGCGGATGGCTATATGGGCTTCATGCAGAACAGTAACTTATTCTATCTCACAGGGGTAGATCAGGAGGAGAGTATTGTTCTGATAGCTCCGGATTTTCCGGATGAAGAACTCAGAGAAGTTTTGTTTTTAAGAGAAACGAATGAGGAGATTTCCATTTGGGAAGGACATAAGCTGACAAAGGGGGAGGGATTAGAGACTTCCGGAATCAGTAATGTCAAATGGAATACTGAATTCGAAAAAGTGTTTTATACCATCCTAGCAGAATGCGATAACATTTACCTGGAGAGCAACGAGCATATCCGGAGTGCTTCTTTGGTTGAAACGAAGAACACACGTTTTATAAGAGCGTGTCAGGCGCAGTATCCGCTTTACAATTATGAGCGGCTCTTTCCAATTCTTCAGGATCTCAGATGTGTGAAGTCACAAGTTGAGATCGACTTACTACAGCAAGCCTGTGCTATTACTGAAAAAGGGTTCAGACGGATTTTAAAATTCGTAAAACCGGGTGTAATGGAATACGAGGTAGAGGCAGAGTACCTGCATGAATTTGTCAGGAATCGTTCCAAAGGGTTTGCGTATGAACCAATCATTGGAGGAGGAGGCAATTCATGTGTTTTGCATTATCTTAATAATAATGAAGAACTGAAAGACGGCGATATTCTTCTGATGGACGTGGGAGCCGAATATGCCAACTACAATGCAGACATGACAAGAACCATTCCGGTTAATGGAAAATTCTCGGATCGACAGAGGCAAGTGTATAATGCTGTTCTTCGAGTGAAGAATGCCGCTACTGATCTCCTAAATCCCGGGAATAGAATTCCTGAATACCATGCTGAGATTGGTAAGATAATGGAGAAAGAACTGGTAGACCTTGGTTTAATCACCATGGATGACATCAAAAATGAAACCCCTGAACGGCCGGCTTACAAAAAATACTTCATGCACGGGACATCTCATCATTTAGGTATTGATGTGCATGATGTGGCCTCTATCTACAAAGTGTTTGAACCGGGGATGGTGTTCACTGTTGAGCCGGGAATCTATATTCCAGAGGAAAACATCGGAGTTCGAATTGAAGATGATATCGTTATCACTGAAGACGGACACATCAATTTGATGAAGAACATTCCAATTGAGGCAGAGGAGATTGAGGAAATAATGCATCAATGATCCGCAGAGAAACGATTGATGAAGTTCAGGAGAATGCGGCATTAACTCCCGAGTTTACTTTCTTTACCTTATAAGCGGGATTTCAAAGGAGATTTCTGAGAGCAATTCGTTGATTCTATATTGTTGAAAAAGAAGAAGAGTTAGTTGGGTTTAAGTGTGGCTATAATAGAAAGTAATGTTTACCGAACGAAAATACATAGTCTTAATCCCGACGTGTTAATTATTTAATTTATTTTTGAAAGTTTAAATCAAATTATGGAATTGGAATACAACACACAGCGTACAGCTCTGAAACTGAGAGAGTATGGAAGAAATGTACAAAATCTTATTGCACATTTAAGAACGATCAAAGACAAAGAAGAAAGAGGTAAGAAAGCGGCGACGCTTGTAGAACTAATGAAGTTAATCAATCCCGATCTGAATAAAGATTCTACAGAGAATGAGCAAAAGATTTGGGATGACTTGCACATCATCTCCAACTTTGAATTGGATTTAGAGGGGCCTTTTCCTAAACCGGATAAGGAGGTTTTGAAAAAAAAGCCGGAGCGAATGAAGTATTACTCTAATGAGATCAAATACAAACACTATGGCAGAGGCTTGGAACTACTGATTGAACAAGTGACTGCGATAAAAGATCCTAAAGAAAAAGAGGGTGCAGTTGTTGCAATTGGAAGATTGATGAAGGGATTTTATCAAGCCTGGAACAAAGACACCATTGAAGATGAGCAAGTGCTTAAAAACATCAAAAAGCTATCCAATAATCAATTAGATATCAATATTGAGACTGTCAAGGAACTTAGACTTTTTGATTCGGAAAGAAAAAGCGGGGGAGGCGGAAGAAGGTCTGGCAATAATAAAGGGCGCAACAACAAAGGTGGCGGAAGGAATAATCAGGGAGTAAGAAACAGAAGAAGGAACTGAGAGATTCCTTTTTTATTTTTTGCCAATACATAAAGCTGTGTCAGGCATTTTCAATTCCCATTTTAGGCGAATTAACTTTAACTACCTGAAAATAATCCATGTATTCATTCAAAGTAGAGGGCGGGCACAAACTCTCGGGGGAAATTGTCCCACAAGGAGCAAAAAATGAGGCTCTCCAAATCATATCTGCCGTATTATTGACAGATAAAGAGGTTACCATCAACAAAATTCCTCAGATACGGGATGTCCTTAGGTTGATTGATTTGATGAGGGATTTCGGGGTAGAAGTGAAAAAGCTTTCCGATGAATCATACACTTTTAAAGCTGCTAATGTCAATTTAGACTTTCTCGATACTCAGGATTTTAAAGAAAAGGCTTCTGCGCTTCGAGGTTCAATTATGATTCTGGGGCCGTTGCTAACCCGGTTTGGAAAAGGTAAGATGCCAAAACCCGGAGGAGATAAGATTGGCAGAAGGAGACCGGATACACACTTCGTCGGTTTCCAAAAGTTGGGAGCAGCGTTTCATTATGACGCAGATAACTTACTCTATACGGTGGACGGCTCTAATCTAAAAGGAACCTACATACTGCTTGACGAAGCCTCTGTAACCGGAACGGCAAACATTGTGATGGCAGCTGTAATGGCCGAGGGAGAAACAACTATTTACAATGCGGCATGTGAGCCTTATCTACAGCAACTGTGCAAAATGCTCATGCGAATGGGTGCCAAAATAGAGGGAATAGGATCTAATCTTTTGAAAATCGAAGGAGTTAAAACTTTGGAAGGGGCTGAACACACGATGCTCCCGGACATGATCGAAGTAGGGTCTTTTATAGGAATGGCTGCGATGACCGGCTCCAATCTCACCATAAAAGATGTTCAAATAAAGGAGTTGGGCATTATTCCGGACACATTTAAGCGGCTTGGGATTCAAATGAATTTCGTGGGCGACAGTATTCATGTGCCTGCACAGGAGCATTATGAGGTTGATTCTTATATTGATGGATCTATTCTGACGATTGCAGATGCAATCTGGCCCGGTTTAACTCCGGATTTACTGAGTGTGATTTTAGTTACTGCTACACAGGCAAGAGGAACAGTGCTCATCCATCAAAAGATGTTTGAGAGCAGGCTCTTTTTTGTAGATAAACTTATTGACATGGGTGCTCAAATCATACTTTGTGACCCACACAGAGCGACAGTAATTGGGATGAATAGAGCTTATTCTCTGCGAGGAATTACAATGACATCACCGGATATTCGTGCGGGGGTTTCTCTGTTAATTGCAGCGATGTCGGCCGATGGTACCAGTATCATTCATAATATTGAGCAAATTGATCGGGGGTATCAGTTCATTGATCAGAGATTAAATAGTATAGGGGCGAATATTGAACGGATTGGTTAGCTTCGTTTTGTGTTAATTGATATATATTTTAAATATAAAATCTTCATTTTTAGATCCTTTTGACAATAAAAAGAAAGCATTCTAACGATGCTTTCCCCGGTTCGGTGGGCCTACCAGGGCTCGAACCTGGGACTTACTGATTATGAGTCAGTTACTCTAACCAACTGAGTTATAGGCCCAATTAATTAAATTGATTTTAAAACCACCTCATAAAAAGGCAAATAAAATCTCTTTCAAAAAGGAACACAATATTACATATTTGCCACTTAATTATCAATGCCAATGTCCAATCTATTACAAGGTATAGATGCAATTGTTTTTGATTTCGGAAATGTACTTATTGATTTGGATTATCCCGGAATAATCAGTGCGTTTCGAAGAGTGGCTCAGAAGAAT
>JACONI010000017.1:0-14196 GCA_014323825.1 Ekhidna sp. | reverse complement strand
CACAAACGCTGAAATACTGCAAATGTTTGAAACGGGAAAGATTAGTCCCCAAAAATTCAGAGATGAAGTCAGCCGCATCCTCAATGTCAGTTTAGTTGATGCTGAGTTTGATAAAATATGGAATAGTATGCTGAAAAGTATTAGTAAGGAAAGGATGGATAGGGTGTTAGAAATAAGAAAGAAGTACAAAACATATATTCTTAGCAATTCAAATATCATTCATGAACTAGCTTTTGAAGAGATGGTAACGGATGCTACAGGGACAAGGGGTATTCGAGATTTTGTTGATAAAGCCTATTTTTCACATGAGATTGGTATGAGGAAGCCGGATTTGGCATGCTATAATTTTATTGTAGATGATATTGGCCTATCTCCCTCAAGAATGTTATTCCTGGATGATCGCTTAGATAACATAGCGGCGGCGAGAAAGGCTGGCATGAAAGCCATTCAAATCTCTCAGCCCGACAGACAAATAAATGAAATTTTCGGTTTTGGATAAAAAGATTAAATCCTATTTAATTTATATTAGTTTATTTAATGTTACGCTCTTTACAACTACATTGGCAGGAGCAGAGTGGTCAAGAGGAAAATACCTGATGCTGGGAATGACTTGGGAGGATTTTCTATTCGGATTTAACTTTTCACTCCCTTTTTTAGGTATTCTCACCGTTCATGAATTCGGTCATTATTTCACTGCCAGATATCATCATATCAAAGTTTCACTACCCTATTACATTCCGATGTGGCTGGGGTTTATTGGAGTTCCTTCTATCGGTACAATGGGTGCCTTTATTCGGATAAAAGCGCAGATTGTAAGCAGGACGAAATATTTTGATGTGGGTGTATCCGGCCCGATTACAGGGTTTGTAGTGGCTGTTCTTGTTCTTTGGTATGGATTTACTAACCTCCCTGAAGAGAGCTACATTTATGAAATTCATCCGGAATATTTAGAATATAACTCTTTAGATGAGGCCATTGAAGCCGGAGAGGGGACTGTGATTTTTTTGGGAGGAAATTTGCTCTTTGATTTTTTTAAAGATTATGTGGCTGATCCGGATAAAGTTCCACATCCTAATGAAATTATTCATTATCCATGGTTATTCGCCGGATATCTGGCACTTTTTTTTACCGCCTTGAATTTATTGCCTATGGGACAGTTGGACGGAGGCCATGTACTTTTTGGATTGTTTGGTGCCAAAAATCATGCAATCATCTCAAGGGTTTTATTTACAGGCTATCTATTTTATGCAGGTTTGGGCTGGATAACTATAGAAGATTTAAAAAATAACTCTTTTGAATCATTTGGCTTATTTATTTTCAATCTTGCCGCTTATTTATACTTACTTTACCTATGTGCATTTTCCTTTTTTAAGGATGCTCAAACAAGGCTTCTTTATGCTACCATTCTTCTGACCCTTCAATTTTTTGCAGCCTCTATTTTTAAGGTGGAAGGATATCCGGCGTGGATTGTTTTCTCACTATTTATCGGAAGGGTTATTGGAATTGATCACCCGCCGGTAACAGATAATCAACCACTCAGTCCGGGAAGAAAAATTCTAGGCTGGGTGGCACTTGTGATCTTTATTCTGTGCTTTAGTCCGCAGCCATTGAAAGTTGAAGGACTTTAATTATCGCTTGATGAGTTTCCTAGTTACAACTTTTAGATCATTGTAGATAAATACAAGATAAAGTCCCATATCAAGGGTGGATAGATCGTGAACTTCTTGTTTTTCCTGCGCCAGGATAAGTTGACCGGATAAATTCCTGATCTCGATTTTTTGGTAGTCTCCGCTGACTTTCAGAAATTCATCGGCAGGGTTTGGATAGATGGAATAATTATCAAATTCATCTTTTCCGGAACCTAACACTAGATCAAGCCCTGACTTGAAAACGGGTCTGATCATTATCGCTCCCCGGAGCCTTTTGTTTCTCACCCATTGATCATCAAGGGCTTCAAAAATGTACCCGGAAGCCTCCGGATTACTACGATCAAAACCTATTCCAATGAATTCATTGATATTCTGCTCATAGGTAATGAAAAAAGTATCGGACACTATTAGCGAACGATCCAATTGGTACCTTTCAAACTGATTGATGTCATTTGCTGTGTTAATGGTGATTGCCTGAGATATAAGTGGACCGGAGTCTTCTAAGTCATTAAATATTTTTAAAATAATTGCTCTTCCGTCACTTGAAGGAACAATATTTGGGAAGTGAATATCAATATGGGTAAGTGTATCCGGCTGATTAACCCAATATTGAACACCTACCTGACCTCCCAAGATATTGGTACCTACGGCGTACTCTGCAGTCCCGTCATCGTAGGCATAAAAATCTTGAAGTAAGTACTGCGTTCGAATAGTATCGTTTACTCTTAGGTTGACCGGGCTATTATCCAAAAATTTAATATTAGTGGTATCTATTGAGATAAGTGCCTGAAGCACAACGGAGTCGCCGGAAGGAATGCCGGATAAACTAACGTTTTCATAAGTCACAGTACCCACAGCATCTATTACCAATGGGTCCGAATTAAAAAAAGTGGTGAGATCTTCTATAAGTTCAACGCCTGAGAATAAAGACTTCTTTGTTTCCAAATCAATGATCTTCAATATATATTTTAGGTTAAGCCCTATTCTATCAGGTTCTTCATTTAGATTCATTGAAGTGGCTTCGACTGAGGCTGGTAAACCGGCTAGATCAATTTGGTTGAGCGGTACCGACCGGAAAGGATCAAATAAGATAGATATTTCGGAATTGACGCTAACATCTTGGTAAAAAAAATCATCCGCAGCCCTGTTTCCATTCAGATAAATCCAATCCAAGTGCCAGGCATCAAAAGGACCATTTTGATCTCCGTATGAGGAGAAGCGAAACATTGCCGTATCTGTAATAAATCGCTGCTCAAGTCTAATAGCTTCTTGATAGAAGATAAAGTCGGTATCTGCTTGGGAGCCATCCATTGACCAGACTGTTTCCCATTCATCTTCGGAAAGGTTATACAATTCCAGTATTAATGAATCCCCCTCATCAGGTCGTTCCACATTTCCACCTGCTTGCCAGTAAAAACTCAAGTACAGTTCATCTGCTTCGTTGTATAAGCCTAGTTCCAACGTATCTGAAACTAATTGATCCGTAAGGCCTTGCTCTTCTCCGTAGAACTGACCATTTGCATCAAGTCCGTCAAAAGTAACGACCCGATAAGAGGGAGGGTTTATTGCCAGCGTACTATTTACAAATACTCCACGACTGTTTTTAAGGTTCCACTGTCTGGTAGTATCCATCCCCCAAATTCTGACGGAGTCCGGTGTTCCATTGGGCGTAATAGAAAAATCGTCCCAAAATGGAAGCGTGTTTTTAATGAATCGCGCTCCTAAAGTAAGTTCGGAAGTTCTGCCCTTTATATTTTCAATCTTTTGAATCTTTTGAACTTTTTGAATCGGTTTTAAAGTCAGTTGTCCAATTCCCTGTAGAGCAAATACTGTAAATACTATTTTTAGAAAAAGTCTCATTGAATATCTAAAATAGTAGGCCCGTCATTTCCAAGAGAATCGGGTTTATAAACCCATAGATCAATCGGATCTCCGATTTTCACTTGCAATCCTGGTTTTGGATATTGATTTTGAACTGCTCCGGAGGAGACAACGGTATTGGCGGGAATGCTGGTAGTATCATTTATTTGTATGAATGTTTTATTTTTTGTCTCATACGCTACATTTCCAATTTTAAGTCCGGAGCCAATAATTACAGTAATGGCTTCTTCTAAATCTAATCCTATAAGGGGAGGTGAACGGAATAGAGTGTTCCCATAGCCATCGCCAACTATTAACTCAACGGTAGATCCTTTTTCAACTTTCTCACCTTCCAGTACAATTCTTCCGTCTATTCTTGCTTCATGTACCGTTCCGAACGCGACAGGATCCGGTATATAACTTAATTTGCCAAGAACCAGGTCATAAGATTTTAAAACCATTTGTGCTGCTTTCAACGATTTATCAATTAGGTCAGGAAACTTTACCAGAGGCGGTTTTTCCGTATTAAGAGTAACGTATATTTTTCGATTTTCTTTCACTTTAGCATTAGAGGCCGGTACTTGTCTTAATACTGCGAGCGGTGCATACCCGGGGAAATAACCACTATCAGCGTTCACTTCGAACCGTAGGCTTCGCTTTCCCAGAAATTCATCTAATTGGTCATAAGTGAGCCCTTCTAAATCCGGAACGGTGACTGTCTCCCCATGATGGGTACTTATTGGAAGCCAAACATAAAAGACAATACAAATGATAAGAACAATCAGGCTGATTGCTAAACCTAGATGAATAAATAAATCTTTGAAAGTAGAGGGCTTCTTGAAAGGCATAAATCTATTAATCTGACTTAAACGTAAACAATTTAGGGGTTAACAAAGAGTTTTTGAGTAGCTGTAAAATTACTTCCCGAGACTTTGACGAAATAAAGTCCGAATTCACTCGGAGCATTAAGCGTGATTACCTGATTCAAGGCATTCTTGATATTATTTTGAAAGACCAATTTTCCGCTGGTGCTTAATATTTGAATGATTACCTCTTGCTTTTTTTTAAAGTTAAAACTTAAATTGATATTACTTCCGACTGACGGATTAGGAAAGAGAAGGAAAGACTCTTCATGTGTTGGCAGATCATTCGCTCTAATACTAATATCGTCTATGTATAGATCATTTCCATTGCCGTTCAGGAAAACAAAAGCGAGGCGAATGTTCTCTTTGCGAGTTATGAACGGTTTTAAGTCAATTTCGTACTCTCTCCAATCCTGATCTGAAGAGGGCATCCACCTTTGATTCACTTCTGCAATGGAAAGAGAATCCGAGTTGGCCTGAAAAATCGGTTTATTTTCAAGGTAAGTCTCGCCGCAATCATTGGAGATAAAGATGCTCAATAGATCGTTAAATCCCTTTCTTTGTCCATAGGAAGTACGAAAATAAAGCCCCACGCTGTCCAAGCCGCCTGTAGATAACTCCGGACTGATAAACCAACTCTTAACCCCAAGAATTGGTTCGTCAAATGCGTTAGCGCGTAAAACACCATTTTGAATCGAAGTGGTTTCTTCCCAAAGGTTAACTCCTGTTGGAGAAAGAGCAGTCCAATTATTGAGTGATTCAAAATCAAGTGTCAGGGGAAATTCATCCTTGATAAGATCCAGTTGAATAGTTGAACTGATGGTATTACCAAAACTTGAATTGTCTTTTGAATTGTTTACAGATAAAACCTCGATGGTAAACTCATTTTCATTTGCTAAAAGGGGCCCTACGTTTTGTATCTTCACAGGATAATATTCTCTTTCTGCTATTTCTATGTTCAGTACCGAATCAATTACGAATGCTCCGTTAAGGTTGTATTGATATTTGAAAGATGTAATCGGTAACGCCCCCGCATTTCTTACCTGCAAGGTCAGGTTGGTATTTTCAGAACATGTTAAAAGTGGACTTTTAAGAGACTGCAAGCTAATGTCATTCTCAGCAAGGTTTGTTTCTTTTATATTTATGTTGTCCAAATAAATATTATTACTTCCCCCATTTAATCCGATAAATTTGAATTGTACTTCCTCGATGTTACGAAAGGAAGAAATACCGATGATGGTGTCCCGCCAATCCAGAGCAGTAGATGGAATGAACTCATTAGATGTATTTAATGCCGTTTCCAGATCCGATCCTGTTAATGAAAATATTGTCTCCGAAAATGCTTTTCCACAATTTGAACTGGCTTTAATGATGAGTCCGTCCTTATAATCGCTAAAACCGTTTGCATAAGCATAGCTAAAGGATAATTCAGCGGAAGGAATTCCATTAAAGTCCAAGACAGGTGTTGTTAATATAACCTCTTCTCCATACGCTGACGTATTTCCGAAAGCTTTGAAAACCAAGGCTTGATTATCTGCGATTTCACGCGGCGCATTGTCTATTCTCCAGATGTGGCTGCTACCTATAAGCCCCATTAATTCCGTGCCTGATGAGAACGTTTCCGAAAGAGGAAGTGACATACTTGAACTATACTTCACTATTTGTGAGATAAGGTTGTTCAAATTATTGTTATCTACAGAACCATCAACATTGTCTACCCGGAATGTTGTTTCATAAGGTAAAGAACTAATAACTTGGTTAGGAAATCTGACGGTATCTTTTTCATAAGGTGCTAAGGTCTTGGAAACATCTTGTGTTGAGATTAGTGACCCATTGATGCTTAGGCTTACTTGATATGAAGAAATAGTATCAGTTCCCCAATTGGTTAGTTCAACGGTAGGGGTAAATTGACCGGAGCATTCGGTGGAGTTTGGAGAAAGAACTCTGGTCGCAGCTAAGTCATTTTCAACCCTTGAAAGTTCATTCAATCCACTAGAATTTAGTAGAGAGTTTCTTCTTGGAGAATTTTCCAACACTGTTCTCATTCTCATTTTTTGACCTTCGGTAAATAAGTTCATACAAATGTCATCCGTATAATCCATGTAATTTTGAAACATCTCGGGTTCACCGGGAACGCATACGACTCTGTCGTTGGGATTAGGAAAGGTACAGGGTGAAGTGTATTTTCTATTATGAGTATCGGCACTTGGCGTGTCATCAACAAAGTCATCAAACCCACAACCGGCATCCCCCCAGATATGTCTTAACCCTAAAAAATGACCTATTTCATGGGTTAAGGTTCGACCCCGACTTTCAAAATCCTCCCTATTTCTTAATGGTACGGTATTGTTTCCAAAATAGCTATAGTTTACATATACTGCATCCAGGTAAAGCCTGTCCGGATCACCACTAATACCGGCAAGATCTGCCTCCGGGAAGGTGGCATAACCTAAAAGATTTGAGATACTGCCTCTCAACTGAACCACATAAATATTCAAATATTGCTCTGCCGGCCAGTAGGAAAATGATCGCATTTCTATCAAATCAGCTCTGATTTTTGGGTTATAAAGACGTGGCACTTCTACCCTGGAAATGCCATTTGTAGGATCTCCTTTAGGATTCTGTTTGGCCAAAACGAATTCTATTTCTGTATCGGCAGCAACAGGTAGAAACTTACTTGGAGTGTTGGCAGCATCTGCGTTAAGCCTTCTAAAGTCAACGGTGAGAGAGTCAATTTGACCTTTAATTTGGTTAAAAGATAAATTAGAGCCGGATCCAATAGCCTCACCTCGGTGGAGAATATGCACGACTACCGGTACTTGATAAATTGAAGATTGTGATGTTCTGTCTTTTATGCCGGGTCTTGATCTTTTTAACTGGATCTTACGGCTCATCCAGTTTTCAAATGCTCCTGTTTGCGGAGTTTTTGTTCCGCATCGTTCTTGTGCTAAAATGGAGGAACTAAATGTCAGAGTAGTGATGATAAGCAGCAGGGCACGTGGCATTAAACAACTAATTACTAAATGTCAGTTTGGCTTTGGTGGTCGTCCGGTGAAGTTACGTTAATTGCGTAAACACGCTTTATTTCCGGAACCTCTCTTTTAATGGCTTCCTCTACTCCTGCCTGCATTGTCATAGCAGACATAGGGCACGAACCACAGTTTCCCATGAGCTCCAAAACCAGGTTTTGATTGTTGTCAATTTCCAAGATTTTAACATCACCACCGTCGGCCTCAAGGTAAGGTCTAATGGTATTTAGTGCTTTTTCTATTTTTTCTAATAGTTCAGGCATATCGTTAAATTGTCACCTCCACTTTTTTTGTCTCCTCAAGGGTTGCATTCCTGATTGCTATCTGTTGAGCAACGCTTTCTGCAATATGTACAAAAGCACCCGAAATTTCACCCTCTTTTAAGGCAGAAGGATAGCCATTGTCACCGCTTTCACGAATAGACTGCACAATGGGGACTTGACCTAATAAGCTTACTCCATTTTTATCTGCCAGCTTTTTACCTCCACCTTCGCCAAAAATGTAGTACTTATTTTTTGGCAGTTCCTCCGGAGTAAACCACGCCATATTCTCAACCAGACCCAAAATAGGTACGTTGATTTGAGGTTGTCTAAACATAGCGATGCTTTTTTGAGCATCAGCTAGCGCAACTTTTTGCGGAGTAGTTACCACAATTGCACCGGTCACAGGCACAGCCTGAACCAAAGTAAGGTGGATGTCACCGGTTCCGGGCGGAAGATCAATAAGCAGATAGTCAAGGTCACCCCATTTAGCGTCCGTAATGAATTGCTTCAGTGCTGAACTGGCCATGGGACCTCTCCAGACTACAGCTTCTTCGCTGTTGGTTAAAAATCCGATAGAAATAAGTTTTACACCATATTGTTCAATAGGCACGATTTTATTCTTATTGCCCTCCCGAACAACTCCGGGTTGCTCAAATTCGCAGTTAAACATGGTAGGAATAGATGGACCATAGATATCTGCATCAATAAGGCCTACGCTGGCTCCTGATTTACTCAGGGAAACCGCAAGATTAGCAGCTACAGTAGATTTTCCAACTCCCCCCTTTCCGGATGAAACTGCAATAATGTTTTTAACTCCGGATAAAACAGGCCCTTCATCTCTCTTGGTGGTAACATTGGAAGTCATGTTTATGATGAGTTTTACATCACCAATATTTCGCTTAACTGCTTCTTCACAGTCTTTTCTGATCACTTCCTTGAGGGGACAAGCCGGGGTCGTTAAAACTACATCAAAGGCTGCTTTTTCTCCATCAATATGAATGTTCTGAATCATTCCGAGCGTTACCAGGTCTTTTTTAAGATCCGGATCCTGAACCTCGCTTAATGCTTTCAATAAATTTACTTTCGTCAATTCCATTCCATTTGCAATTTAACAATCAAATGAATCAATTGGCAAAAACAGCCTTCAATATCCATGGAGTAAGGTAATTTTGCTTACTTTATTTATAATGATTCATCCCTCAACCATTGAAGAAATTAAGAACCGCATAGATATTGTGGAAGTGGTGGGTGATTTTGTAACACTGAAAAGGTCGGGTTCCGGTTACAGAGCACTTAGTCCTTTTACGAATGAAAAGACACCTTCATTTTATGTAGTGCCCTCAAAGGGGATATTCAAGGACTTTAGTTCAGGAAAGGGTGGTGATGCCATCACTTTCGTTATGGAGGTTGATGGATTAAGCTACATAGAGGCACTCAGGTATCTGGCAAGTAAATATGGAATTGAAATTAAAGAGGACAAGTCGTCCGATGGGGCGATTTCGGCTCAGAATGAGAGAGAGAGTCTCTACATTTTGCTTGGATTTGCTAATCAATATTTTCAAAATACGCTACATAATTCAGAAGCGGGAAAATCAATCGGGCTGAGCTATTTCAGGGAGCGAGGCTTTACGGAGGATACGATCAAAAAATTTGAATTAGGTTACTCCAAAGAGGCTTGGGACGGATTAATAAATGAAGCTGCAAAGAGAGGTTACCGAAAAGAATTACTTGAAAAGGCCGGTTTGGTCATCAATAAAAATGGTAAGTCTTATGATCGTTTTCGAAGCAGGGCAATGTTTCCGATTCATAATGTTTCCGGCAAAACCATTGCGTTTGGCGCAAGAAAGCTGTCAAACACTGATAAATCAGCAAAATATATCAACAGCCCGGAGACAGCACTTTACCACAAGAGCAAGGTATTGTATGGAATGTATCAAAGTAAAAATGCTATTCGGAGAGAAGATAACTGCTACCTGGTAGAGGGCTATACTGATGTGATCTCAATGCATCAGTCCGGAGTAGAGAATGTGGTTGCATCATCAGGAACCGCTTTAACCGAAGATCAGGTCAAATTGATAAGAAGATATTCTGAGAATGTGACGGTGATTTTTGACGGAGATGCTGCCGGGATAAAAGCCTCAATGCGAGGCATTGATCTTCTTTTGGAAGGTGATTTGAATGTAAAGGCGGTGGCACTCCCGGAAGGGGAAGACCCTGATAGCTATGCCAAAGAATTAGGTGCGTCCGGTTTCAGAGATTACGTTGCCGAAGAAGCCCATGATATTATTCGCTTCAAGACACAGGTATTGTTAGATGATACCGGAAATGACCCGGTAAAGAAAGCCGGCGTAATAAAAGATATAGTATCTTCCATCACTAAAATCAGTGATCCTGTAAAGCGTATTCTTTACATAAAAGAATGTAGTGACCTCTTGAGTATTCCTGAGTCAGTGCTGGTGGCAGAGCAGAATAAAATTCTAATTGAGCAGCGCAGGAAAGGGCGGAAAGAGGGAGATCGAAAACCGGATATGCCTTTACCACCCGTAGAAGAGGAAATCATAGATCGAAATGACATTGGTAAGGTTATTGAGTTGCAGGAAAGAGAGACCATTAGAATTTTAGTTAATAATGGAAGTAGATTCTTAAAATCTACAGTCAATAAATACATACCTGAGTATTATCACGATGAGCTTGAATTTGATTTTGAAGGTATTCGATTTTCGGATCCGGTTTACCAGGAAATTTTTGAAATCATTCAGACCCATAAAAATTACAAATCACTCGATCTGGATTTCCTGTTGAATAACGCTTCAGACGAAGCAAAAGAGGTAATAATCAATTTAAGTACGGAAAGGTATGAGCTTAGCCCTGATTGGAAAGAAAAATATAACATCGAGATTCCTTCTGAGTTACATGAATGGCATCTAAAGGATGTTTGCTACACAAATATCCTTCGATATAAATTTCGATTAATTCAAAAAATGATACTGGATGTTCTAAATGAATTAAAAAAGGATAAAATGAGTTCAAACATTGATGATCAGGCAATAGAGGAGATCATGGACCTCAAACAACTTGAAATGGAAATTGCAAAGAAGCTGGGAAATGTTTTAGTAGGATAACATGCTGGATAAAATAGAAGAGGCCATTGAGGCTGTCAAAAATGGTGAGGTGATCATTGTAGTAGATGATGAGGACAGGGAGAATGAAGGAGATTTCATTTGTGCCGCAGAGAAAGTTACACCGGATATTATCAACTTTATGTCAAAAGAAGGGAGAGGGTTGATATGTGCTTCATTATTAGAAGAGCGATGCAGGGAGCTTGACCTTGACCTGATGGTTGGTAAAAACACCGCCATCTACGAAACCCCATTTACGGTCTCTGTTGACCTCATTGGGCATGGTACTACCACAGGGATTTCAACCTCTGACAGGGCAAAAACGATTAAGGCTTTAGTAAAGCCCTCTACCAAGCCGGAAGATTTGGGAAGGCCCGGTCATATATTTCCATTGAAGGCAAAACAGGGTGGAGTATTGAGAAGATCGGGGCATACGGAAGCTGCTGTTGATTTTTCGAGATTGGCCGGACTAACTCCCGGAGGAGTACTGGTGGAAATATTAAAAGATGACGGAACAATGGCAAGGCTCCCGGACTGTAGAAAAATCGCTGATGAGTTTGAGTTAAAATTGGTATCCATTGCCGATTTGATTGAATATCGGATGAAGAAAGAGTCGCTGGTGGAAGAAGAGATTGAAGTCAGGATGCCTACCGATTGGGGTGAATTTCAACTTAAAGTATTTAAACAAACAAATACAGGAGAGCAACACCTTGCGCTCGTGAAAGGCACGTGGGAAAAAGATGAACCAATTCTCGTAAGAGTTCACTCATCGTGTGTTACAGGAGATATTTTTGGATCATGCAGGTGTGATTGCGGCCCTCAGTTACACGGTGCCATGAAGATGGTAGAAGAAAAAGGGAAGGGGGTAGTGCTGTATATGAATCAGGAGGGTAGAGGGATTGGTTTATCAAATAAGTTGAAAGCCTATAAACTACAGGAACAAGGCAGAGATACCGTTGAAGCCAACCTTGAACTGGGGTTTAAGTCTGATCAGAGAGATTACGGTGTAGGTGCACAAATTCTCAGAAAACTTGGAGTTGAAAAGATGAGGCTCATTACAAACAACCCTAAAAAACGGGTTGGTTTAATGGGTTACGGCTTGGAAATCACTGACAATGTTCCAATAGAAATCGCTCCTAATGTTCACAACCAAAAATACCTGGAAACAAAGCGCGATAAGTTGGGACATGAAATTTTAAAAGGAAAGCGTGATTAAGTGCCTTTTTACCATATTTCTTCTCTTATACGGTTTTTTAAGCCATACACAAAGATTTTCATCTGAGGTCTTTCATGACGGTTATCTTATAACGAATGAGAAAGACTCCGTTAAAGGAAAGCTCAAATATGATCTGGAAGCAAATATCATTACACTTGTTGTGGGGGGTAAAACCCTCTCTTTTTCAAGTCAAAAGGTTTTCTATTTTGAGATATTTGACAAAATATTAAATAATTACCGGCAGTTCTATTCAATTCCTCACACGGTTAATTATGATTATAAAATACCGGTTTTATTTGAAGTAGTGTATGAAGGGAAAGTATCCCTGCTGAGAAGAGAAAGAATTGTATCAAGGACGGTGAATACCACTTTTACTTATTGGGGAGGTGGAAATACATTTCAAAACATGATACAGTATTCTTACTATTTCCTTGACGATAAGGGAGATATCAGATTCTTTTCCGGCAAAAAGAAAGATTTACTCAAGTACATGTCAGATAAGCAAAGTGACATCAAGCAATTTATAAAGCAAAACAAATTAAACACCGAGCATGCATCGGACCTGGTACGAATAACGGCATTTTATAATTCTATTTAATATGACAAAACCACTCATCCTGATCTCAAATGATGACGGAATCACATCTAAAGGTATTCGAAAGCTGGTAGAAATATCAAAAAAAACGGGGGAGGTCGTAGTAGTGGCACCGGACAGCCCTCAATCCGGTATGGGGCACGCCATCACCGTGGGTGATACACTCAGATTAAGGAGAAGTGATATTTTCGGAGACATTGAGGCCTATGAGTGCAGCGGAACTCCCGCCGACTGTGTGAAGCTGGCTAAGCACTATGTTTTGAAACAAAGAAAGATCGATTTAATAGTATCAGGTGTCAATCATGGCAGTAACAGCTCTATTAGTGTGCTTTATTCGGGAACGATGAGTGCCGCTATTGAAGGTGCCATAGAGGGCTGCCCGTCAGTTGGATTTTCTCTCTGCGATTATGACCCTAATGCTGAAATGGATCATATAGATGAGTATGTAGAGAAAATAATTAAGGAAGCCCTGAAAAATGGAATACAAAAAGGCATTGCACTGAACGTTAACTTCCCTCCGATTCAGGCAGGCAGCATTAAAGGCATTAAAATTTGCAGGCAAGCCAACGCATTGTGGGAAGAGCAGTTTGATGAACGAAAAGACCCGTATGGAAGAAGATACTTCTGGATGGTTGAGAACTTCGTAAATCACGACAGCGGTGAGGATAATGACGAATGGGCTTTAGCCAATAACTATGTTTCCATCGTGCCCTGCCAGTTCGATATGACAGCTCATCATGCCATCTCCCGGTTAAATAAAGACTGGGAGATTTAGACGAACCCGGGTTTTGATCTAATAGGAAGTAAAATAGTAAAAAAATAACCCCTAAACGCTCTGCAATAACCCCTGAACGCTCAACAATAATCCCTGAACGCTCTGCAATAATCCCTGAACGCGCTGCAAGAACCTCTGCGTCCAGCAGCGCAATCTGCGGGAAAAGAATACAAAGGTGTAGTGACCAACACCAACCGAAGAGGAGTTTACCATAAAAATCCTGTCCATCCTAAAATCAAGTAAATCCTGTTCAAGACAACCGCCACAGCACCACAAAAAAAACCTCCAAGGTTTTCAAAACCTTGGAGGTTTTTGTGGGGCTGTCGTTTCGTTGGTTAAACCTTCAAGGTTTCTATGTTTATGCTATTCCACAAAAAAAGCCCTCACACGCCTGCGAGGGCTTTATGACAGCGGTTTCGGGAACTTTCAGACTTTCCAAAAGTGAATCATTCGCCAAAGCGAAGAGGACTTTTACGCTTTGTTATCGTGGTCATTTAAACCTCCAAGGTTTTCAAAACCTTGGAGGTTTTTGTGGGGCTGTCATTTCGTTGGTTAAACCTTGAAGGTTTCTATGTTTATGCTATTCCACAAAAAAAGCCCTCACCTTCCTGCAAGGGCTTTATGACAGCGGTTTCGGGAACTTTCAAACTTTCCAAAAGTGAATCATTCGCCAAAGCGAAGAGCGCTTTTACGCTTTGTTATCGTGGTCATTTAAACCTCCAAGGTTTTCAAAACCTTGGAGGTTTTTGTGGGGCTGTCGTTTCGTTGGTTAAACCTTCAAGGTTTCTATGCTTATGCTATTCCACAAAAAAAAACCTCACCTTCCT
>JACONI010000016.1:7764-20599 GCA_014323825.1 Ekhidna sp. | reverse complement strand
CTACGGATAATTGCGATGGGGAGATCACGGCCACTCATGATGTGGCCAACTTCCCCATTACCTCCAACACCTCCATCACATGGACTTACACCGACAGTGAGGGCAATACTGCCACACAAATGCAGGACGTAATAGTAGACAATACACCCCCGACAGTTGCAGGCACCTTGGATGCCATTACCGCAGAGTGTTCACTGGCGGAAGATGCCGTAACCTTCCCCAAAGCCAATGACAATTGCGATGGGGAGATCACCGCCACACACAATGTCACCAACTTCCCCATTACCGAAAGCGGAACCATCACATGGACGTATGAAGATGCAGCGGGGAACACCGTCACGCAAATGCAGCAGGTGAACATCGCCGACACCGAAGCACCGACAGTTACAGGCTCCTTGGATGCCATTACCACACGGTGTTCGCTTGCGGAAGCGGACGTAACCGTACCCACTGCTACAGACAATTGTGATGGAAAGATAACAGCTACATCTGATGTCACTACTTTCCCTATTACCTCCAACACCAACACCACCATCACGTGGACCTTCACCGATAAGGCAGGCAACACCGCCACACAAACACAGGCAGTGACAATTACTCCATGTGTGCTGAGTGCGGCGGGCGATGCAGTAGAAGCAGTAGTTTTTCCCAACCCTTCGGGTCGTTACATGGAAGTGCAGTCTCCCGTGAAAAGTCCGGTACGCATCCTGAGTGTGGGCGGGAAGCTCATGTTGGAAAGCACCACAAACACAAGGATAGATGCAGCCTCCCTGCGGAGCGGGCTGTACCTCGTCCAACTGCCGGACGGGCGTTTGCTGAAGTTTGTGAAGCGATAAAAATCCTGTCGGAAACCTTAACCGGATAGAAATAATTACACCCGGAGAGGGCACAAGAAAAAATACAAATGGGATGCGCCCATTTGTATTTGCCTTAATCAAAACGTTATTTAGTTATTTCCGAAAAACCCAGGTATGAATGAAGCACTTTTGGCATCTTAATGCTTCCCTCAGCCTGATTGTTCTCAAGGAGAGCGGCCATGATCCTTGGTAGTGCTAATGCACTTCCATTCAACGTGTGCGCCAGTGCTTTTTTCCCTTCTTTATTTTTAATTCTAAGCTTTAACCTGTTGGATTGGTATGTTTCAAAATTAGATACGGAACTTACCTCCAGCCACCTTTCCTGAGCCGCAGCATAAACTTCAAAATCGTATGTCAAAGCAGATGCGAATCCAAGGTCTCCGGCACACAGTCTCAAAATTCTGTATGGGAGTTCTAATGATTTAATCAACGTTTCGACGTGACTGACCATCTCATCAAGTGCCTGGTATGATTTTCCCGGATCGACAACCTGTACAATTTCAACCTTATCAAACTGATGTAATCTGTTTAGTCCTCTGACATGAGTGCCCCACGAACCTGCTTCTCTCCTGAAACAAGGAGTATGCCCCGTATTCTTTAGGGGAAGTTTATCAACAGGTATTATTTCATCACGGTACATATTAGTGATAGGGACTTCCGCAGTAGGGATCATGTAAAATCCATCAGCTTCTATGTGATACATCTGTCCCTCTTTATCAGGAAGCTGACCTGTACCATAACCGGAAGCCTCATTAATCATAATCGGCGGATGAACCTCATTGTATCCTGCGTTGGCAGCTTCATCCAGGAAATAATTAATCATCCCTCTAACCAATCTTGCACCTTTGCCTTTATAGAATGGGAAACCGGCCCCTGCTACCTTGCTGCCCGACTCAAAGTCAATAATATCATATTCTTCAATAAGCTCCCAGTGAGGTTTTTTACTCCCTTTTAACTCCGGGATTGCCTTATTAAAATCTTTTATAATTTCATTAGCTTCTTCGGAACTCCCTTTTGGAACACTTTCATGTGGAATATTGGGAATATTAAAAAGCATACCGCTGAGATCATTTTGGACATTGCTTAATTCACTGTTAAGTTCTTTGCTCTCCTCTTTTAATCTACCCGTTTTATTTTTTGCTTCTTCAGCTTCTTCTTTTTTCCCTTGCTGAAATAATTTCCCAATTTCTTTTGACAGGATATTGGATTCATGCAGCACTTCATCCAATTTACCTTGAAGCTTCTTTCTCAATTTATCCTTTGCAAGGACCTCTTTAAGGATCGTTTCTCCACTTTCAATACCTCTCTTTCCAAGACCATTTACAAATCTCTCAAAGTTCTCTTCAATTTCTGATACCGGCAGCATAATTGGTTCTTAATCGGAACACAAATAAAAAATATTTTGACATGTCTTTAGGAATAAAGACTGAAAACGTAATTTTTTTATCATCAATTTGTGAATCATTTATTGATCGTGTATTATTGCGGTGCAATTCACGAAGAACTCATTCGGGTTTTCGTTACAAGGCAACATTCCTTACTGAGGATTATTTCGAAATATTAGAGTTAAAATTTGAAATTCACTTTTAAAAATTATTATGTACACACTAGATGATCTTGGTGTAATGCTTCTCTCGGAATTAAGGGAGATCGCTGAAAAACTAGGAATTAAAAACTTCAAAAAGCTTGCTAAACAAGACTTGGTATATACCATACTTGATCAGCAAGCGACCATGCCGGAGAGCGAAATCAAAAAAATTAAAAAGGAAGGGCTAAATGAACCAAAAACTGAAGAAAAAGTTGAAGAACCTAAAAGAGCCATGAAAGCTAAAAATGATGAGGCTAATGAACACTCCGAAGAGCAAAATGAATCAAAAGATTCAATGAAAGAGCAACAGGAAAATCAGCGCAATGCACGAGAAGAGAGAAGAAGAAAGAAGGATGCTTATAACGAAGAGATCAAAGAGTTTGACGGCATTATAGAAAATGAAGGAGTACTGGAAATCATGCAGGACGGATATGGGTTCTTACGTTCAAGCGATTACCATTATCTTGCCAGTCCGGATGACATTTATGTATCTCCCTCTCAAATCAAGCTTTTCGGTCTTAAAACAGGCGACACAGTAAAAGGACAAATAAGACCTCCTAAGAATGGAGAAAAATACTTCGCCCTTCTAAAAGTTGAATCTATCAATGGAAAAACAACAGAGGGAGTAAGGGATCGTGTTGCTTTTGAATATCTGACACCCTTATTTCCCCAGGAAAAGCTTAACCTTAGTACCAAGCCGGATAATTATTCCACAAGAATCTTAGACCTGTTTGCTCCAATTGGCAAGGGGCAAAGAGGAATGATTGTAGCACAGCCCAAGACGGGTAAAACTGTTCTTTTGAAAAATGTTGCTAACGCTATTGCTGAGAATCATCCGGAATGCTATCTGATGGTTTTACTTATTGATGAGCGGCCTGAAGAAGTTACCGATATGGCAAGGTCTGTTAAAGGGGAAGTAATTGCTTCCACCTTTGATGAGCAGGCTGATAAGCACGTAAAAGTATCCAACATGGTGCTGGAGAAGGCGAAGAGAATGGTTGAATGCGGTCATGATGTGGTGATCTTACTGGATTCAATTACCCGATTAGCAAGAGCTCATAATACCGTTGTTCCTTCTTCAGGAAAAATATTATCCGGTGGTGTTGATGCAAATGCACTGCATAAGCCCAAAAGATTCTTCGGTGCCGCACGAAATGTTGAAAACGGAGGGTCTCTTACAATTATTGCCACGGCACTGATTGAAACAGGTTCTAAGATGGATGAGGTGATCTTTGAAGAATTCAAAGGAACCGGTAATATGGAGCTTCAATTGGATAGAAAACTCTCCAATAAACGCGTTTATCCTGCCATTGATGTTCCTGCCTCGGGAACACGCCGAGAGGATTTGCTTATGGATAAAGAAGAACTTAGCAGAGTATGGATTCTTCGTAAATTCATGTCAGACATGAATAGTAACGAGGCAATGGAATTCTTGCTTAGCAAAATGAAAGGAACTGCCAATAACGATGAGTTTTTGGTGAGTATGAACGGATGAGGATTCGAAAAAAGCCAACTTTTATTTAGGGGTCTGGCTTTTTAATTGTACCTTACATATAAACTAAGTACACAATCAAACGATTATATGAGATGAAACGATTAATTATTCTCTTTTCGATTATATTTTATTCTTGTAGCAAACAAGATGTAGATGCAGGATTGACCGCTAAGGAAGCCTCCTTAGAACTACGTTCCACTGCCAGTGAAATAAGTGCAGATATCATTAAGATGGATGAATCCGAAGGTTTTAATGGAATGCTTGATCTTATTGAGAGTTATATTTTTACTTCTCAAGAAGATGAAGAAGGCAATGTAAAACTAGAAGTTAGTGAAATTTTTCAGGATTTTGTAACCGGACCTTTTTCTGAGGTTTCAGATGACGAAATAGAATCATTTGATGATATTAAGGGTCGCTATGTATGGAATTTCGAGACTGAAACGTTTAAAAAATCAGCATCAGATTTTTTTATTGTAGAATTTCCAACAGAAGAATCCTCGGAAAATAATGCAGAGTTCAGAATTAATGAGTTAGAACTTGAGGAGTTTACCAGTGATGAATTTAAGGGTGAATATGGCCCGAAATTAATTGATGCTCAGCTAAAAGTAGATGATGAAGAAGTCATCAGCCTTGATTTGAAAGTAGAATGGTCGTCAGATGAATTTCCTGATTTAGTAACCATAGATATGAATATGAAACCCTTTAGTCTGACTTTTGGTTTTGATGATCGTAATGCTAAATCCTCTTCGTTGCTATCCACATTAAAACTGAACGATAAAACTATCGTTGAAGCTGACGGGTATGTGGAGTTTGAAACAGAACGTAAAGAAGAAGCTAACCTAGTTGAAGGTCATATAATTTATAATAACCTCAAAGTAGAAGGAAAGGTGTTAGTAAATAATGATGAGGAAGAGGATTATGATCCTAATGATTTTATAGACGTTGAAATTTTAATTAATGACAAGAAAGCCGGTGATCTCGTTGTAATAGGTGATGATGATATTCTTTATATAGAATATCCTGACGGTCAGACAGAAGAAATTGAAATCTTGTTTGAAGAAGCCATTGACGAAATAGAAGAGTTCATAGATCGTATAGACGAAGCCGCAGAAGCTCTTGAAGAAAGTTAGCACAAAAAAGACTTCAAAGTTCAAAAACTTATTTTACTGTTAGAAATTTATTATTGAAAACCCGCTGCATTTTAAATAATGCTGATTTGCTGTTCTCTTTATTATTGTATTCAAAATCCGAACTTACATGATGAGGAGCGGGGACGTGGAAACTACGAGGATTACGTTCGGTTTGTGAACTCTTTGAGTGGTCAAAAAATTAAGAACACTTTGAGTTTAGATATTCGCAAACTTCAGATTGACGGACGAATGAAATTGAGCATATTGACGAGCTAACTGATCTTGAGAAGAAAGCAATAGATGAGGGAGCTTCCGATGCAGATTCAGGGAAAATCACTTGAACTCAGATCATTTAAATCATTTTGAAGAGAGAAAGCCGAACTACTAACTAATTGCTCTTTTCAGTCTTCCTAATAAAACAAATACTCCGCCCCAAAAGACGATAGAAAAAATAAATGTAAAAATCATAAAACCTGTTGAAAAATTCCCGAGAGGTTGGCCAATTACTGTGCTGACAAAAATCGCTGGAAATAGCAAACTTGTCCCCACAAATGGTGCTACTTGTAATCCTATAAAAGGACCGATTAGTGAAGCAAAAATTCCAAATAATGCTCCCCATTTAAAATTTTTCTTGTCTTTTGGGTTGTAATTTATTTTTTTCATTTTAATTTTAGTTTGCTATAAATATACTTAATCCCCAAGCATACTCCTGCTTAAACGTAATATTATATTAAAAAGTTAATAAATTTTAATTGCACAGACTTTTATTTTTTTGAGGCATACTATTTTTCTGCGTTTCTTTAAGTCCTGAGAAATTTCCATAAAGAAAAAAGTACTAATTTAATAATTAATTTCCTAATAAAGGGATAAAAACTTAAAATTCAATATTTTTTACTTGCTTCAACATATACAGTTCCATAAATTACTTATAAGTCCAAATCTTATAATTATAATATATTTAGTTACGGTTACAAATCTTATTACGGTCTTTTTTAATCATTTTTTATTCAAACTAATATGTTATAAAACTTGGTTGCATGAGATTATAATTAATTGCCTGTTGTTCTCTTTGAAGAGATATGCAACAAGTAGTTGTAATAAAAAGAAAATAGATTGGCTTTTTTACTTTCCGTCTACGTAGTCCTGTAGATATGAATACCTATTTGTCAAACTCCCTGCGGTTGTAATTGTGGCATTTTTGATAACATTATCTTCATCGGATTCCAAAAGATGAGATAATACATTATTAATTAGTTCACAACCAAAACTTTCTGATGCATCTCTTGGCAATTCACATGGTAGATTATCAACAGCCATAACGGTAATATTCCCCTCATCTGTCAATGCTTGTTCAATAAGATCATCACTGGGGTTATAATCGTAGATAGGGTCTTCGATCATGCTTGCTCTTTTCGTGGAGGGAATAGACCCCTCAATATCACAGGTAATATCAGCAATCACTTTAATGTCAAAATCATCCTGAACAATATCCTCTCTATTAAATAAAACGGGTAAAGAGGGTTCCCAGAAGGCACCTGCAATAAGTAAATCAGTAACCTTGGCGTATTTCAAGAAATCTCCTTTGTATAACTTAGGATTTGAGTAAAACTCTTTTCGGTGGAACTCCCCCTCATCAATGCGTTTATGATAATCCCTTGAGTTGAGTTGAGTAAAAACAGGTTCGTTAAATGTCTCGCTAAGAAAATCGTGCGCTGTTACTTTTCTAATACCAACCCCATGCAGAACCTCCATTGCTCCTTTTGCTACCCTGCCTCCTCCGGTGATCGCAATCTTGATATTCGGAAGTTTAATTTTAGCATACTCTGTTTTTAAATCTTCATAGTCGAAACATTTGTGAGCTCTTCGGAGCGAGAAGAGATGATATCGTTTTCCATAAGCCCAAAGTCCATTATAAGCTCCTACTATGCCTGCCCAACGTCCGAAAGCGATGATTCGATTGCCATGTTCGTTGACCAGTGTTTCCCAATCAACCAGCGTAATTTCTTTTGCTAAAATGGTCTGAAGAAGCTTTCTGTTATACTCTTGTTTCTTTATCGTATGAGAAAAAAAGAAGTAAGTTTTACCAGGTACGAGCTTTTCTAACGGGACTTCTTTAACACCGAAAATAATATCACAATCCTCAACAGATTCTACAATATCTAATCCGGCTTCTCTATAATTTTTATCTGAAAAACATCTTATGTCACTTGACTGAACAACTAGTTCAACTCCAAATTTTTCCTTTACTAATTTAGCCTGGGATGGAGATAAGGAAACTCTCCTGTCTATTGGAACCTTCCCTTCCCGAATCAACCCAATTTTTTTGCTCATCAATCTTTTTTTAGGTCGTCTAAATCATTTCGATCCTTAAGTTTTCTGTCATCAACATTCTTATTAAGGAACTTGTTGATCCGATCAATGGGCATGCTTGATTTTATTTCACCAAAAGAATCAACATTGAGGTCTAACCCTTCTAAGTCTTTATGCACTTTAGCTTTGTCTTTTTTGCTCATGACTTCAGTTTTGTTCTGATAACAAATCAAGAGAATTTTTAATTCTATCGGCTGCTTTTTTTGGCCCAATAATGTGAATCATGGACATTAAATCCGGACCGGAACCTTCACCGGTTAATAAAACTCTCAGCATCTGCATAAATTGTCCCGGTTTATACCCGGCATTTCCGAGTGTTAACCAAAACAATTCTTTTGCCTCTTCCTGACTTACTTCATTTCTAGTCTCCAATTCATTGGCAAAGAGCCTCAATGCTGCTTTAGTTTCATCATTCCATTTTCTTGTTACGATTTTTTGATCAAAATCTGTGGGATTTTTAAATATGATCAGGCTTTTTTCAAAGAACTCATGAGAAAAAGTAACACGCTCTTTGAGAAGATCTATAATCTGAATTGCAACATCAATTGAACACTGAATCGAACGTACTTTCCTGAGCTGCTCAACGAGATCTTCCGCAAAAAACCCGGAGTCTTTTTGTTTAATATACTGCTGATTGAACCATATTGCTTTTTCAAAATCAAACTTGGTTCCCGCTTTATTGATTCGATCCATTCTAAACTCCCGGATCAAATCATCAGGAGAGAAAAATTCTTGTTCTGTTCCGGGGTTCCAGCCTAAAAAAGCAAGGAAATTAAGCATAGCTTCCGGCAAAAAGCCGGTCTCTTTAAAGCCTTTAGAAATTTCATTTGTCTCCGGATCTTCCCAATTCAATGGAAAAATTGGAAAACCTGCTTTTTCTGCGGCCCTCTTACTTAGTTTTCCATTTCCGTCCGCTTTTAAAATCAAGGGTAAATGAGCAAACTGAGGCATTTCATGCTCCCAACCTAAGAATATGTACAACAAAACATGAAGAGGGGCTGAGGGCAGCCATTCTTCACCTCTAATAACATGGGTGATTTTCATTAAATAATCATCAACCACGTTCGCCAGATGATATGTAGGCATTCCATCTGACTTCATCAATACCTTATCGTCCATGACCTCCGTATTGACTTTCACCCATCCTCGTACAAGATCATTTAATCTTACCTCCTCCTTTTCCGGAATTTTAATTCTTATGACATAAGGTTCACCGGCGTTGATTCTTTGCCTTACTTCCTCATCAGAAAGAGTAAGTGAATTTTTCATAGAGGATCTTGTGAGTGTATCATATTGAGGGTTCATCACACGATTCTCTTTAAGTTGATTCCTCATTTTCTCCAGTTCTTCAGGCGTGTCAAATGCATAGTAAGCATTACCATCAGCCAGTAACCTATCTACATGTTCTTTATAGATAGGTTTTCTTTCCGATTGCCTATAAGGGCCATATTCTCCCTGATTGTCAGGGTCTTCATCGGGGGTAATGCTCAACCACCTCAGAGTGTCTTTAATGTAATCTTCAGCACCTTCAACATACCTTGTTTGATCGGTATCTTCAATTCTTAAGACGAAAGTTCCGTTATTAGCCTTGGCGAATAAATAGTTAAACAATGCGGTTCTTACTCCTCCAATATGTAACGCTCCTGTGGGGCTCGGTGCAAATCTTACTCTGATGTTGTCCATTCTACAGTTTGCATTAGTAGGTAAAATTAAAAATGAGACTGTTGCAAGGTGATTTTTTCAACTAAAAATTGAGTCAAAAAAGATGAAAATTGAGTATTGTTACCTAACCATATTTTGTAATACCATGCAATGGTAATTATTTTTATTCAAACGTAAAATGGTGAAAGCCAAAGGGAACTTATAAATAAGACGAAATCTGGCGCAGCAACTTATAAGTGTCGTCAAATAAGGTGTGTATGTTGATAAGATTTGTCATAATCCGAATATCAGCAAATCTACACTGTATCGGTATTTACGTATTAAGGGGTGAAAAAATGACGTTATGATTTACTTTTAAATTGTATATTAGTACAACTGAATTCATGAGAATGAAGAGTACATTTAATGATACAATTTTAGTAGCGATCCTTTCCTTTCTGATACATCTGTCAGAGGTGAGGGACTGGGTAGCCATTTCAGTAGGTGTTGTTTCTTTTATGTGGATTACTCATCAGCTGGTCGCAAGAATCATTGAAGATCTGAATAAGCAGAGAAATAAATCCAAATCCAATTGAAACGTTATGATTCACTTTCAAATTGTATATTAACTCAACTTTCCGGGGTAGCTAATTGGTAGGCTAAAAGTCGGGACAAACCGAATGCCTGGTATACTCGAGATGCACGACACTATTGATAGCAGTGTGTGTCCGGTTTACTCGGTTTGTACATCATGGACTAGCTCTTACTGACCCTTTACCTAATCCGTGCGTTGGGTGTCCTTTACTAAAAAAATCCCTCACACTCCTGCAAGGGCTTTATGACAGAGGTTTCGGGAAGTTTCAAACTTTCCAAAAGTTAATCATTCGCCAAAGCGGAGAGGACTTCTACGCTTTGCTATCGTGGTCATTTAAACCTTCAAGGTTTCTCTTTTGCCTTTTATGGACGACTTGACAGACGCAGGACGATGACGATATTTGCTTTTTTTGTAGGATCTGTGACACTTGTAATAGTAATTATGGCGTAATCAGTGTTTCCAGCATCTGGCGGGGTCAAAGTTAATATAATAGGTCTTAGCGCGACGGCATTTGTAATGGGAGTAGGCAAGCGAATACGATTTGCTGGCCTCACGGAAGCACTATAGTTATGTGCCACACTCTCAACATTAAATTTAAACACACCTATAGTGGCTAGTACCTCACTTGTATCAGTACTTAATAATACATTTTTGACGATGCTAATTGTATTAAAAGTAACTACTCCTTTTTGAGATAAACTGGCAGGATCAGGAGAATAACTGGAAAAATCCACCGCATTCTTCATCTGAGTGACGGTAAGCACTAAATTATCGCTGCCTGAGCCTGAAGAAAGGGTAAGCACAATGTTACGGGAAGTGCGATCAGCACTTGCAGTATATCCCCCCACAACCATCTGAAACCGCGTATCGCCCATTTTCTGTATGTACTGGTCAGGAATAATATTATAATCAGACGAAGTAATCGTCCAATTCGTGAGATCTGTGTCCACAAATACGGTATACACATTTGCAAGGCCGTCAATATTTATCGTGCTATTTGTGCTGCTCACCATAAAATCAGCTGGCGGCGTATTTTTGCGTAATTCGGTATTCAAAGTGGAATGGGCGGCAGCTATATCCACAATAGTTTGTTGTGCCATTGTGCGTTCGCCCAGAGACGCTTTGAGTATGGTAATCATGCCGGAAGGCGCATTGCCCGCATTTTCTAAAGCGGTAATTTTTTGGTTTATTGCGTCAAGTTCGTTTTGCAATTCCGTAATTTTTTGCACGGCTGGCACTGTGATTGCGTCAATCGCACTTTTTGTCGCCTGATATGCGGCATCCGTTTTCGGATTTTCCATTTTCAGGGCATTCAGTTTTGTCATCGCATCATTAAGTGACTGTTGTACGTACACATTTTGTTTCATCTCCAACGCGGAGATGAGTCCCTCAATCGCTATTTTTTCCTCTACACCGTCAATTTCCGTCTCTAAAGCAGTGAGTTTTTGCTGAATAGTGGTAATCTGTGTCTGCGCCCTTTTTCGTGCCTCCAAATCATCTTTCAGCGGCTGAATCGTACCGGAAGGGGCATTGCCGGCCGTCTCTAAAGCGGTAATTTTTTGCATAATTACACCAATATCTGCCTGTAATTTCCGAATCTCAGCCGGTGTCACCTTTCTAGCCGTGATCGCGTCTTTTGCGCCCTGAATATTTTCAGGAGTAGGCGTGCCCGTTGTGAGCGCATTTACCTGTGTTTCTATGGCAGTAATGGGCTGTACAAGTGGATTTTGTTTTGTCTCCAACGCGGAAATAAGGTCTGCAATTTCTTTGCGCGTCGCTGCCGTTTCGTCCACATCGGTCACATTGACGGTGATGTCGGCTGTAGCCGAGAGGCTTCCATCGGAGACGCTTATCTTGAGTGTATAGCTTTGCGTAATCTCAAAGTCCAAAGCCCCCATTGTAGAAAGCGCTCCTGTACTCGCATCAAGAGCAAAAACATTGCCTGTATTTCCCTGAGTGATGGAAAACATGAGGTTATTCGTTTCGGCATCGCTAGCTTGCACGGTTCCGACAGCGGTTCCGTTCATCGCATCTTCGGCTACAGTAAAGGTTTGATCGGTAATAGTAGGCGCGTTATCATTTACATTGGTCACATTGATAGTTATGTCGGCTGTGGCTGAGAGATTTCCATCGGAGACCCTTACCTTGAGTGTATAGCTTTGCGTATTCTCAAAGTCGAGGGTTCCTGCCACCGTAATAGCCCCTGTGCCTTCACCTATGGCAAAAACATTGCCTGTATTTCCCGAAGCGATGGAAAACATGAGGTTATTCGTTTCGGCATCACTCGCCTGCACCGTCCCGACAGCGGTTCCGTTATTCGCATCTTCGGGCACGGAGAAGGTCTGAGCGGTAATAGTAAGCGCATTATCATTTACATTGGTCACATTGACGGTAATGTCGGCTGTGGCCGAGAGATTTCCGTCGGAGACGCTTACCTTGAGTGTATAGCTTTGCGTATTCTCAAAGTCCAGCGACCCTGCCACCGTAATAGCCTCTGTGCCTTCCACTATGGCAAACACATCGCCGGTATTGCCCGAAGTGATGGTAAACATGAGGTTGTCCATGTCCGCATCCTGCACGGTTCCGACTGCGGTTCCGTTCATCGCATCTTCGGGCACGGAGAAGGATTGATCAGGCGCAATAGTCGGAGCTTCATTCACATCGGTCACGTTGATGGTAATGTCAGCCGTTGCCGAGAGTTCCCCATCGGAGACGGTTATGGTGAGGGTATAATTCGGAGTGGTCTCAAAGTCGAGATTCTTATTAGTGAGCAGTTGCCTCCGTTCAGCATTTATGGTAAATGCCTTGTCGGTATTCCCTTCGGTAATGGCAAACCTCAACGCCTCCTGCTCTTCATCTTTCGCCTCGACGCTCCCCACCACCGTCCCTATTGGGACATCTTCGTTGATAGGAAAAGTCAGATCGTCAATGGCTGGCGGGTTATTTTTATTCGCGCTGTCATCATCCCCGCAAGCGGTTAGCGCTATCCCCGCGGCCATAAATAGGATAACTTTCTGAAAAAGTTTAACTATATATAGGGGGGGGGGGGTATAATAAAATAAAACATCATAAAAAAGTTTTTGGTTAAAAAATTATTTCAGTTGCAAGGTTAAACATCTTTTTATTAAAATACAAAGTAAGGATAAAAAGATTTAATTG
>JACONI010000016.1:0-7744 GCA_014323825.1 Ekhidna sp. | reverse complement strand
GGGGGGGGGGGGGGTATAATAAAAGAATACATAATAAAAAAATTTATTGGTTAAAAAATTATTTCAGTTGCAAGGTTAATCCTTTTTTATTAGAATACAAAGTAAGTATAAAAATATTTAATTGTCAAGGGGTCGTCCGTTTTTTTACTAAAAATGTAAACAGATTAAAAAGGAGTGATTACCATGCTGATGCTGAAAGGAAATCATCCATTAAATATAATAATGAGGTAACCATGCCGGATTTATATCCCCTTCCTCATTTACGCGGTTTTTCATATACCATGGTATCAATCTATGGGATAAGGCACAAATACGAAGTGGGTGAACTCCTGATCGATCACGAACAAGCAGCAGAACTCATCAGGGTTCTTGTAGTTTTTTTGAAACAGCTCTTCATTGGCGATAAGTCCTCTTTGAACGAACTCTTCCATGAAAGAGGCAGAGTAGTGCCATTCGTTTTCGGCCTGTCCTGCTTCTATCAGCATCTGCCCAATGGATTGTTCGGTTTGACACATAGGGAAGACAGGATATTTGGAGAATTCCTGCCTGCGTATAGCATAAGATGCTTCTCTGAGGCTCTCCGCTGCTTTCACAAAGTCGGCGGATATTTTGCCCAGATATAGGATTCAGTTTGGGATCGTTCATTGCTAAAAAAATCAAAAATAACAAATGATGAGAGTTAGAGGGAGTGTGGAATCCTATTTGAAACGAAAAGTTTAAGCGAAAGAAGCTAAATGTTCGAGTATTACCATAACCCCCTATGTGTGCACGGCGGCTGGCTCTACGGCGCAGAAGGAGTGATGAGTGCTAGCAGCTACCGTTATCTTCATTCTAAGTTTCGATTAAAACGCCGTGCATGCAAGGAAACCCCGCGCTGATTGCATACGACAGCCTTCCCTCTCGATTTAAGGCGGCTATTGAGGCGAAGGTGGGCTGCCACCCCCGGAGTCTGGTGAAGCGAGGGAATTTGTTTGAAAAAGAAATTACCTACGATGAGGCTGCTTCTGACTTTTTCGCCAGCTATCTTATGCGGGGGGAGCAAGACTCCCGCTCTACACTCCCGCCGGACACACAGTGTCAGTATGTGAGCACGGCGAGCCTTTTGAATTTTGTGGGTAAGCAGGCGATGGCGGTGGCAGGCACGGGGCGATTTCGGAGTAAGGTGAAAATGTGGGAGTGGCTTTCGGAGGTGGTGGCAGGGATAGACACTGATGCGTGGCCTCACGCTTTGCCGGCTAATGGCCGCCGGCTTCGGGATCGTTACTTACGCTACAAGGAGGAGGGCTACGGGAGTCTGGTGCACCGGAATTTTCAAAACAACAATTCGCAAGTCATCACCGAAGAAGTAGGCACGTGGTTGTTAGCGAGGTGGGCGGATCAGGTTCGGGTGATTCCGAGCCTCGCCCACTTGCTTGTTGCTTATAATGCCGAAGCTGCCGTTCGTTCGGGTTGGAAAAAGATTAAACACGAGCAGACGCTGCACAATTGGCTTTATGCGCCCGAGCGCAAGCATCTGTGGTACGGTCACCGTCACGGAGACGGCGCGAGCAAGTCCAAGTTCATGTACACGCACCGCACGAAGCTTCCAACGCTGCGAGATTCGTTATGGTACGGCGACGGTACGAAGCTTAACTATTACTACCGGTATCGAGATGGTAATAACAAGTGGCAGCGTGGCACACTGACGGTGTATGAGGTGATGGACGCGTATAGCGAGGTATTCCTCGGCTTTTGTATTAATAAAAGTGAGGACTATCGCACGATTTATGAAGCCTTCAAAATGGCAGTTCAGACGGCCCGTCACCGTCCTTACGAAATCCGGATAGACAATCAAGGTGGCGGTAAGAAGCTGACGCAAGGTCACTTCCTGACGGCTGTGGCTAAGATGGCTATTCACACGAAGCCTTACAACGGGCCGAGTAAGACCATTGAGAGTGCTTTCGGGCGTTTTCAGCAGCAATACTTGAAAAAGGACTGGTTTTTCACCGGTCAGAACGTGAAAGCGAAGCGTGCGGAGAGCCAGCAGCGCAAAGAATTTATCAACGCCCAGCCTCTTGAGGCGTTTCCGACGCTGGAGGAGGTTTTGAAGATATACAAAGAGCGGCGGCAGGAATGGAACGAGGCGGCCCACCACGCGACGGGCGTGTCTCGTGTGGCGATGTATGAAGGGAGCAATAACCCGCAGACCCCTTCTGTGGATGAGGAGGACATGGTGAGGCTGTTCTGGGTGCTTCGTCCGAAGCCTATCACGATGCGTGCTGAGGGGCTTCGAGTCCGGCGAGGTGCTGATGAGGATTACTATGTGGTGATGGCGAGCCCCGGGATGCCTGACATCGCCTGGTCTCGCAGGAATATTGACCGGAAATTTTGGGTTTACGAAGACCCTTCGAATGGGGAGGTCGTGCAATTGTGCACGGGGGCTCCGGAGAACCTTCGGCTGTCGGCGCAGGCCGAGTTGAAGACGTTGACAAATCGCGGCAAACAGGAGCAGGCTGCGTGGGAGGCGGAGTACTACCGCAAGGTGGATGCGGCGAATGAGGCTGAGCGTGTATCGGATTTTAATGAGATGGAAGACATCCTGAAGTCCGAGGGGCGCAGTGCGGCGGATTACGGTATGGCTAATCCCGGCTTGCTGGGGGTGAAAAAGACGAAGACGAAGGTGAAGGGTGTGAAGGAGATCGGCGAGGTGCTGAAGGCGGAGAGCTGTGCGGAGGAAGCAGAGGACATGGATTTATTGCATCAGATCTAATTTGAAAATTAACAACCAAAATGAATAACGAAGAGAAACAACAGATTCAAAAGGCTTTGTCGGCGTATATCGAACGCTTCCAAAGTCAAAATGAGGCGGCTAACAGTTTGGTAAAGGTGAGTCCGGGGACGGTGAGCCAGATCATGAACGGGAACTGGAAGCAGATCAGCGATGAGATGTGGCGCAAGGTGAGCGGTCAGATAGGCGGGCATGCTGCTGACTGGCATCATGTGGAAATTCAGGCGTTCCGGAAACTGCGCGAGCTGCTCAGCGATGCCCATCTGAACGGGCAGGTCTGTGCGGTTACCGGCGATGGGGGTGTGGGGAAGACGCATGCTTTTCGCCACTATGCGGCCTTACATCATAATGTGATCTGGCTGCGCTGTGAAAAGTATTGGACGCAAAAGTACCTTTTAGAGGAATTGCTGCGGGGGTTAGGCATCGATCCGAAAGGCCGGATCATCGTTGAAATGATGGAGGAGATCAGCGATCGGATAAAAAAGCGAGGGCAGGTGCTGATTATTTTCGATCAGTTTAATAAGCTGCGCGACAGCGTGAAGGACTATCTGATTCCTCTTTACAACGACCTGGAGGGGAGTTGCGGATTTTTTATCAGTGGGACGGAACATTTAAAAACGTGCTTTCAGCGAGGGGTCAGGTGGGACAAAGAAGGGTACCAGGAGATGTACTCCCGGATGGGCCGGAAGTTCGTGGAGGTGAAAAGACCGTCGAAAAGAGACGTTCAAATGATTTGCCTGAGCAACGGCGTGAGTGGCGATGAGGCAGAGGAGATCTGGGCGGACTGTGAACAGGATTTACGGCGGGTGAAGCGTAAGATTCACGGGTTAAAAGTGTTTAAAAGCTCTTCAAAAGCGGCTTAAATGAGAAATAAAAAGAGCTTATAGTGTGAAACAGGTGCAAGAAAAACATCAGAGAAAAATGACCTTTAAAAGCCATTGGCAACAACTGATGGGTGAGCCTGCGCCTTCGGGTTCTTGGCTCATCTGGGGTAAGAGCTATCAGGGTAAGACCCATTTCGCGCTTTCTTTGGCGAAGTACCTGTGCGGATTCGGCCGGGTGGCCTACAACAGTCTGGAAGAGGGGGTGAGTGAGAGCATCAGAAAGACGTTTGAACGTTTGGCAATGCAGGAGGTGAACGGGAGTCTGCTGCTGCTTGATCGTGAGTCCATGGAGGAGTTGAAGCAGCGTTTATCTCGAAAGAAAAGCCCTCGCTTCATCTTCATCGATTCCCTTCAGTACGCGCACCTGACTTATCCGATGTACACGGAACTGGTGAGGACTTTTCCAACGAAGCTCTTTGTCTGGATTAGCCATGCTGACGGCCATGAGCCTGCCGGGAGTTGTGCGCGTAAAGTCCGTTACGATGCGAATGTGAAGATTCACGTGGAGGGTTATCGTGCTTTCTGCGACAGCCGCTACGGCGGCGACGGTGAGCCGATGACGATCTGGGCAGCGGGAGCAGACAAATATTGGGTGAAAAAAGTATGAAAAATGAAAAAGACAGACACGCGTATAGGGCAGCGGAAGAGACAATACGCTGCCAGTCGACGGCATATCCTTGCGGCTTTCGGCTGGGACGCGAACGACTACAACGATCGGTGGCTGGACGGGGGTCGTGCCTTTTTGGACAGGCATTACCCGCGGAGCGATGCCCGGTATGCGGGTCGTCATCGGCGGATCGCCGCTGATGAGCGTTACTGGCACTGGTGGCTGCGTGAGTGGAAACTGCGGGAGACCTGTTTTGTCCGCGTCTCGCAGGCGGCGGGTTTAGCGCTTGATGAGGAGCGCTACTATTTGTTTATGCAGGTCTTATTGCAAGGTTACAGCCTTGTGGAGGTGAGTTTTTTTGAAAATTATGTATACAAGTTAAAACGATTAAAAGATGTCAAGAACGAAAAAAGTCTTAATTAAAGACGTAACGAAAGAAGAAGCGGGCGAGGCGATGCATGCCTTCGCCCTGGCGAATGCGAGAGAGAAGCAGTTGCATGCGAAAATTGAAGAGCAGACGATTCGTATCAGAGAAAAGTACAAATCCGATTTGGACGCAGCGAAAGAAAAGAAAGCGTTGAACTTCGACATTCTGCACAGCTATGCGGAGTCGAACGACGCTCTTTTTGCGCAGAAGAAGTCGCTGGACATGTCTCATGGCGTGATCGGTTTTAGAATCGGCACGCCGAAGTTGAAGGCGCGGAAAGGCTTCACGTGGGCGGCCGTGCTGGAGCTGGCGAAGGAGAAGGCTGCGAAGTTTATCCGGACGAAGGAGGAGGTGGCGAAAGACACCTTGCTGGCGTGCCGAAATGATGCGGGCATGGAGGAGGTGATGGATGCGATCAAAGTGGAGGTGGTGCAGGATGAAGCCTTTTTTGTGGAGCCGAAAGAAGAGGATGCGGCATGAGGAAGAGTTTGATAATAAGCCGGGCATCTGTCTTCACGAGCATCATTTGGGCTGCTTTTGGCCTGGTGATGATTGCATTTGTGCAACGAAAAAAGTGAAGGATGAACACGTACCGTCATTATTTCGCAATCGAAAAAAAGCTAAAACAGATGGGCTACGACGTGGAGCGTAGCGAGGTAGTGCTGGAGGTTTCCGGGGGCCGCACATGCAGTCTCCGGCAGCTATCAGCTGCCGAGTATGCACATCTTCTTCAGCGGCTGCGTCATTTTTTGCCGAGGGGAAGGGATGAGGTGAGTGAAAATAACATGCGGCGAAAAGTGATCGCGCTCTTCCGCAAGATGGGTTACGAGCAAGCGGTCATTGACGAGAAGGGGCGTATGCAATTCGCGGCCGACATGCCGGCCATTGAGGCTTGGGTAAAAAAGTACGGGAAGTTTCATAAGTCGTTGAACCGGCACACCAAGAAGGAGCTGGCGCAGTTGGTGAGCCAGGTGGAGTTGATGAATAAGAAGGATATGAAAGCGATTCACAGAGTATGAATTTATTCACAAATAAGACATGCCATTACTGTGGAGAAGGAAGGTTGGATCGCAGGAATCCGGATCTTTGGGATGGATTTTTTGACGGCGAAACGAAACAGTTGGTTTGCAGTAATTGCAGGTCACTTCATTATAGAAAAAAGTGGCATACGGAGTATCGCGGCATGTACAGCGAGTATCCTGTCTTTGCGATGGAACACTTATGCGATAAAAGTTATCTGAGATGAAAATCTATGCTGTAAAACTAAGGGTTTCCGCTCCGGGCGTGCGGGCTCGTTACTTCAAAGGAGTGGTTTTGGGCGCTGCAAAATATTCCGAGGCGATGCGCCTTGCAGAGTTGAAGTTTCCTACCATCGCAAAACTCCCCGGTAACAAAGCGGTGAAAATTTTAGCTGTAGACTGTGTTGAAATAAAAACCGATTTTGTAGTTCGTCATGAAGAAGATTGATCCGTTAAAAATATTGTACCGGAAATCGTCGTCTAAGGCGGAGCTCTTCCGGGCACTGGCTGAGGCACTACAGGTGCCCTGTCCGGCGTGGGGGCATCCGAAGGCGACGGTTTTTGCGAGGTGCCGGTTGTTTTTTTTGGAGAGATACGAAGCGCATACGGGCGTTGAGTATGCTTGGGCGGCCAAAGATGCGGGCTGTCTTCAAAGCATCGTGAAGAAGATTTACGGCATCGCAAAGGAGCGGGAGGATGACCACATCGTCAGTGCTTTTGAATACCTGATCAGCCGCCTGCCGTCGTGGTACGTAGCGCATGGTTTCAGCTTGTGCGTGATCAATTCGAAGTTTAATGAGATCATTTCCGAAATAAAAAATGGGAGTAGTCAAAACAGGTCAGCAGGTAATGCTGACACCTTACGAGCGGCAGCTTCAGGAATGGGTGAGTAACTATGCTGCGCAGGTGCCGGTGAGTGCCGGTGCTGCACTGGCCACGCCCGGCGACAGCATTGCTGCCGTGCGGCGGAAGGCGGGGCATGAGGCATTGAATGCCGCCCTTGCCGTCCTCATCGGCGATGCGATGGAACTGACCGGGCAGGGAGGTCTGCATGCGAACAAGATCGCTACTCTGGGGAAGGTGATCAAATCGAAGTACTTCCACCTCCGGCTCAGTGAAATAGCGATGGTGCTTCAGCGGGGGATCGCCGGAGAGTATGGCAAGGTGCCGGGTGGGACTAATCCCTTGCTGTATTGGATCGCTCGGTACGATGGCGGAGAGCGTACCGACTATTGCGCCGCTCGAGCGACCTCGCACCGGGAGCCGTATGAAAAGTATTTTGAAGCACAAGACAGAAAAGAAATCCAAGCCTTCCGGCAGCAGGTGAAAGAGCAGGTGAAGCGAAAAAGGGCTGCGGCTTTGGCAGAAGAAGTCGCAAATAAAAATCAAACATGAGTAAGGAATCAAAGAGAAAAGCAGAGAAAGAAAGAAGGGAGCGGCTGACGAAACGCAATAAGCGCATTCGCAAAATATACTCCGACCTGAGAAAGGAGCATATTGAGGAGTCCAATGTCCGAAAATAGCCGCGTGGGAATCGATGTCCCTGCTGCTCTTTCAGGTTTTCATATTGTTCGTTGAACCACTCAATGGGTAGTGTTTGTCCGTTGATTAATTGGTTTTCAATTAGTTTTTGAAGGGCATTAAAATGTTCGATGTACATATTTTTTGAGTTGAAAGTTAATAATGAAGAGTTGAAAGTTACTAGCTACATGATTTTCAACTTTTCATTTTCAATTTTTTTGTCAAGGCATTTTCAATTTTCCGGTTGAGTTCTTTGCTAGGCCCGATGAAGGGACGTGCGGTCACTTTGGCTTTGTGCTTACCGTAGACTTTGACGGTGCCGCCCTCGTTGTGTACTTTGGCATATTCTTTATCGCTTTTGATGGAGACCTTGTTGGAGCCTGCTTTGAAGTAGAGGCTGTTCTCCAGTTCGCTTCTTTCGGAGGAGAGGACGGGCGTTTTGGTGGCTGTGGGGCTGTAGTGGGTGATGCCGGCGGGCTTTCTTCGTTTGTACTTGCCTTTGGCTCCCTTTCTGCGGGG
>JACONI010000015.1:5311-8926 GCA_014323825.1 Ekhidna sp. | reverse complement strand
CAGTTATCTGTTCATTCCACTCAGCCGCTACGATACCAAACCTGAACTTGCTGATGTCAAAATTTCTATTGGGCTTAACACTGCTTAGGTTTTTTTCTGAAGATACCATAGAACAAAACGAATTAAAATTTATACAAATAAAAATGCCCTCTTAAATAGGGCGATATTAACTCAGTTAATTTCTTTTTTTATTGGGCAAGTGCCTGCAATCTGGTTTTATGCTTTTTCGCATCATTTACCAAAGAAGATTGTGGATATCCTTTTTCAATAGCTCCATAGGTGTCTGCTGCATTCTCAAGTTCCCCATTTTGTTCTTGTGCTATAGCAAGTTTTTTTAAATAAATCGGAGTGAAAGATTTGTTTGGCTTGTAATCGACTGCTTTTTCATAATATTCAATTGCATTATCAAAATCATCCTGCTCCATGTAAGCATCTCCAATTAAAGCATAAGCCCTTGCCTGAACGAGGTAGTCATTGCTGCTAAAATTATTAAGATGCCGGATAGCTCCTTCAAAGTCTCCAAGTCTGAGGTAAGAAGCCCCAGCGTAAAAACCGGAAAGGTTAGCAGCCTTCGTTCCCGGGAATTCATCAATAATTTCTAAAAACCCATAACTGTTCCCGTCTCCGTTTAAAGCCAAACCTAAACTATCTGCTTCAAAATAATACTGCGCTTGGAAAAGTTCTTCCTGTGCTGTTGTGTTTTGATTGGTGATATAATAATTATATCCGGAGAATACCACAATTGCCAAAGCGATTGCACCGCCAACCCCAAAAACAAGTGTCTTATTTCTCTTGCTGCTAAAAAACTCGTTGGCTTTATCAACTATGGCATTAGGGTCTTCCAATACCTGGATGCCATCGTCTTTCTTTTTCTCTTTTGCCATTTTTAAGACTATCTCATTAAATTCAATTGTTGATTTCTGTAATTGAGCGCGTAAAGATATAGTTTTTACCCGTTGTGCATTATACTTTAAAATAAAAAAGGATATTGTTCCCTGCATAATGCTGTAGTCAGGTGTAGTTTGTAACTACACCTGGCAGCGGCAAAGTCAAAAAATATACTTTGGCAGTGGAACTTTTGAAAAGTTTGAAACTTCACAAAAGTGAATGATTTGCCAAAGCGGAGACGGCTTCTACGCTTTGCTATCGTGGTCATTTAAACCTCCAAGGTTTTGAAAACCTTGGAGGTTTTTGTGGTGCTGTCGTTTCGTTGGTTAAACCTTGAAGGTTTCTATGCTTATACTATTCAACAAAGAAAGCCCTCACACTCCTGCAAGGGCTTTTTTGTATTTTCGGGGCGTATCCAACTTGAGGCTTATTCGCCGTCGAGCTTCGCCTTCGTTTTGCCGCCTGCATTGCGGATGGCGGTGACGATGGCGTTTTTATCGTCACTATCAGACAAGTCATTTGCTCTATCAAAGGCCGTCTTATTATCACCACCTATAATATTCACCTCAATACCATCAGCATTTAGTAAAGCGTTTACGATAGCTGTATGGCCAAAAAAGACCGCCAAAATTAAAGCCGTATTGCCCGCATTATTTTTGGCATTCACCTCAATATCATCAACCTTTAATAAAGCTTCTACAACAGCTATATAGCCATTGATAGCAGCCAAATGTAAAGCCGTGTTGCTCTGATTATTTTTGGCATTCACCTCAATACCATCAACCTTTAATAAAGCGTTTACGGTAGCTATCCGGTCATTAACGACGGCCAACATTAAAGCCGTATTGTCACTGATATCTTTAATGTTCACCATGATACCAGACACATTTAATAAAGCGTTTGCGGCAGCTGTCTGTCCATTAATGATGGACAGCATTAAAACCGTCCTGCCACTATTATTTTTGGCATTTACGTCAGCGCCCTCACTTATCAGCATGAGGATGACATCCCAATCCGGACTTAATTTGTTAAGCTCCGTTCGGAGTGCCATAGTTTTAGTTTCTTCGGAGACAGTAATTTTGCGCAGTTCGGTCGTTAAGCCCGAGGCACCGTTGGAAAGCACTTTCTGTGCCGTTTTGCGGGCCTCCAAATCATCTTTGAGCGGCTGAAGCGTGCCCGCCGGGGCGTTGCCGGCATTTTCTAAAGCGGTAATTTTTTGGGTGATCGCGTCAATCTCGCCCTGTAGGATCATAATTGTCTCCTCAGTAAGCTCTTCTACTGCCACAATCGCATCTATTGCCGCTTTATAGGTGGCTGCCGTGGCTGGACTTTCCATTTTTAGTGCCGCAAGTTTCATTTGCGCATTCGTAATGCCCGTAGTCTGTAGGTGGCCATCTTGTGTGTCCTCCAAAGTGGAGAGGAGGCCCGCAATTTCTTTGCGGGTTGTTGCTGTTTCATCCACATCCGTGACATTGATGGTTATGTCGGCTGTTACCGAGAGACTTCCATCTGAGACGCTTACTTTAAGGGTATAAATCGGAGCGGTCTCAAAGTCCAGCGATCCTGCCACCGTAATAGCCCCTGTGCCTTCCACTATGGTAAACACATCGCCAGTATTGCCCTGAGTGATGGAAAAGGTCAGGTTGTTCGTTTCGGCATCGCTCGCCAGCACCGTCCCGACAGCGGTTCCGTTTACAGCATCTTCGGGTACGGAGAAGGCCTGCTCCGGAGCAATAGTCGGCGCATTATCATTTACATCGGTAACATTGACGGTGACGTCGGCTGTAGCCGAGAGCTTTCCATCGGAGACGCTGATGGTGAGTGTATAGCTTTGCGTAATCTCAAAGTCGAGGGTTCCTGCTGTCGTAATAGCCCCTGTGCCTTCCACTATGGTAAACACATCGCCAGTATTGCCCTGAGTGATGGCAAATATGAGGTCGTTCTCCTCTGCGTCCGCAGCCAGCACGGTTCCGACAGCGGTTCCGTTCACCGCATCTTCGGGTACGGAGAAGGTCTGCTCGGCAATAGTCGGCGCATTATCATTTACATCGGTAACATTGACGGTGATGTCGGCTGTAGCCGAGAGCTTTCCATCGGAGACGCTGATGGTGAGTGTATAGCTTTGCGTAATCTCAAAGTCGAGGGTTCCTGCTGTCGTAATAGCCCCTGTGCCTTCCACTATGGTAAACACATCGCCTGTATTTCCCTTAGAGATGGCAAAGGTGAGGTTGTCCTCCTCCGGGTCTGTGGCCTGCACGGTTCCGACAGCGGTTCCGTTATTCGCATCTTCGGGTACGGAGAAGTTCTGATCGGCAATAGTCGGTGCTTCATTCACATCTTCGAGCTCAATGGTAATGTTTGCGGTAACGGCTATTTGTCCGTCTGAGACGGTCACGAGGAGTACATAACGCGGGATTTTCTCAAAGTCGAGTAGCTTAGCCGTGACCAATTGTCCCAACTCAGCATTTATCGCAAACGCCTCGTCCGTATTTCCTTCCGTAATGGCAAAACTCAACGCATCCTTCTCCTCATCTGTCGCCTCGACGGTCTTCACCACCTTACCTGTCGGGACATTTTCGGCGATAGAAAAAGTCAGGTCGCCAACGACTGGCGGGGTATTTTTTTTCGCGCTGTCATCGTCCCCGCAAGCGGACAGCACCAAGCCCGTGATGATAAATAAGACAATTTTTGGAATAAATTTAACTATTCGGGGGGGGGGGGGGGGGG
>JACONI010000015.1:0-5291 GCA_014323825.1 Ekhidna sp. | reverse complement strand
AATAAAAGAATACATCATAAAAAAGTTTAGGATTAAGAAAAATTATTTCAGTTGCAAGGTTAAACTCTTTTTATTAAAATACAAAGTAAGGATAAAAATATTTAATTGTCAAGGGGGCATCCGTTTTTTTACTAAAAATGTAAACAGATTAAAAAGGAGTAGTTACAGTGCTGATGCTGAAAAGAAATAATTGTTTAAAATGCACAGTGGGAATAATTTTTGTGTAGATGTCCGAAAATGCCGGTGAATTAAGAATTCACGAAAGGATAATCATCTTCCAGATAATTGTCAGTGTAGGCTTCAGAAACTTCAGGCCATGGTGACTCTTCAGCAAATTTCACTGCCTCGACTATCCTTTCTTTGATTCCTTTATCAATTTCTTTAAGTTTATCCTCTGTGGCCCACTTATTTTTTAAAATACTTTGCTTCACCTGTTCAATGGGATCTTGTTGCTTGTACTCCTCCAGTTCTTCTTTAGTTCGATATTTTGCCGGGTCAGACATCGAGTGACCTTTGTATCTGTAAGTTCTGAATTCAAGGAAAGTGGGCCCATCTCCTTTTCTGGCTCGATCTGCCGCCCGCTTAACGGCATGATGAACCTCCTCGACTTTCATGGCATCAATACCCTCGGAAGGCATATCATAAGCTTCAGCTAATGTATGCAACGCTATAACATTTGAAGTCCTCTGAACAGAGGTTCCCATGGCATAACCATTGTTTTCAACAACAAAAATGGTCGGCATTGTCATTGTCATTGCCATATTTAAAGCTTCATGAAAAGCCCCTTGTCTCACCGCACCGTCACCCATGTAACAGATGCAAAGACTTTTTGTGCCTTTATACTGCTCTGCAAATCCAATTCCGGCTCCAAGAGGGATCTGACCGCCTACAATTCCGTGACCGCCCATAAAGTTCACTTCCTTATCAAACATGTGCATAGATCCTCCTTTACCTCCGGAAACACCGGTGGACTTACCGAAAAGCTCTGCCATCACTCGCTTTGGATCAGTGCCCAGTGCCAATGGATGCGCATGATCTCGATACGCTGTGATGTATTTATCATCTTTTTCCAATGCGGAGACTGCACCGGCTGCACATGCTTCCTGCCCAATATACAGGTGGCAGAATCCTCTGATTTTTTGCTGTCCGTAAAGCTGCCCGGCCTTTTCTTCAAATCTTCTCATCAACAACATCGAACGATACCACTCCATATATTGCTCTTCGGAGAATTCTGAGATTTCGGTTTTCTTTTTAGCTGCCATACCAGATATTTTTATTCCCTTCGTAGTGAGAAATCATTACTCTACAAAGGATTTGCAAAATTACGGTAAAATCAATGATCATAAAAAGCCTGCTGCTGACTTATTTTAAAAATCACCGGAATGCTTCATTCCGGTTTGGTAACAGGATCAACTGTATTTTTGGTAAGAATGGAAAGGGTAAGACAAATCTGCTTGACGCAGTCTATTACCTGTCTTTCACTAAAAGCGGTGTTGGTTCTCAGGATCGACTGGCAGTCACCCATAACGCACCTGCTTTTACTATTTATGGAAAGTATGAAAATCATACAATTGCCGTTCAGTTTGAAAGGGGAAAAACGAAGTCTTTTAAGATTGACGGAAAGGAACCGGACAGGCTAAGTGATGTGATTGGAAAAGTTCCTCTTGTGATGGTTTTACCGGATGATACAGACATGATTAGAGAAGGGAGTGATAAACGTAGAAAATTTTTTGATGGAGCAATAAGTCAGTTTGATCAAGAGTATTTACAATGGCTTCTTAATTATAATAAACTTCTAAAACAACGCAATGTGTTGCTTAAACAAGAAGGGGTTCGTATCAATTTTCAATTGCTGGATACCTATGATGACCAATTGATCCCCCTTGCCGAGAAAATCTCCGGGAGGAGAGGAGAATTAAAAGAAATTTTCCTGCCGTTCTTACAAAAAAATTATAAGGAACTTCATGAAGGAAAAGAAGTACCTGAATTGAATTTTAAGACACAGATAACAGAAGAATTTGAATCTTTATTTAAGGCAAATATTCAACGTGATCAAGTCATGCAAAGAACACTGCTTGGAAGTCATCGGGATGATTTTGAATTTCTTTTGAATGGCAAGCCGATTAAACGCTTTGGTTCACAAGGGCAGCAAAAGACATTTATTGTCGCACTGAAATTGGCATTGTACGACTTCCTGAGAGAACAGACACAAAAAAAGCCTCTACTCCTTCTTGATGATATTTTTGATAAGTTAGATAATAGTAGAATTCAATTACTTGCCGCTCTTTTGACCGACAGGAAACGCTTTGGACAAATCTTTGTCACCGATGCCCGTCAGGATAGATGTAAAAAACTACTCGAAGATGAAGAAGACGTTAAATTCATAGATATTACTTAGATGAAAGAAGATCCGGTCAAAAGCTTTCGAAGTGCATTTCAGCACTTTCTCAAAGAAGAAAACCTAGAGCAAACCTTCAGGCAGAAACGATTAATTGCAAATTGGGGACACATCATGGGAAAAACAATTGCCTCTAGGACCTCTAAACTTTTTTTTAAAGATAAAATCTTGTTCATTAAGCTCACCTCAGCTCCACTAAAGAATGAAATGCAGGCCGCTAAACCACAGATTTTAGAAATAATAGCAAAAGAACTCGGACAAGGTGAAGTGGTTGATGTGAGGTTTATGTGATTATTCAAATAAAAATTCCGGCTGACCTCCCATTTTAATTCTACCAACAAATGTTTGATTTCTCTTTCCTGATGTTTTCTTTAGTTTGGCTTTTCTTTTCCGGAGAACAAGTTCGGAGGCAGGAAAATCTCAGCTTTTATGCTCATCAACATAAAACGGTCATCTTTATCCGGACTTCCACGTGCAGCACCGGGACCAATTTGATCATAGAAAGTCGGATTAAGTACACCGACTTCATCTTTCCGATCACTCAAAAAATCTGCTGTTGAAGAATTAAATTCCGTGGCATAGGTGTTAGAAACATCGTCCAGATAATCTGTAAAAGCTAAATGGTAAAGAACCTCCGCATTAATATTTAAAAACTCATTTACCCGAAATTTAGCTCCTATTCCGAACGGAACCGTAAGAGACCATCTACGATACGAAACACCCTCTGTTTGTGCTTCTCTTAAAAGGAACCTTTCTCCCGATAGCTTTGCAGCAGGGTTGTATTTCAAGTATCCAATACCGGCGATCAAATAGGGGTCAAAAATCCAACGTTTATAATAATCTCCCTGGTAAGGTTTTATGTAATAAGTCAGTCCAAAATGAGCATGGTAATTATTTGATTCAAATGATAAATTTCGTTGGCGTTGAAAACTGCTATCAGGAGCGTTCTTATCAGATTCGGAAAGAGACAGATAACTGAGTTCCATTCTGGCTCCAACCCGGCTTAATAAGCGTGCTTCAATGCCTGATGTAAATAACGAAGGACGATCATTAATTTCATTATTGGCATTCAATTCTCCAAAATAAGTAGAGGTTCCGGTTCCAACATAAAAAGAGAAATACCTATCATTAAATTTCCAAGAAAGAAAATCCTGACCGATTGATAAGAAGGGTAAGAATATTAGTATTAAATAAGTGTTGATCAATCGCATTGGATTCAAAAATAATTGCAGAAGAGTTTCCGACTATGCAATCGGAAGTAAATTCTACAAATAATCATTCTCTAATCGTTCCTTTTATGAATTAGAGTGAAAATCCAATTCGGTTAATATCATTTAAGAGAGTAAAACAACGTGAGTTCAATGTAAGCAAGTGTGATTTTTTTGTAAAAAAGGTAGACCTTTAGTATATTAACATTTTGAATACCCATCAATGAATTAAAAATTTACCTATGTTGTCAAGTCCAAAATTATTGAAATTTTCTGTGCTATTGACGATTTCTGCCAAGATTTTATACCCATCTATCAAAAAATGTTGCTAGCGTCTAAGACCTTCTAAATGGCATTTATCCGAGATAATGACTATTCAGATCTTGTTCCATTTTTCAGGCTATAGCAACTTTAAGACCTTTTATACGGGTAATGTAGCCCCCCCCATCTGCGATCTTATTTCCCGAACCTGATGAGCGATAACCGAAGGGTAGAATTGCAAAGAGACAGCCTTGACCGTCTTTTCACTGCATTTACCAAAGACCCTTGCGAAAGGCTCTCCGCTCTCCCGTAGCTTTCGCTGACAGACGCAGACGTGTTTTGATGAAAAAGGGATCTCTTGTTGATGAATGATATTAGAGAAACCTTCAAGGTTTTGAAAACCTTGAAGGTTTAAAATAACGACGATAGCATTGCAGCAGTCCTTTCTGCTTTGGCGAAGCATTCACTTTTGTTTTTTGAGGACGGGACTCCTTACGAAAGGCTCTCCACTCTCCCGCAGCTTTCGCTGACAGACGCAGACGTGTTTTGATGAAAAAGGGATCTCTTGTTGATAATGATATTAGAGAAACCTTCAAGGTTTTGAAAACCTTGAAGGGTTAAAATAACGACGATAGCATCGTAGCAGTCCTTTCTGCTTTGGCGAAACATTCACTTTTGTTTTTTTGAGGACGGGACACCTTGCGAAAGGCTCTCCACTCTCCCGCAGCTTTCGCTGACAGACGCAGACGTGTTTTGATGAAGAAAAGAGCCATTGTTGATAATGATATTAGAGAAACCTTCAAGGTTTTGAAAACCTTGAAGGTTGCTGTGGTGCTGTGGTCTTGTTGGTTAAACCTCCAAGGTGTTGAGAATCCTTGGAGGTTTTTTGTGGTGCTGTCATCTCGTTGGTTAAACCTCCAAGGTGTTGAGAAACCTTGGAGGTTGCTGCGGTGCTGTCGTCTCGTTAGTTAAACCTTCAAGGTGTTGAGAAACCTTGGAGGTTGCTGCCCTTGCCTGTCCGGCTTGTGGATTCATCTTTATATTCTTTTCCCGGGATTACGGTAATCAGAGGTAAAGCACAATCAGGATTATGTAGTATTATCGTAAATTAATGACAGAATAAAGTAAAAAGCTGTCTACTTATTTTAGGACGGGACATATATTATTATGACAGATGTAATAATTACAGAAAAGAAAAAGTAACGATCGCATAGTATTGTATATAAACAATAACAAGCCCAGTGCTACTTTGAAACATAAAACCATAAATCAAAATTCAGAGGTGTATCACAAAGTATGAAATGTTAAATATGCCCGTAATTGATGTAATAAAAGGCTAATTCAAAGGCTTTGATGTGATTTTCCATCTTTTTTGAAAAACAACACGTCTGCCTAAAGGCTCTCCTGATCCGGTGTCTTAACCG
>JACONI010000014.1:13856-34365 GCA_014323825.1 Ekhidna sp. | reverse complement strand
TCACCGATGAGGCAGGCAATACAGCCGAACAAACGCAGACTGTGACCATAGAAGACACCACCGACCCCATGCCTGGTATGGATTTGGAGGCACTTACCGTAGATTGCGGTGAGATCACCTCCGGAGATGACCTGAACATGGAAGCACCCACCGCTACGGATAATTGCGATGGGGAGATCACGGCCACTCATGATGTGGCCAACTTCCCCATTACCTCCAACACCTCCATCACATGGACTTACACCGACAGTGAGGGCAATACTGCCACACAAATGCAGGACGTAATAGTAGACAATACACCCCCGACAGTTGCAGGCACCTTGGATGCCATTACCGCAGAGTGTTCACTGGCGGAAGATGCCGTAACCTTCCCCAAAGCCAATGACAATTGCGATGGGGAGATCACCGCCACACACAATGTCACCAACTTCCCCATTACCGAAAGCGGAACCATCACATGGACGTATGAAGATGCAGCGGGGAACACCGTCACGCAAATGCAGCAGGTGAACATCGCCGACACCGAAGCACCGACAGTTACAGGCTCCTTGGATGCCATTACCACACGGTGTTCGCTTGCGGAAGCGGACGTAACCGTACCCACTGCTACAGACAATTGTGATGGAAAGATAACAGCTACATCTGATGTCACTACTTTCCCTATTACCTCCAACACCAACACCACCATCACGTGGACCTTCACCGATAAGGCAGGCAACACCGCCACACAAACACAGGCAGTGACAATTACTCCATGTGTGCTGAGTGCGGCGGGCGATGCAGTAGAAGCAGTAGTTTTTCCCAACCCTTCGGGTCGTTACATGGAAGTGCAGTCTCCCGTGAAAAGTCCGGTACGCATCCTGAGTGTGGGCGGGAAGCTCATGTTGGAAAGCACCACAAACACAAGGATAGATGCAGCCTCCCTGCGGAGCGGGCTGTACCTCGTCCAACTGCCGGACGGGCATCTGCTGAAGTTTGTGAAGAAGTAGCATAAAGAAAGCAAAAGGTTTCCTGTAGAATACTCTTTTACATGATTCCGGTTCAATGAAGAGGAAACAAGCTGTCTAAAGATTCAGCCAGTAACTGAGCTTAATAACTAAAGCCCTGTTTCGGGTATTGAATGCCGGAGTTAAATAATTGTCGGTATAAACGATAAACAAATCAGAGACCGGTTTAAACCTCCATTGGAATCGGCTGTTATGACCAAAATTATCATCCTGCGTATTATACTGAATGAAGGTTGTCCAAAACACTTTATTACTAAGCGTCAAATCAAGCCTTGGACCAATTAGAAATAGATCAGCATCATTATATGGATTCGGGAGAGTTATTCTGTTGAACTCAGCATTGATACCAAATTGAGCAATTGGCTGGGATCGATAGATAAGATTTGTTTCAATATTAAATCTTTCGCCGTTGTAGAAGCCTCCCCGGCTTACTCCTAAATCGTATGTAAAGGTTTTTCTATTATCTGATTGATAACTGAGACTAATGGTTGTCCAATTTTGACTGGTTCCTTCAGGGAGTTCTTCTCCGTCTGTCCGCGAAGGATCAAAAGGATCCGTAAGTTTGATTGTTTGGTTCTCCACTTCCACCCAAAATGCAGAAGTATTAAGGAACTGAACCTCATAATTAGCTGAAATAGTGTTATCCAGCTTATTCCCATCCGTATCATACAATATATTTCCACCAATTGAAGGGCCATGTCTTTGAACCATTCCCTCGGTGAAATAATTAAGGTCTATTCTGCCGCCTCCAATCATTACATCAGTCCTTGGAACAAAGCCGACTTCAGCATTGTACCCTTCCCCCACATTTCTAAAAAATGCCCTCGCATTTATCCTGGTTGTCTGGTATCTCAAAAAGGCACCGTATGACTGGGCTTCCTCTTTTTTGTCAGGGTCGGTCGATCTGTGATAATAGAAATTACCTTCCCACCGATTATTGACTGTTGCAAGGTTGTAGTCGAGTCCATAGACATAATTATATCTACTAAGTGTCCGAAGTGTATCGGCAGGTTTCACCGCATTCCCAAATTCATCTATCAACCTATTTAGATTATCTATTCTGAATGAATCAAGTGCTGCTGTTCCCAGATTAGTTCGTCCAACAAATACTGCACTTACTCTTGACCGTCTGAAGATTTGTCTTTCTACAACTACAACTGAATAATTTTGAGCAGGGCTTATTTCTTCACTTGTTTTATCTTCTCCGGTAATCATATTTAGTGCCCCTATCCTCCAATGCTGTCCGATCTTGCCGCTCAACCTGGCACCACCCAGGATCGGAACATTTCTCTGCGTACTACCGGAACCCTGTATCCCTATCCTCCTTGAAAAGAAAGGTCTTGAAGGTGGGAATCCATTTTGCGCAAACAAATCCTGGTTTTCGAGGAAAAATTGCCTCCTTTCAGGAAAGGAAATTTCAAATCTTTGGAGGTTGGTAACTTGTTGATCGACTTCTACCTGTGAAAAATCAGGGTTGAAAGTGAGGTCTAAATTGAGTGAATTAGAAAGTCCGATTTTTGCATCAAACCCTACATCACCATTAGTTTCAGATTCATTTTCTTCGAAGTCTCTGGCTCTTCTTCCGCTTATATACGGGATGAAGGCGAGATTCTGTCCTGCTTCCGGAGGAGGAGTATCCCAAGCTAACTGACCGGTGTACGTCATATCACTAGCCCTGAAAGGCTGAGGGACATGAATCCAGGTAGTTCGCTCATTTCTTTTTTGATTATTACGAATGAGTTGAATGTTCCAATAAGGCACACTATTGTATCGAATACTCTTAAAAGGAATCGCCATTTCGGCAGTCCATCCATTTTCAAACTTGCTAACCCCGCTATACCACTTATTATCCCAATCATCCTGAACATTCCCTCCCAGAACGACGAGACCTTCTCTTTGAACATTGTCCGGGGTCACCTGAAAAGTGAAACCATTTGATTTGTCATTGTACGGGTCAATGTAAAAACTAATATTGTCATTCCTCGGCCAAACAAAATCTCTCCTTAACGTATTCGTTATTGGCTTTCCTTCCAGATAGTCATAACAAATGATGCCTACATAAATGAATTGATCATCATAAGTGACCATAAATTGAGTAGAATCAATAGCAGGCAGATTATCTGACGGATAAGACTGAAAAAATCCTCCTCCCTTTTCTGCTTGGCTCCATACCTCTTCATCAAGTACTCCGTCAACTTCGATACCTTCTTCTGAGCGGATTACGGAATAACTTGATACAGATTGATAGTTTTGTGATAAAACCCGGTAGGAAATTTGGAGTAAAATGATTAAAAATAAGCATTTAATTATTTCCATTTGGGGAGCTAAGATACTGATCGGCAATACCTATTAACTTCTCTCTGTTCGAATGAATAGTTGGGTCTTTATAAATATATGCTGATAGTTTGGCAATAACTCTTGGCTTATATCCAAGATTGATTGCGATCTTTTCACAGAACTTGATCTCATTCGAATGAATTTTCCCATCTGCTTTCATCATGCGTATGACATTGAATAAATAATCAAACTTCTCATCAGAAGGAAGGTTCTTGAGATATGGAATTGGTCTTGGATTTTCTATCAATTCTTTTGCTTTAGCTTCAGTAAGACCTAAACCATCGGCAATAAATAAGATAAGGCGATACTCTTCTTCAGCAACAACTTTATCTGCCTTAGATAAGTGAACGAGAATACTAATTTGTTCTTCTTGAGATAACATATTTAGAAATTTAGTTTAAAAAAACACCAATTTTTTGAATCATACTTTAATAACAATTTAATTTCAAAAAAAATCGGTCTGTCTTACATTTTAAATTCAATTGAATTTAGTTTAGCACCAAAATGACGAATAACAAAACATATTGGTGGAGCAATAGTAATCAATGTTATTGACGATCTACTGTTATGTTAAAAAATATAGAACCCTGACAGTCCCGTTGGGTTTTTTTATTTCTATAAAATGAAAAAAATAAAACTTAAAACCCGTAAGAAAAGTTTCCTAGCCGATACCATCACACCCGTAAGTGTCTATTTAAAATTAAGAGATCGCTTTTCAAATTCTTTTTTACTTGAAAGCTCTGATTACCATGGGTCTGAAAATAGCTTTTCGTATATCTGCTGTGACCCAATGGCTTCAATTAAAATTGAAGGCAATAAAGTCAGCATATACAGACCTTCGGAGAAACTTGTTGAAAGAGAATGGACGCATTTAAGAGAGGAACTTAATAATTTTACTATCTCCTTTGAATATGATAATTCGGACGTAAACTATATTGAATCAGGCTTATTCGGTTACATGAATTATGATATTATTGATGCTTTTGAAGCTCTTGATTTAGATCAATCAGATGATACTACACCTCTAGCTCAATATCATTTGTTTCGATTTGTGATCGCATTGGATCACTTTAAAAATGAATGTCACCTAATAGAGACCTATATCTCCAGCCCCGATGAGGGGTTGTTCAGAGAAGTAAATTCTTTGATTCAACAGAGGAATATTCCTTTTTATCCATTTAGAACAACCGGTAAAAAAATCTCCAACCAGACAGATGCTGATTATTTAAAAATGGTCAAAAAAGGAATTCATCACTGCAATATTGGTGATGTTTTCCAAGTGGTTCTCTCCAGAAATTTTACTATTCCATTTCAGGGAGATGAATTTCAGGTCTACAGAACACTACGTTCGGTGAACCCTTCACCTTATCTTTTTTATTTTGATTATGGAAGTTTTAGAATTTTTGGGTCCTCTCCGGAGGCACAAATTGTATTAAAAGATGGTAAGGCAGAGATCTATCCAATAGCCGGCACATTCAGGAGAACAGGAAACGATAGAGCGGATTCTGAATTGGCAGAAAAACTATTAAAGGACCCAAAGGAGGATTCGGAACATGTAATGTTAGTTGATCTTGCAAGGAATGACCTAAGCCATAGCTGTGAAAATGTGAAAGTGGAAATATATAAAGAAGTTCAATACTATTCTCACGTGATACACCTCGTTTCTAAGGTTACCGGTAAAATAAAAGTAGGAGCATCATTTATGGATATTGTAGCCGAAACATTTCCTGCCGGCACACTTTCGGGGGCTCCAAAGATTAGAGCAATGCAGATCATTGATGAAAATGAGAAGACACCTAGGGGGTTTTACGGGGGTGCAGTTGGTTTTATGGATTTCAGAGGGAATTTCAATCATGCTATTATGATCAGGAGTTTCAAAAGCCGGAACAATGAATTAAAGTTTCAGGCCGGTGCCGGTATTGTTTCTCAATCCATACCTGAAAATGAGCTCCAGGAAGTTTTTAACAAAGTGGGTGCACTTGAGCACGCGGTAAATGAAGCGGGGAAAATATGAGCAAGGTATTCATTATAGATAATTACGATTCATTTACCTATAATCTGGTTCACATCCTCAGAAAATTAGTTGCAGAGGACCATCTCAGGATTGTCAGGAATGATGTTTTTAAAATGGATGAGGTGGATGAATTTACTCATATTTTGTTATCTCCCGGTCCCGGAGTTCCAAAAGATGCAGGTTTAATGCCCAAAGTCATCAAACAATTTGCATCAGCAAAGAATATTCTTGGAGTGTGTTTAGGACATCAGGCAATCGGCGAAGCATTTGGGAGTTCCCTGCTGAATCTCTCTCAGGTCTATCACGGAGTAGTAACTCCCGTAAAAATCATTAGTGATGATGCGATCTTTGAGCATATCCCGAAGAGTTTCAATGCCTGCCGATATCATTCCTGGGTTATTGATAAAAAAAATGCTTCAAAGGACTTAGAAGTAACCAGTATAGCAGAAAATGGCAATATCATGTCTGTAAAGCATAAAAAATATAATGTGAGAGGCATTCAATTCCACCCCGAGTCTGTTATGACAGAATATGGAGAGCTTTTGATCAAAAATTGGCTATCATTATGAAAGAGATACTAAATAGACTGATCAATGATCAAGTACTCACCCGCGAAGAAGCCAAACAAGTACTCACTGGTTTAGCAAAGGGAGAGTACAATAATAGTCAGGTTGCGGCTTTCCTTACCATCTATCTGATGAGGGCGATTACTGTTCAGGAACTGGAAGGTTTTAGGGATGCAATGTTAGAACTTTGTAATCCGGTTGATTTAGATGGGTACAATGTAATTGATGTGTGTGGTACCGGAGGAGATGGTAAGAATACTTTCAATATATCCACGATCTCCTCATTTGTAGTTGCCGGTGCAGGGGTAAATGTAGCCAAACATGGAAATTATGGTGTTTCTTCCGTTAGCGGGTCTTCAAGTGTATTAGAGTACTTAGGTGTAAGATTCAGTGGAAGTGCAGCACAGATGAAGAAATCCATTGACGAATCCGGCATCTGTTTTATGCACGCTCCACTCTATCATCCGGCAATGAAGAATGTAGGACCTGTTAGACAAGAATTAGGTGTGAAGACCTTTTTCAATATGCTGGGACCAATGGTCAATCCTGCATTTCCTCCTAATCAGCTGGCAGGTGTTTTTAGTTTGGAATTAGCTCGTTTATATGGCTATCTCTATCAAAACACAAACAAAAACTTCTCCATTGTGCATACTTTAGATGGGTATGATGAAGTATCGCTCACTGACTCTTTCAAATTGATTTCCAATAAAAGTGAATCTTTAATTTCTCCTGAATCAATCGGTTTGAAAAAGTGGAAGCAGGCAGAACTTCACGGTGGAGATACGGTGAGAGATGCTGCAAAAATTTTTGAAAAGATTTTGTTAAATCAAGGCAGTGATGCTCAGAATGAAGTCGTCTTTGCAAATGCGGGGCTTGCAATAGCAACCGCAAAACAAATATCCATTAAAGAGGGAGTTGAATTGGCCGGAGAATCATTAATTGGTGGAAAAGCACTCTTATCATTTAAAAAATTTTTAACCGTAAATAGTTAATGAATATACTTTCCGAAATAGTTGCTCATAAAAGAAAAGAGGTCTTCGAACAAAAAGAGATGTACCCGGCAAAACTCCTGGAAAAGAGTATCTATTTTGGAGGCAAGCCTGTCTCACTAAAAAAATACTTACAAAGAGCAGATAAGTCAGGTGTGATTGCTGAGATCAAAAGAAAGTCTCCTTCCGGGGGATATATCAATAAGCATGTTTCTATTGAAAGAACATCAATAGGATATATGCAAGCAGGAGCATCAGGGCTTTCTATCTTGACAGATAAACAGTTTTTTGAAGGATCAATTGAGGATTTCAAAGTTGCAAGGTCTTTTAATTTTTGTCCAATACTTCGAAAGGACTTCATCATTGACGAATATCAGATCATTGAAGCAAAATCAATTGGAGCGGATGCCGTTCTGTTGATTGCTGCAATACTGGAGAAAAATGAAATTGAGCAATTGGGAAGATTTACACAGAGTCTTGATATGGAAGTGCTTTTAGAGGTGCATAATGAGGAAGAACTTAATGCCTCAATTACCGATAAGGTGGATCTTATTGGAGTAAATAACAGAGACCTAAAGACATTCGAAACGAGTATTGAAGTTTCTAAGAAACTAGCTCCTTTAATACCTGACAATTTTGTAAAAGTGGCTGAGAGTGGTTTGAGTTCACCTGAAGTGGTCAATGAATTAAAGACGTTTGGGTTTGAAGGTTTTCTGATTGGTGAGGCTTTTATGAAAAGTGGAAGGCCCGGAAAGGCTGCAAAAGAATTTATCAGTAAACTGAAATGAGTCGATTAAAGCTTAAAGTGTGCGGAATGAGAGACCCGGATAACCTGAGAGGTCTTATTAAACTCCAACCGGATTTTATTGGCTTCATATTTTACGACAAGTCACCAAGGTATGTCAATAGTATTGACAAGGATGTGCTATTGCATATACCCTCCGGTATAAAAAAGGTAGGTGTTTTTGTGAATGAGTCAGAGTTAAAAGTTCTGGAAATTGTTGAGAAATACAAACTTGATTTTGTGCAGTTGCATGGTGATGAAGGCTTACAGTTTGCTCAAGGATTGAGATCAAAAGAAGTGAAAATAATTAAGGTTTTCAGATTAAGAGATTCCGTACCAAAAGCAGCCCAAAAATATGAAGACATAGCCTCTTATTTACTATTTGATACATCAACTTCAAACTTTGGTGGTTCGGGAAAACATTTTGACTGGAATATTCTTAAAGATTACGTCTTTAGTGTACCTTTTTTACTTAGCGGAGGGATTCAACATTCGGACATAAAAAAAATTAAATCAATGAAAATTTCTCAACTAGTCGGCATTGATGTAAATAGCAAATTTGAAATTGAGCCGGGGTTAAAAGATTTGGAATTAGTAAAAATATCGAAAGTACTATTATGAAATATCAAGTGGATGATAAAGGCTACTACGGCAAATTTGGAGGGGCTTATATACCGGAGATGCTCTATCCGAATATTGAAGAACTTAGGCTAAGTTACCTGTCAATTATTGACTCTGATGAGTTTAAAAATGAATTTGAAGAACTGCTAAAGAACTTTGTCGGAAGACCTACTCCGCTTTATTCAGCTCAACGACTTTCTGAAAAATATCAAACTAAAATTTTCTTAAAGCGAGAGGATCTGTGCCATACAGGTGCTCATAAAGTAAACAATACTATCGGTCAGATTCTGTTGGCCAAGCGTCTTGGAAAGGAGAAAATCATTGCTGAAACAGGTGCCGGACAACATGGAGTAGCAACTGCTGCCGTATGTGCGCTTATGGGAATGGAATGCGTTGTGTACATGGGAGAAGTGGACATGAACAGACAAAAGCCTAATGTGGAGCGAATGAAAATACTGGGGGCGAAAGTGAGGCCTGCAAAATCCGGAAGTAAAACATTAAAAGATGCTACCAATGAAGCTATGCGTCACTGGATCAACAACCCCGTTGAGACACATTACATTATCGGGTCAGTAGTGGGGCCGCACCCATACCCTGACATGGTTGCCCGATTTCAATCTGTAATAAGTGCTGAAATCCAAATACAACTACAGGAGCAAGAAGGCAAGAATGCTCCTGACCATATAATTGCGTGCGTTGGAGGCGGAAGCAATGCAGCAGGTGCTTTCTATCATTTTCTGGACAATAATGATACCAATCTTATCGCTGCCGAAGCTGCAGGTTTGGGCGTATCAACAGGCAGATCCGCTGCCACCACGCAATTGGGTAAGTCAGGAGTGCTCCACGGAAGTAAAACGCTCTTAATGCAAACAGATGACGGCCAGGTGGCAGAACCATATAGTATCTCTGCCGGATTAGATTATCCGGGTATCGGCCCTATGCATGCGCATCTTTTCGATACGGGCAGAGCAGAATTTTTTGACGTTACGGATGAAGAAGCAATGCAGGCAGGTATTGAATTGAGTAAACTTGAAGGAATCATACCTGCCATTGAGACCTCACACGCATTAGCAATTTTTGGAAAAAGAAGATTTGGAAATGAAGAAGTAGTAGTCCTTAATCTCTCAGGAAGAGGAGACAAAGATTTAGAGACGTATATTAAACAGGGTAAATATTGAATAATGGGCATTCAAGGACGGGTAATGAATAGAATCAATTATATTTTTAATCAGAAAAAGGATATTCTGAATGTCTATTTTACGGCAGGTTATCCGACATTTGATGATACTATTCGAGTGGCCGGAAGTCTACAAGATGCCGGGGCTGATATGCTTGAGATCGGGATACCATTTTCAGACCCTTTGGCCGATGGTCCCACGATTCAGGAGAGTTCATCTAAGGCAATTGAGAATGGCATGACCATTCATAAGTTGTTCCATGAACTGAAAGACCTCAGAAAGCATGTTGAACTGCCCGTATTAATGATGGGCTATTTGAATCCAATCATCCGATACGGAATCAGCGAGTTTTGCGAAGCTTGTCAACGCGTGGGTATTGATGGTTTAATCGTCCCTGACCTTCCTATTCAAGAATACTTAGACGATTACAGGGAAGTATTTATGGAGCATGAACTTCATAACATATTCCTCATCAGTCCAAATACATCGGAAGAGCGTATTTGTCAGATTGATGAGTGGTCAGACGGATTTATTTACATGGTTTCCTCTTCAAGCATTACAGGAGCAAAAAAAGGGTTGGAGAGCAGACAACTGGATTATTTCAATCGAATCGATAAAATGAATCTGAAAAATGCACGATTAATTGGTTTCGGTATTTCAGATCACGCATCTTTTTCAAAAGCCTGCGAGTATGCTCACGGAGCCATCATTGGTAGTGCTTTCATCAATCAGCTTAAAAACGATGCCTCTCAAGAGGCAATTAAAAACTTTATAAAGTCAATAAAAAATTAAAATGATCATACAACTGGAGAATGGAACAGATGAACGACTCATCCAAAAAGTGGAAGAGAAACTATCTCCACTTAAATATGAGGTCACACATGTGAAGACCCAATTTGGAGACTATCTTATCGGGATGGGTAAAAAGCAATTTGACATCCGGGGAATTGGGCATCTGGAGGGGATCAAAGACATTCATATTGTATCTGATGATTACCAACTGGTTTCTTCAAAGTGGAAGGTCAGCAATACAGTCGTTCATCTTGGGGATGATGTAGCAATAGGATGTGGAAACTTTTCAATGATGGCCGGGCCATGCAGTATTGAAGGCGAGGAGAATATCATGGATACCATTAATTTCCTGAAAGCAAATAATATTAACATTATGCGGGGAGGAGTTTATAAACCCAGAAGTTCGCCTTATTCGTTTAGAGGATTAGGGATCGAAGGTTTAAAACTCTGGCACAAAATGGCAAAGGAGAACGAAATCAAAATTATCACAGAGGTGATGCAGGTTTCCCAGATCGAGGCAATGTACGATTATGTTGATATTTTTCAGGTAGGAGCAAGAAATACCCAAAATTTCAATCTATTGGATGAGCTTGGAAAACAGGATAAGCCCGTGATGATCAAACGCGGTATCTCCGGAACCATCAACGAGCTATTGCACAGTGCAGAATACATTTTTTCAGGAGGCAATGAGCGGTTGCTTCTTTGCGAAAGGGGAATCAGAACTTACGAGGAAGCATCAAGAAATACATTTGACATTAATGCGATTCCTATTTTAAAACAAAAAACACACTTACCGATAATAGCCGACCCCTCTCACGGAATTGGAATAAGGGATCATGTGGATGCAATCGCAATGGCCGCTGCGGCAGCAGGAGCTGATGGGGTAATCTTCGAAACGCATTGCAGGCCGGAAGAAGCCTTTTCCGACAGACAGCAGACCCTTGATTTCGCAGAAGCCGGCAGACTAATCAATAAACTAAACAGACTTAAAGAAGTAATTTAAAATGAAGCAGATTTATAATAACTACACAAAAGAGGATTTTGAAGTTTGGAAAATCTTATTTGACCGACAGATGAAGCAGTTTCCAACCCATGCGTCTAAAGCCTATTTGGAGGGTTTGAAAATCGCCAATTTTGAAACCGGGGCAATTCCTATCTTCAAAGAGACCAATCGGATACTAAAAGAAACTACTGACTGGCAGTTGGCGGTAGTTCCCGGTATCGTGCCGGACTACACTTTTTTTGAACTCATGGCACATAAAAGGTTTCCGGCAACAACATGGTTGAGAAAGATGAAGGAACTTGACTACCTGGAAGAACCTGACATGTTTCATGACGTATTTGCACACGTCCCTTTGCTTACCAATCAACATTTTGTGAATTTTCTTGAAGAGCTAAGCAAGATTGGATTAGAATATGTAGACAATGCTTATGCTATTGAGCTGCTCTCCAGAGTTTACTGGTTCACGGTGGAATTTGGCTTAATTCAGGAAAAGACAGGGTTAAGGATATATGGTGCGGGTATCCTCTCAAGTGCCGGCGAAACTAAGTATTCTTTAAGTGATGAACCTCCCAGACATACATTTAGTGTAAAGCGTATGCTGGACACGTCATATCGCAAGGATCAGCTCCAGACACAATATTTTGTAATAACATCTTATGAACAGTTGTACAATAGTATTCCGGAAATAAAACAATTACTCCGGGAGAAACTAAGTGCAATTGTGGTTTAATTCCGAACTTTGTGGAGAAAATGTTCAAGGTTTGTTGAAAACTTAGTTATCACAGATTTTGTCTTCTTAAAGTTAGCGTATGTATCAATCGGCCAAATGAAGGGTAGGAAGTCAGAATCTAGTTCCGTTACCTGAAAGAGGAAAGTCGGCATTTAAGTACGACTTGGATGAGCAAAGTTCCGATGTTGATAGGACAATTTCTGGCATTTGAACGGTAATTTGTCACTTCTCAATTACTAATAGTAAGTCAAGAAGAGTTAAGTTCAGTAAAATTTAATCCTTTTTTATTTTAAAACCTGTACAAAACCTCCATAAAGTTTTAATCTTTTATCTTTACAAAGTTCAATCATACTAAAAGCCAATATGGAGAAATTTGACATCTGTATAATCGGTGCAGGACCGGCAGGTTACGCTGCTGCAATGCGAGCCTTAGATTTTGGGAAACGTGTTGTGCTAATAGAAAGAGATAAACTTGGCGGTGCCGGCATCCATCAGGGCGCACTTTGGAGTAAGACATGGTGGGAGATATCAAGAGAAGCACGGATGATCAATACCCATAAGTCTGTGCTGAGTTTGAAAGAACCTGTTTTTAGCTACAAGAAAATTAATCAGGAGGTTACCAGTGCTGTTGAACATCGTGTGGGCCTTCTTTCTCAACATCTTAATGATATTAATCAAAGCCTTAATAAAGATATATTCAAGTACATGCAAGGTACTGCTATGGTCATAGGAAAGAATCATGTGAGTGTATCAAACAATGGTACAAAATCGGCCATTGAAGCGGACTACATCATTCTTGCAACCGGAAGCAAGCCTCGCAAGCTTCCACAATGGCCTATTGATGAGGAGACCGTTTTCACCAGCGATGGCTTGGGGAATTTAAAGGACTTTCCAAAGTCCATTGTAATCATAGGAGCAGGGGTGATCGGTTGTGAGTTTGCTACGATCTTCTCTAATTTCGGACAGACAAAAGTTCATCTCATTGATAAAGGGGATCGAATTCTTCCTTTTGAGGACAAGGATGTTGTGAGAATTATTGAGAAGAACTTGGAAGAGAAAGGAGTCCTCATCCATAGAAACTCTAAGCTGACCAACATAGAAATCCGGAAAGGGAAGGTGAAGTACGAGTTGGAGTATGCAGATGGAAGCACTGAAAATTTTGAAGTAGAAAAAGCATTGGTTTCCATCGGGAGAGTACCTCAGTATGACCATCTGATTGATGATAGTCTTGACTTGGAGATGGATGCCGGAGGAATTGTGGATGACCTCACGCAGACGAGTGTATCCAATATATATGCAGTGGGAGACATCACTGCAGATATTTCATTGGTCAATGTAGGGGAACTTGAGGGAAGGTATGCAGTGGAGTGCATTTTTGGAAAGCCGGAGCAGCCACTTATTTATAACAACATCTCTACGATCATGTTTCTGGATCCGGAGATTGCGGGGGTAGGGATGAATGAGACACAAGCCAAAGCAGCCGGACTGGACTATAAGATGGTCAGCCTAAATTATGAAACGATTCCTCGTGCTACTGCAATGCGGAATACGCAGGGATTTATCAAAATTCTGGTAGCGAATGATGAGGACATGCACATCCTTGGCATGCGTGTGGTAGGAGAGCACGCTTCCAGTGCCATTCAAGCCGTTGCTTTGTTGATCTCGCAAGGAAAAAGCATCAAAGAGCTTGCAGAATTGATACACCCGCACCCATCCATCATTGAAGGAATCCAGGAGTGTGGAAGGGTCTTGATGGGTAAGCCACTCCTCAAACCTCGTGTAATGAAGGAAGCAATAAAATGTCAGGTATGGCAGAATAATGAGTACAGAGACTTAGTGCATATCTGATGACACCTATCTTTAGGAAGCATGTGGTCGTATCATTTGTAGTTGCTCCCTTTGTTATACACAAAGCCGTCAACTCCATTTGATAAAAAAATTGATCCTGTAACCGGCTAATCCTCCTAAATTTTTTTTAGAAAAATTTCAATATTACCATCAAGATACTGAGAAATGTAAAAGAAATCCCGATCATCCATTGGATAGAAGAGAACCTCTGATCTATGGAAGAGAATCTTTCTTCAATAGAAGTAAATTTCTGATCGATGTATGATTTAAAATCGCTCATCTTTAATTCCATGATTTGAAGGAGAGCAGAAGAAGCCTCTCTGCCTGCATCTTCCTCTAATTTACGAAATTCTTCCTGAAGTTGTTTGAAATCCATGATACTGCAAGTTTAATGAATGGAACAAAATTATGAACATAAAAAACCACCTACTCCATTTAAAGAATAGGTGGCTATTGTTATTACTATTTAAAAATTAGTTACCTATTGAGACTTGAAGTGTTTGAGGTGCTTCATTGCCAATTAAATCCCTAATTCCGGCACCTGATCCTCCTTCCGGATCGGTTTCAATATTAAAAGTTAATCCTTGTTGATCTATTGCAGTACCGTTGACTTGTGGCACAAATTCCAAAACTACTGTTTGATCACCCTGACTAATAGTTTTTGTTATCTTTTGCGTATCAAAAGCAGGATCAGGAGGAGATGTTGCTGAAATTTCAAAATCCACTGTGTCTTTCCCAAGCGCTTCAAGTGTAAGTTCCAATCTGACATTTAAAAACTTCCCATTGCCATCTGTAGATACTGAAGTCGCACCTACTTTCATTTCGGGACTTTTATTATCAATAATGTAAGCAGTCTCCAAAGTGTCTGTTTTCATTTCAAATCCGGCTACTGTTGCTCCATCTGAAATTCTAAAATCAATGGTATCTACTTCAGAAGCACCTGCGGTGTAGAGAAAGTAGTACTTACCCTCATCATCCTTATCTTCATCATCACTGGGATATTTAACGAGAGGTCCAACTACATCATCGCTAGCCCCTGCGACAGATATTCTGGTAATAGTTGGATCAACGACAAACGCATCTTTACGATCGAATGTCAGCATTACCGTATCAATATCTCCTGATTTCAAAATGCCTAGTTTATTTGCATTGTCTGTTGATATCTCACTAAGTACTAGTCTTTGTGGATCACCCACTTTTGCAGTATATCTAAACTGAGCATTAAAATAAGAAAAATTTCCGGTTCTGGTGACATCAGTAGTAGCATTACCTAAATTAAATACCCTGTCATCGGTTAGTACCATTTCAAAATCAATAATAAAATCATCACCACTTGATATATTACTAAACGTACTATTGATATGTCCGACCAATTCATTCAGTGTTACGGTAAATGTTGCAACCGGCAACTTATGAGTAGTTTCCTCTGTAGTTTCATTAAAACTCGCAGCAGAAATGGTGTTAAATAAAGACAATGCTGTCGTATCAGTGCCTTTACCATCTATGTCATTAAAACCAACATTAACCCTTACTTCTTTTAGTAAGTCGCCTCCTGTAGCATCCTGTGCCTCCAGAGTAATTGCATACGTAGAAGTGCCGTTAGCAATATCTAACTTATTAGTTACACCAAGATTTCTTAATGCACCTCCACTTTCAACGCTATCAATGACTTCATCAACGATCAACTCTTCCGTGCATGACACCATAAGAAGTATCGATAATCCTAATATTTTTAATATACTTTTTTTCATAATAAATTTAATTAATTAGCAAGTAATTCAGTAGACCCCATATCCCAGAAAACCCTTTCAGTAACCCCTGACTTCTGAGATAAGGAAGAATTTCTTTCAACAAAAACCGGGGGATAGAAGAATGATCTGAAAAAATCGCCCGGTTTAGGTTCAAGGTTTGGCTGAAGTGTTGAGGGTCTTCCCGTTCTTCTGTAAAAATTCAATCCGTCAATACCATTACCGAACAACATTACAAAATACTCGGAACCCAAAATGTCCATTTGTTCGTCCTCGTCGGCAGCATTCATAAATAGCTGCCCTAACTCCCTGATGTAAGCGGCATCCAAATCCGTAGAGGGGGCAGTAGATAGATCTGCCCCTGCGTCTCTCTGTCCGAAGGCGCGGACTTTAGCAAAAGATTTAGTGACAGCCGATTGAAGCAGCGTATTGGCAGTGGCAGCATCCCCGCCTATCAGTGCCATCTCAGCCCTCATTACATCGGTCCAGGATGCCAGCATAATTGGAGTAATTCCTGCCCCGCCGGCACCCAGGCTAATGCTTGCAATGACTTCAAATGAATTATCGTCAAAACGACCTCCGGTAGGATATACACCAAAAGCAGTTCTCAATTGTCCATCCGGTGGAATGCCGTCGTCATCTCCATGATCTCTACCCCAGTACCCGCTTGCCAGACTACAGAACGGGTCACTAGCTTTGTAATGCTTCGGAGCCGTTTCCGCAACACAGTTGATCAGGTTGGGATCATTCTGTGGAACGAAGGCTGTCTGCCGATAGAAATAATACTTCATCCTGGGATCCGCATCCTCAAAAGCAGGATTATCATTTTTCTTTCCATTAAGCATGTAATCCATTAACCAGTTAGACATATAACCAGCATCAACACCTGAAGGCGTATAATCCGTTACGTAATTGGGATGCCGGACATCGGGATTATTAAATGAAGTCCCCCACGGAAACTGGAAATCTTCCGAACTTTCATCTATATAGTTACCCGATGATACAATCTCATCAAAGGATGTATTTGCGTTGTCATCTACCAGACGAGTTGTGACATAGATCTTCATTTTTATGGAGTTCGCTGCTTTGATCCAGTTCTTCCAGTTGCCTCCGTAAAACAAATCATTTGACGGCGATGCCAGTGCATTATCTCGTCCGAAATTAGCTATGGCATCATCCAGCAATACTAAAGCAGCATCATAAACAGATTCCCCTCCGTCCTTCGCCACTTTAGGATTAAAATTGGCACTTCCCTGAAGTGCATCATCGTAAGGAATTTCGCCAAAGAAATCAACTAAAGTAACAAGGGTATAAGCCTCCAGAACCTGGGCCATACCTAAATGATAATACGCAGAGGCTGTGTCAGCTAATGGTGTCATTTCCCTGACATCCTTGATTATTTGCTGATAGGCCTCTTCCCACTCATTATCAAAACGAGTGGGTTCAAATGCGTTTTGATAGTTCCTGCCGTCCATATTTAAAATCCGAACGGTCTCGGATGCTTCAACCTCTAGGGAGGCTATCAATCGCCCGAAATCAACCTGAATGGAATTGATATAACCATCAGTGCTTGCTTCCCCAATGGTCAAACCATTGGGATTCTGCGTTAAATCTAACTCTGTCGTTTCACAAGCTCCCAAAATCAGGATTATCGCAGTCAGACAAAACGCTTTTAATCTATTTTTATGTATTTTTTTCATCTTTAAAATATTGAAGTTATTCATCTTAGAAGGTAAATTTTAAAGTACCTCCGTAGCGTCTGGAGCTGGGGCCGTTCAGGTAATCAAATCCCTGACCGTTGCCAACACCAAGCCCTGCTACGTTCGGATCAAAGTTTGTTCCCTTCGGAATATTAACGGCACTGTACCACAAATTAAACCCTGAAGCTGTCAGTGTAACTGAACCAAATGGCGTATTCGCAAGTATATTTTTAGGCAAACTGTAACTTAAAGAGAGTTCCTGAAGACGGACGGTAGTTGCATCAAAAACACCTAACTCATCCGGGCCAAATAACACATTGCTAAAATAAAAGGATGAGTTATTGATCTGTAAATCATTCTCCTCGTAAACCGGATTATCGGTAGTCCCTGTATTCTTTACACCTTCTAAAATAAAAGTTTGTGTTCTGTCTTCGGTATCAGTCGTCAGACCTCTCCCAAGGAGGGTAGAGACAGTACGCGAATACACATCGCCGCCTTGCTGATAATTAATAACGGCTGATAAAGAGAAGTTTTTATAATTAACCGTATTAATTACATTAAGCACGAAGTCAGGCGTTGGATCGCCTATTTTAAAAGTCCCTTCCTCCTCTACGTACCTGCCAACACTGTTCACTACTTTATCTCCGTTTGCATTTCGCATGATCCTGCTTCCCTGCATCACACCCAGCGGCTCACCTTTCACGGCGAAATTGCCCAGGTTGGTAAAGCCTGCGATAGCGATTTGGTCCGTGTCATTTCCAAGATTTGTTACTTCACTTCGATATCGGGTGAAATTTGACCTGACATTCCAGGTGACCGCCGTGTTTGCAAGTATATCCACTCCCAAGTCAACCTCAAGGCCTTTTGTGATCACCTCACCGATATTTGTAAACGTTGAAAGGAAACCGGTAGAAGGATCCAGAGGACGTTCTACAATTAAGTCGGTGGAAGACCTCCTGTACCATGAAAGATCAAGATTAATTCTGTTTTTCCAACTTCGTGCTTCCAAGCCCACCTCAAACTCCTCCTGTCGTTCGGGCTTTAAGTCAGGATTACCTAAGAGCGTTCCGGTTGTATTTCCGGAGACTACATTCCCGGATTCATTTATAAATAATCTTGAATTGGCATCAACTACTGAAACGGTGGGGTATCCTGCCCTGAATCCGGCCGAGGTTCCGAATCCGGTTCTTACTTTCAGGAAATTAAGATAGTTCGGGTTTGTTATTCCCGGAAATGCTTCCGAGACCACAAAAGCTGCGCTAATACTTGGGTAGAATAGTGACCGGTTGTTTTCAGCGAAATTAGAAACGGCATCGTTCCTGCCGGCTAAGGTTACGAATAAGTATCCGTTCAGGTCAATCTCCGCTTGCCCAAAAAATCCAACAATGTTTTGCTCTTGTGAAAACTGAATGGGAGCCTGATCCGTGAAGTTAAAGTGTCTGAACGTTCCGAAAACCAACTGATTTGTACTTGTGACCCCCTGCCGCTCAAGCTCATTTCTTCTAAGCTGAGATCCTAAATTGAAACTGAGACCTACATTACCGGATAAATCAAAGCGGCCATTGAGCGTAATGGTATGGTCCCATATCGCATTTACATTGTCAAATGTTCGGTATTGACCGGTTAGTGGTCCCTCTATCCCCCCTTTGTTTTGACCGCTTTTATTGCTTTCAGTGTACAAATCATATCCCAGACGATAGGCAACATTCAGATTATCATTAATGTCATAACTTGTTCCTATGGTTCCGAAAACACGATCTGTCAATTGACTTGTGAAGGCATTGGCAACAGTCCATCTCGGATTTTGAATACTGTTGTTTTGTCTGTAATAAACGCTGCTTCCGTCAATAGGGTTTTGGAAGGGCAAGTTCATCAGATCAATGCTTCTGGGAGTGAAAAAGACATGTCCGAAAACAGAAGAAGAGAGCGGAGTCCCACCTAACGGATCAAAAGCCCCATTTCCCTGACTGGCTGAGACAGGAGGAGCCATAAAATCCGTTCTTGACAGGTTCATCGTCCCGTTGATGGTCAGCCCATTGCTGAGTTTTGTCCTTCCTCCAACGCTAAATGAAATTCTTTCCAGTTCGTTACCCGGCGTGAAACCTTCATCACTCAAGTATCCGAAATTCAGATTGAAGCTGCTGTTTCCGTCTTCACTTACTCCTCTTGCATTTACGGATGAATTATAAACCAGCCCCGTTCTGAAAAAATCCTTTACATTATCGTAGGGTCTCCACGGATACCGAGCTCCCGGTCTTGAAGCACCTCTAGTATTAACTGCATCGACATCTGTTGCTGATCTTTGGAACTCAGGAAAAGCTGCCCTGAGTGCAGGATTATTATATTGGGAGTAAGGGTGCGGTAAAAAACCGTCATCGGAAATAATAGCATCAGTCCCATATCCGGCTAATCCGTCTCGTTTAAAATTGGGTCCCCAGTTACTAAAGAACCATCCAAACACCTGATCAAATCCATTTCCATACGAATCTTGGTAATCCGGTAATGAACCGATTTCATTCGCAAAGACAGACTGGGTCACACTAATATCCATTTTCTTATTACCGTTACCCGAGGAGCCTGATTTAGTCGTAACGAGAACTACACCGTTCCTTCCCTGGGTTCCGTATAAGGTGGAAGCTGCCAGCCCCTTAAGGATACTGATTTCTTCAATGTTATTGGGGTCCAAATCTAAAAATCTTGAAGATCCATTATTTGTACCATTCGCAAAATCACTTCCTCCGCTTGCTTCCCCGTCACTGGAATTAGTATTTGTATTAAACGGAACACCATCCACAATAAACAAAGGCTGATTATCTCCGGTAAATGAAGTATATCCTCTAATGATAATATTGGTTCCGGATCCGGATAGACCGCTTTGTTGTGTGATTTGAACACCCGAAGCTTTACTCCTAAGCGACCTGACGACATCCCCTTCCGTCTTATCCGCAACAGCATCTTCGCTCAATGTACTAACCGCAAAACCTAAAGCTTCCTTTTTTCTTTGAATACCCTGAGCAGTAACCACTACCTCAGAAAGCTCTACCGATCCGCCCATCGAAATGTCAATGGTAGTCCTGGAGCCTACCTCAACTTCCTGCGTTTCAAAACCCACATAGGAAAAGACAAGGATTCCCCCCCCCCCCGCGTCAACTAAGGAAAGTCGGTAATTCCCATCCAAATCCGTTTGGGTAC
>JACONI010000014.1:0-13836 GCA_014323825.1 Ekhidna sp. | reverse complement strand
TTCTACCGCTCCGCCCATCGAAATGTCAATGGTAGTCCTGGAACCTACCTCAACTTCCTGCGTTTCAAAACCCACATAGGAAAAGACAAGGATTACCCCCCCCCCCGCGTCAACTAAGGAAAGTCGGTAATTCCCATCCAAATCCGTTTGGGTACCTGTCGTTGTGCCTTTTATCACAACGTTCACTCCCGGTAAGGGATCACCCGTATCATCGGTAATCTTACCGGATACGGTTCTTTGTGCCATCACTCCAAAAAGAAGGGTAGTAATAAACACAAAACTTAGTAGTAAAATTCTCTTCATACTAACTTGTTAATTGTTGTTAAATAATTAAAATCATATTTCAAAGGTAATGATGTTTTAAGATTAATTAACAAAGAGTAAAATTTTTTAACAAGTAATTGGCCTTGTATTATATCAATGAAAATTGCTGAAACCTCTGTGAGCTGCTAATTATTTAAGATTAAAAAACATAAATTCCAAATTTTTATTTATTATTCAAGTATTTACTTTAAATAAATTTTTTATTGAAAAAAAAATTAGAGATCAAAAAAATTACAATTTTTTTTTAATGAAATCTATGAAAAATACTATAAGTATCATAAAAAAATATTAGCAGAAAAATTACTGCCCTGACAAAGCCGATCGATTTAGAGTTAATCAATCTTGGTTTAACCCTAGAGTACCGGGTATTGATGGTGAGAATAATTTCTTCAGAAAGCTACCTGAAATGAGTTTATTAAAGTAGAAGAAACCATGATAACGGCATGAATATACAATCTTCTTTAACACTAAAGTCAGATATTTTAGCGTTAATCACTATACCGTATCGTTTATCTTGATACTCTCTGATTTGCTTGTTAGTAGCTTTTCCCACTCCAACCTCCAGCACAATCGGCTTGTTCCTTGTCTCAACAATAAAGTCCGGCTTTGAACCATTCTCCTGAAATCCGAAACCGGTCATTCCCGGGTCGAATAACCGTCTTAGGTACATCGCAATAATGTCCTCGTAGAGCCTTGCCCGTAGATCATCTTTTAATTCATTACCATAGATCTTAGCGTATAAAGCCCTTCGAAGAGATGGAGACATAAAAAATGGTTTGATATTTTTACCCGTCTTTGATTTTGTACCCCCATGTGGAAGGAACACATTGAGTATTTCAGCCTTATCCAGAAGGTCAATAAAATGTTCAATTTCCTTTTCCCTGCCAAAGTCTCTTGAAAGGCTTTGATAATTAACCTCATCGCTTAATGCCAAACGCATTAACAATCTGAACAAAGTTTCAGGGCGAATACCCTCTTCCAGTACAGGTAAATCTTTCAAAAGAATTCTTTCAAATAATGCAATGATGCGATCATTGATGATTTCCTTGTTCTGTAAAGGAAGAAAACGGGCTATATTGTGATAACTCACATACTCATCAATAAGAGGCTGCTGAGACTTAGACCCGATACCTAATTCCCAGCTTACCTCGTTTAAGTAGTCATTAATATGCAGTCTGAGCGATGTAAGCCCTGAACTAAGCACATCAATTGTTTCAGAATAAAACAGAATTTCCCTAAGTTTACTACCAAGTCCTTTTTTAGCGAATAACAGACGTTTCTTTTTTATCCAGCAAGATGAAAGAACGAATTCAGCATATCTAAAGGGAAATACTTTTGTGATGGTCATTCTGGACGATAAATCTGCGCTGTTATGGAGCAACAAAGCAGATGATCCCGTGATGAGTACAAAAGCCTGCTTACATTTATCATAAAGTATTTTCAGGTGCAAATCCCAATCCCTTACATTGTGAACCTCATCTATGAGAAAGACTACCGGATGATCGATCTCAAAGAATTTTTTACCAAAAATCTCCTCTTCAAAAATCTGAAAAGTATCATAGAGATGATGGTTTAAAGTGTTTAAGTCATTACCATTGATAAAATAAATATGGCTATATCCGATCTTACTCATCTCTTCGGCAGTTTGCCATAATAAGGTGGTTTTACCCACTCCTCTAAGTCCTGCCAGGGCTATCATTCTTGGTTCCTGTCGATGCTTCAAAAAATCAATGCTATACTGCCTCAACTTAACGAAAAGGTTGCGTTTGGGATACGGAGAGTTATTTCCATCTCGTATCTCGGCACTAATCCTTCTTTTACTGACTTTACTATTAATGATGTAGGATTTTAGCTCATCCATGATGCTAAATTCAGTATTTTAAATTTAAGAACCCTTTGCAAAGCTTTTACATTTTATCACTATTTAGTTATTCATTATTTTTTGAAGGTCTTCCGAGGTTTGACAACGTATTTTTAACCATTTTTTGTCTCTTTGATGGAATTTTCTACCCAACTTGGATGTGACATAATCCTTACGTAGTAACACATCGGCTCTCAATATATTAGCGAGTTGCGAATGATATTTTTCCCTCTTCAAATGCTCAATTCAACTGCTTCTTCATACAGGCGGGAAGGTGTTCCATTTTACAACGGATGCCGTATTTATGCTTGTTTCTTTTCCTTCCGGTTTTTAGATAATTTACTTTTGCTGTAGTATGTGCATCGGTGTCAGGTTGCAGAAAAGACTGTTTATCTGACTTCTCTCGTTTCAGACAAATTAACTAATCAGGTAATGGCATTTATGCAAACCGATTTTATCCCTTATTTTTGTAGGAGGTTTTAATATTTTTCCTTTTTGTAAATTTTCAAAAAACAATTTTAAAGCTAAAGAGGACTATGAAAACCTTCCGGTTTATTCTTTCATTTATTATAACGATTGCAACAGGGATATGCCTCAATACAAAATTTGGGTCTGTTCCTCCACTTGGCAAATTTTTAAGTCCATTTCATGGTTTTTGGCAGAACGCTGAGAATAAAGCCATTGATCCGGTTCAAAATTTAGTACTTGACGGCCTCAAAGAACCCGTCAATGTATATTTCGATGACTTACTGATTCCGCATATTAAAGCACAAAATGAGGAAGATCTGTTTTTTACTCAGGCTTATATCACGGCTTATCATAGATTATGGCAGATGGAGTTCCAGCTTCTCGCTGCTGAAGGTCGAATTTCAGAAATACTTGGATCCGGATTTTTAAATTTTGACAGAGGGCAGAGAAGGATTGGGCTTAAGTACGGAGCTGAGGCATCACTTGATCTATTCAGAAAAGAGGAGCCGGCGATTTACAGGCTGGTAGCAGCTTTTACTGCCGGAGTGAATGCGTACATTGAATCATTGGATTATAAGGATTACCCGATAGAATACAAATTACTTGACTATAAGCCCGAAGAATGGACACCTTTTAAATGCTTTCTTCTTATTTCAAACATGCACAGTATGCTTTCCGGGGGAGAAAGAGATCTGGAACATACCAATGCGTTGAAAAAGTGGGGAAGAGAGGTGTTTGAGATTCTTTATCCGGAACGACCTCTTGAAGAGAAACTAGATCCGGTCATTCCAAGAGAGACCGATTTTAATTTTGTTCCCGTTAAAATAGAAAAGCCTTCGGTTAAATTCCCTCTTTCATTTACTCTCCCTACTCTCGAAACCCCCAATCCGGCTAATGGAAGTAATAGTTTTGTTGTAAATGGTAATAAAACGACCAACGGGAAAGTAATTCTGACGAATGAGCCGGATTTGAACCTCAATCTTCCAAGTATCTGGTATGTCGCCCATCTGAATTGCCCAACCATTAATGTAATGGGAGCAACCCTCCCCGGCGGTCCCGGCGTAATCATCGGATTCAATGATTCTATTGCATGGGGAAATACCAATGCGAAAAGAGATTTGGTTGACTGGTATCATATCCAATATAAGGATGAGTCCAGGAATGAATATCTGTATAACAACAACTGGGTGCCCACAAAAAAGGTGATTGAGAAGTTTGAAATCAGAGGCTCAAAGCCTTTTTACGATACCATAGTATATACTCATCATGGACCGGTGGTTTATGATGAAAGTTTTGGGGATGGCCGTTCAGAAATCACAAATCTTGCCATGAAATGGACCGCACATCTTCCTTCAAAGGAAATAAAAGCGATATACCTGGTGAACAAGGCTAGTCAATATGATCAATTTGTAGAGGCACTAAGTAACTTTTCCGGCCCTCCGCAAAACTATTCTTTTGCAGCAGCCAATGGAGATATCGCGTTATGGGTCAATGGAAAATTTCCTGTAAAATGGGAAGAGCAAGGTAAATTTTTAATGGATGGCAGCGAGGTTGACCATGAGTGGAAAGCATACATACCTCATGATCATAATTTACATATCAAAAATCCTGATCAAAACTTTGTAAGCTCCGCCAATCAACATGCAGCGGATACCCTTTACCCATATTACCAGTATGACTATAATTATGAGTATTACAGGGGAAGAAGAATTAATGAACGGCTTAGAATCATGTCAAATATTGAAGTTGAAGATATGATGAAACTACAGCATGACAATTTTAACTACAATGCCTTTGAGGCAATGCCCATGATGCTGGATAGTCTCGATACGGCCTCTTTCACGGATAAAGAACAGAAGTATTACACCCTTTTAAGAAGTTGGGATTATTTTAATCATCCGGATAAACAGGCTCCATCTGTTTATGAAACTTGGTGGAGTAAACTAAACAGCAAGTTGTGGGACGAGATTGACAATAGTGATGTGAAAGTCTATCGGCCCGGCTGGTTTAATACTGTTAATATCCTAAGCCGAGATACCGACTTCTTTATGATAGACAATCAGACCACTACCATCAAAGAAACTTCCGGGGATCTTTTCAGGGACACTTTTAGAGAAACCATTGAAGCCCTTGAAGAATATCTGGAGGACCCTGATAATACGCTTCTCTGGTATGAATTCAAAAATACAACAGTTCAACATTTACTTAGACTGGCTCCTTTTAGCTTTGATAAAATTAAAATTGGAGGTAACAAGTCAATCGTCAATGCTGCATCAAAGAGACACGGTCCCTCTTGGAGAATGGTCGTAGAATTAGGAGATGGTGAAGTAAATGCCTGGGGGGTGTATCCCGGAAGCCAGACCGGAAACCCCGGAAATCCGAAATACGGACACATGATCAACGACTGGGCAAATGGTGAATACTATCCCCTCCTATTCAAAAGAGATTTGAATAAATCAGAAATCAATTGCACCATTACCCTTCAACCTAAATAAAAATGAAGCTAATTATAAGAATAATTTGCATCGGAGCAATAACTTATTTTATCTCCCCTTTCACAGGATGGTGGCTATGTATGTTTGCTTCTTTTGCCGTATCATTTGCTGCTCCCTCCTCCGGATTGAACGCATTTATTTCGGGCTTCTTAGGAGTGGGACTGGTATGGATGGGACACGCCTGGACATTGGATGTGGAAAACGCCTCATCATTTTCGTCAAAAATCTCAGAAATAATGAGCTTAAAAGATCCACTCATTCTTGTATTAGCATCCGGGGCTATTGGAGGAGTTGCAGGGGGATTTTCATCAATCACCGGTAAAAGTTTTAAGAATCTTTTTACCAGAACAAAAAATAAGGGTCTTTACAATTAATTAACGTGGGTTCGGTGTAATTATAATCCTTCTAAGGGGTAATATTAGTTGTTTAGTATCACAAAAATTCATTTTGAGAGACGGCTTTTTCTCGGAAAAGTTATAAGCTATCCATACAGAAAAAATATTGTTAAAGAAGTTAGCCTGACTTCTGTGTCCGGAGTGATCTACCTGAAAAATAGGCTTCAGTTAGTCAATGATGGTCTCACGGATAGCCCTTTTTCGAAACAGGATGGCATTATCCTGAAAAATGGAATAAAACCTGAATAGTCATCATCTCGGATAAATGCCATTTAGAAGGTCTTCTACGCTTTTTACTGATCAGCAATGCTTTTTGCCAGGTAGGTAAGAAATCTTAACCGAAATCGTCAATAGCACAGAAAATTTCGATAATTTTAGTTCTTGATAGCATAGGTAGATTTTTAGTTAATTGATGGATTTTCAAAATGTCAATATAATAAAGTCTACCTTTTTTTACAAAAAAATTACACTTGCTTACACCGAACTCACGTTAAACTAGCGGCGAAAATTGACTTTTGAGAAGTTTTAAGGTTCCTTAAAGCGTTTTTTCAATTTGCCAGAGCGTGTTTTGGTACCTTTTGACTTGAAGGCAAAGATAAGATTGCTTAAATCATCATTCCCAAACAAAGACCCGTTTTACCCTGCTACTTACATTCGTCAGAATCTCGTAAGGTATCGTATTTGACCACCGGGCTAAATCTTTAATAGTGGGATTCTCACCAAAAATGATTGCTTCGTCTCCTTCTTTTGCTTTGGTGTCTGTCACATCTACCATGATCATATCCATACAGACATTACCTATTAAAGGGCACAATTTTTTATCAATGAGAACTTTTGCATTGCCATTACCAAAAGCTCTGACATAGCCGTCCTCGTAACCTATGGGCAAAACAGCAATTCTGCTGTCACGATTGAGCATTCCCTTCCCGGAATAACCGACAGCCTCACCCTTCCTAAGCGTTTGAACTTGTGAGATAACTGTCTTTAGTTTGCCGGTAGTTCTGAGTTTAAGCCGGTGAGTGGGGTCAAATCCATGAAGTCCTATTCCAAGTCTTACCATGTCATAATGATATTGTGGACATCTCACCGTCGCAGATGAATTACAAGCATGTTTTGCAGCTTGATATCCTAATGAATCTACTATTTTATTATATGCCTGCTCAAAAAGCTTCGCCTGCTTCATAGTAAATTCATCCTGCTTTGGGTCATCCGAACGTGAGAAATGAGTAAAGATGCCTTCTACTTTTAATCTGCTATGCTCTTTTATCATTTGAATTAATTTATTTAACTCACTCATGTCAAACCCAAGTCGATGCATGCCGGTATTAATCTTGATTTGAACCGACATCTCTCCTTTAGTATCCTTCAATAGTCGGTCCAAATGTCCAAAACTGAAGATTTCAGCCTGTAAGTTGAATTTTTCGAACTGACTGAAGCTGTCAATGAAAGGATTCATGATCATGATAGGGAGTGAAATCCCGTTTTGACGCAGCGAAATGGCTTCATCCACATACGCTACGCCCAACTGATCCACCCGTTGGTGCTGGAGGAAATTAGCAACCTCTGAAATTCCGCTTCCGTAAGCGTTGGCCTTGACCATTACCATCATTTTAACGTGTGGTTGAAGTAGCTTTCTGTATTGATCTAGGTTATGCTGTAAAGCTTCGAAGTTGATCTCCAGAACCGTTCCGTGGATTTGCTCTTCCAGAAGTTTGCTTACCCGTTCAAGTTCGAAGTTCCTGGCCCCTTTTATCAGTATCATTTCTGACTCAAAAGATGGAAGATTGATTAAGAGTTCATCTGTTGAAGAGAAATACATTGCTTCCACTTTAAATGACCCGGATGCCATTGAAATTCTGGGGCCTACTCCAATTAATCGACTGATTCCTTTTTCGATGATTAATTCATTGACTTCTTTGTACAATTCATCATTTGGAACTCCTGATTGTAAAATATCGGAAAGGATAAGTGTCCGCTTCTTATTTTCCCGGCGTGATGCCAGGTAGTCGAGTGCTACTTTAAGCCCTGCAAGATCATTATTGTAAGTGTCATCCAGGATGTAACTCCCATTTATCCCTTTCTTGAACTCCAGGCGCATCGGAACAGAACTTAATAAATTGAGGCCTTTTTGAATTTGCACTTTTGAAAGCCCCGAGACCCGGGCAGCCACTATTGCATGCGTGACATTTTCCAACTCAATTACGTTTGAAAACCGTGTCTGAAACTTATCCCCATTGATCAGGATAACTCCCGGCTGCCATTGCACATTGATCTCTCCGGAGCCATCCAAGGCCCATGTAACTTTTTGAGACCTCAGAATAAGATCAATATCCGCAGAGTAGGCAGCATCACTTCTAAATATTACTATTTCAGCATGCTGAAATAGTTTCAGCTTCTCTTCAAGTTTTTGTTTCATAGATTGGAAGCCTTCATCATGCGCCCGATCAAGTGTTGTGAAAATGCCCATTGAGGGTTGGATGATTTTCGCAAGATACGCCATCTCATTAGCCCGGGAGATACCCGCCTCAAATACCCCAAACTCATGGTTTTTACCAATAGCTAAGACAGACAGTGGTACTCCAATTTGCGAATTGTAGCTCTTGGGATTTTTTACCACAAAGTGCTTTTCAGATAGCATAGCGGACAGCCACTCCTTAACGGTAGTCTTGCCATTACTTCCCGTAATTCCGGTAACCGGCAGGTCAAACTGACCTCTGTGGTATGCTGCAATATCCTGAAAAGCATTAACTGAATTTTTCACCTGAAAAACATTTAGTCCCTCTGAAGAAGAGAGCACCTGTTCTACAATGAAATTCTTAATTCCGGACTTTCTCGCTTCCTCAATGAATTGATGACCATCTCTATTTGCATTAATCGCAATGAAAACTTCATCCTTTTTACCCGATAAGGTGCGGGTATCCGTTGAAAAATGATGCAGGTCGCAATCTTCAGAAATAGCAATCCGGCCTGCTGTGATCTTTGAAAGGTCAGAAAACCGCACGACTTAAATTACCAATTCCATTTCAAACTGACTGACCTGATTTTCAAATCCACTTCTCTTCAAAAAAATGTCCATTCCGTACTGCTCTTCGGGAATATTCATAATAGTTAGGGGTTTAGCCGACATATTTTGAGCACTTGATAGCAATGACTTCCCTATCCCTTTTCTCCGCGCTTGATTTGCAATTGAAATTTGTGATATCCTGCCTGTTTGAGATTGGAGAATAACGTACCCTTTCACTTCTCCATCCTCCTTTGCAACCAAAATATCTTCCGGTCTGGATTTTAAATTGGATTCATCATTCAAAAAAGAGGTATCAAAATCATTAAAGTTGAAATTGATGTCCTCAATAGTTCCTTTTTCTATCTCACATGAATTCCCGGGAAAATTCATCTCTCGAATCTGTTTATAACATTTAAACCTTCTTTTAAAATTAAATCCTATTTTTTCATAGAGTTTAATTGCATACTCATTCGCTTCTACTACTTCTAATAATACACGAGCGAGAGATTTCGATTGAATCTTCGGTATAAGGTATTCATAAAGCTCTTTAGCAATTCTTTGATTTCTAAAACCCGGCAATACCCCGGTGCCTCCATTGTAAGCTGTTGGGATACCTTGAAATACATTAGAGGTGTGTAAGATAAAGCCCAGCATCTCATCACCATCAAATGCGGCTGCCGAAATACTCGGATTAAGCATCAACTTTTTATACAGTCGGTGCTCAAATTCCGCTCTTGTGGGCTGAGGTTTTACCTCATTATTGGAAAAGGCAGACCTGAACGTCCGGTAGAGCGTTTCAAAATTCTCAGGAACAAGCAGTCTACACTCCATATCTATTGATAATTATTTGGGAACTATCTGTCAGCAAATTTCTGTTTTAACTTAGAATTGATCTAATAATAAATGGTTTTGCAAGGATAAACAGACAATATTCGGTACATCAACATAGATTCTAAAAGTATAACTAAATACTTGCCTATTATATTATTTTATCATAAAATTATTTGTTTTTTCCGTGCTAATTGATGATTTCCGCTAATATTTTTTCCTATTTATGAAAAGTATTAAAAAATATAAAATTCGGGGTAAACGCATTTAAAAACCAGCGATAAGTTGGCTATTTGTTCGGTTATGTAAGAATTGAAATTAAATGCACTTTTGCACATTACTGAGTTACACTTGCTGTTCTTGACTTTGATAGAAAAATTAGCTGGTCCAAAGGTGGTAGGTATACGGATCATAAAATGCAAGAGGTTACGGATGCTATTGAAAGTACTATAAATATGAATTAAAAAACAAATTTTGCTGTTCGGCGGATTTCATAAATATCATCGCAAGATTTAATACTTATTCGGGATCGTTCTCTTTTTGTTCTTTATTATTTAATTTGATATCATCACCATTTTTGAGTCTCTTGGATACTGCCAAGAATGGACCGGAGATTACTTTAGTTCCTTCTTCTATACCTGTCAGAATTTCGATTATCTCAAAGTCGCTTATTCCCGTTGTAACCTCTTTTTGAACAGCCTTCCCTTCTTCCATGACGAATACTACCTCCTTCAGATCCTCATCAGGCAGGTTTTCAGTATCGTCTTCCCCTCTTTTCTCGCTACTTCTTGTGGTAACCGCAGATAAAGGAACTGTCAGAATGTTCTTTCTTACTTCTGTAATAATATCAACGCTTGCCGTCATTCCGGGTCTGAAGGGATATTTCAAGCCTTCTTCTTTGATTAAATCCCGGTAGGAACTATTTAAAATTTGAATCCTCACTTCAAATTCCGTAACAGCATCTGAGGAAATCTTATCATTAGCGGTATTGGCTATGTTTGTCACCACTCCTTTAAATGTTTTGTCAAGGTATGCGTAAGAATCCACATCAATAATTGATGTATCACCAACACTAATTTTTATAATATCATTTTCGTTTACATCTACCTTCACTTCCATCTTAGACAGGTCTGCAATACGCATCACCTCCGTTCCCTGAAACTGCGAAGTGCCCAAAACAGTCTCTCCCAACTCTACGGGAAGTTTGGAAACTATTCCGCTCATTGGAGCCGTTAAGATGGTCAGCCGAAGGTTTTCACTGGCATCTGCTACCCTGGCTTCTGCGCTCTTTAGACTGTAATTAGCGCCATTCACGCTTTCCTTAGCGGATTCATAGTCCTGCTCAGCGATTTGATAGTTTGTCGTTGCAAGTTGGAAGTCAGCTTCTGAAATTACCTTCTCTTTGAACAATTTTTGCTGACGAAGGAAGTCCTGTTCTAATCGTGTCAGGTTAGCCTTTGCACGTGCCCGAGCAGCTTTTGCTTGCGCAAGTGCCGCCTTTTGCTGATTTAAACCCGCCTCTGCCTGATCCAATGCCAATTTAAAGTTGTCCGGTCTAATCCTAAGCAATCGGTTTCCCTTACTTACTGAATCTCCCTCTTCCACATTTAACTCAATAATCTCTCCTGAGACCTCCGGACTTAGTTGTACTTCAACAACAGGCTGAACTTGCCCTGAAGCACTAACCTTTTCTATGATGGTATCCTTTTCAGCATTGGCGACCTCTACTTCAGTTTTCTTCTTCTGACCAACGATACCCACAAAATTTCCAATAATCGCAAATAATATCAGCACGACCACTAAGCCCCCTAGAATATATAACATTCGATTACCTGATCTTTTCTTTTTTGCCATTTTCTTAATTAGTTAAGTTGGTAATTAAAATGATAAAGGTTTACCTTAGATAGAAATCAAGGATTTTTTTTCTAAATATGAAGTCGTACCTAGCCCTTGATAAATCGGATTGGGCCTGAAATAAATTGTTTGCTGCAACCTGATAATCAGTAAAATTAGCGGCTCCGTTGTTGTATTGATTTTCTAATGCCCGATAAGTCTCCCGAAGTGCCGCTACCTGTTTCTCTGAAGCTGAGTAAGTACGACTTGCAGCAAGTGCACTTCTGTAGGCACTTTCAATCGTTTGATAAAGAATATTCCTTTCATCTCTGGCATTTAATTCAGCCTGCTGAACATTAATTTTAGCTTGCTGCATAGCTGCCCTGTTGCTGAATCCGTTGAGTATAGGAATAAATAAACCCAATGAAACGGAATACCTTAGATTATCATCCCATTGATCGATTACTCCATAATCCTGAACTTCCCCACTTGGAATTTCAACTCGTTCAAAAATTGCAGTCCCGTCGGATGTTTCAAAATCAGTAGGAACAAGACGATTTGCCGGATCTCCGCCGTCAAAAATGAAAATTTGGTCTACCGCATCAGAGTAATTTGTATTGATGTTTCCATTAAGACTCAGGGAAGGATATAAGGAGCCTTTTGCAACCTCCAAAGCAAAATTAGCACTCCTAATCCTTGCATCTACGGCCTTGATTTCAGGCTGCTTAGAAAGAGCAGATTCGTAAATATCGTATGAATTAATATCTTCAATTTCTGTAAAAAAACCATCGGTCTCAGGGATAACTACATCAACTTCGACCCCCGGTGGCAGCAGAAGGGCTTGCTTAAGATCAAGTAATGATAAGTCAAGACTGTTTTGATTGTTGATTAAAGTAACTTCATTAGTTGCTACCTGACTTTCCAACTGAAATTTATTAGAGATCGGCAGCGTTCCCGAAGCTACTAACTTCTTGGTTTGATCTAATTGTTGTTTACTCGACTTCAATTGCAACCTTGCAGTCTCCAATAGTTCCTTATTAAGAATAACCGTTAAGAAGAAAGAGGCAACATTGATCGAAATATCATTTTTGGCTTTTTGAAGATCAAAATCACTCGCCAAGAGGTCTGTTTTTGATTGCTTTATCCCATTACTGACTTGGAGTCCCTGAAGAAGAGGCAGACTTCCACTTGCCCCTACTGCTGCGGTGTTTATCCTCTTACTTACAAAAAGGTTGGAGTTCGGGTCAATACTTCTACCCCAATTGAAACCATAGCTGCCGTTTGCATTAAGTGTTGGATATCTCTGAGCATTTGCCTGCATCAGGTTTACCTCAGCTGTTTTAAGGCTGAGTTCACTTCTTTGAACACTAAGGTTGTTCTCTATGGCAATGTTAATACACTCCTGCAAAGTCAGTACTTTTTTTTCCTGTGCTAAAGTATTTAGCCCTGTGATTATCAGGGTTATGATGAGTAGATTTTCCATACTATTTATCAATATCCGGAAGGTAATTGACTTTATGAACCCATCTCCTTTTCTCCAGATACCTCAAGGTTATGTCATCTATACCTGAGTCCATTTCCAATATTAAGCAAGCCAGGTCATTCCTTCCTTTTCGAGATACGGTCATCGTAGCAATATTGCAATCTTCTTGTGAAAGCACCTCCGTAAAAAAAGCGATGCTGCCATTCACATCATCTGCTTCAATTATTAACGTGTGAAGACTTGCAGTGAAGTTGGCATCAAACCCATTAACTTCTTTTATCCTGATAACGCCGCCGCCTTGACTTTCTCCTAATATTTCAATTTTACTGTCCCCCCTTCTTACGCTTACTCTAACCGAATTAGGATGCAGAGTGGACGCACTCCCTATTGACCTGAACTTATACGAAAGCCCAACGGATTTTGTTAGGCTCAAGGCATTTTTTATTCGAACATCATCTGTTTTATAGTCCATCAGGCCGGCCAATATGGCTCTGTTGCTCCCATGACCTTCATAGGTTCTGGCAAAGGAATTATAAAAAACAATATCCGCATACTCAGGTATACCACCCAGTATTTTACAGGCAACCCTTCCTATACGTACCACCCCTGCTGTATGGGAACTGGAAGGACCTATCATAACGGGGCCTATCATATCAAAAACACCACTAGCCATGATTCATCAGTATTTTTTTAAGTTGGATTGATTACAAAAGAAGGCATTATTAACTAATTATATTTAATGGATGATTTCTAATTTCAGCATCCGCACAGTAACCACTCCTTTTTAAATTTATCTATATTTTTAGTAAAAAAATCGGACGACCCCTTGACAATTAAATATTTTTATACTTGCTTTGTATTTTAATAAAAAGGGTTTAACCTTGCAACTGAAATAATTTTTTAACCAATAATTTTTTTTATGATGTACTCTTTTATTATACCCCCCCCCCCTATATATAGTTAAACTTTTTCCGAAAGTTCTCCTATTTATGGCCGTGGGGATAGCGCTAACCGCTTGCGGGGACGACGATAAGCCCGTAGAAATAAACTTAGCTTTAGCTAAAACTGCCCTTTCCATTTCTGCCGATAAACTGGAGCCGACAGACATAGCCGTCATGGCGAGCGGAGGGGATTGGACCGTAGCC
>JACONI010000013.1 GCA_014323825.1 Ekhidna sp. | reverse complement strand
CAGTGATAAAGTATGGAACGTTCTGTAACGTGAAAGTTTGAGATGAGTTATAACACACAATACTATTTCCCCGAATATTGGCAAATTTCCATGCCTCACTGTTTATCCAACCTACAAGCTGTGACAATCTTGCATAAATTGAAGGCGAATTTTTACCTCCTACACATTCGGGGACTCCCCAGCTTACTACCCCAATTTGAATATCATTCTGCCCGTTCTTTTTATAGATTAATGGCCCGCCACTATCTCCATGACATGCGCCTTGTCTGTTCGTACCAACTGCTCCTGTTGAGATCATTCTTTGGGTTAGTTTTGGGCGAACTCTGGGTGGATTAAGATTTGCAAAAGCTATATCTAATTGTTTATCTGCAACTTGATTACTGATAATTGAAACATCTACCGCTTGTAAGTGATTAGCTAAAAATCTTTGCCTAGGAACTGTCCAACCCCAACCACTAACCCTTACCTTATTCCCAATAGCCTCGGCAGACAAGGTTTGATTGGAAATGAGTTCAACAGGCTGTACAAAATTGTTAAAAGTAAATGTGCCGTCAATTTCAATAATGGCAACATCAAAGTCCTTCTTATTAAATACGTTATCGTTATAACTTGGATGAATGACTATTCTTTTCGCCTTGTACGACTGTAGATTACTTCCCGGATTATTTTGTGTAGTAAATCCAACCTTCACGGTAATATTTGAAGCCTTTTTGTCATCTTTGTCATTAAAACAATGTGCGGCTGTTAGAATATATTTATTGTTGATGATACTTCCTCCACAGTGACTACCATCACTTTTAGCCCGAATACTAACCTGATAAGGCACCTTTTAAATTTCAGTAGGAAATCCGTTGGTAACAGATGGAATATTCTGTGCTTTGAGACTAAAGACAAAAATGAATCCTAAAACCAACGTTAAAATAATTCTTCTCATAACTCTATATCTTTTATTTAGGAAAATCTTAAATCTTTTCTATTCTTTTAATTTCTATTACCACAGTCGGACTTTCTAAAAATCCTTCTCTGTGAAAACACCTTTCAATTCCATTATCTGTTAAGCGATAGGTAATCTTTACATTATTTTCGGTATAACTACCATCATCAGATGTAAATTCAGATAAATTATACTCTTTATTGGGAACAAATATCTTATTACTTTGCGTTTCTACCACGAAATAACATTGAGATGTTCCAAAACCTGCATCAAAGTAATAAAAAAGAGTAGCGTTTTCAGTTATCAAGTTTTCCTGTTGGACAGTATTATCATCATTGCAACCGGGTAAAATGAAGCATATCAAAAAGGGTAAAACTATATTCTTCATAATTTCTAAGTTTTAATAAATGCTAATCAAATATAATCATTAATATAATATGAATTAATAAAAAATTATCTTTATTATATAATGACATTTTGCAGGCGGTAAAAGTTTTGAGGACTATAAAATTTATTCAATTCCCTAACTATTGCGTCTGTGTTTGGAAGAGTAAATGCATTTGTCCCATCCGTATTTCTCACAATGTGAAAGAACACATCAATACAGAATTCCGAACTTCCGGAAGTACGTGAACGGGCAGAATTAGAATAAACTGTCGGGGTTGTTGGATGTGGTGTTCCGCAAACTTGTCCAAAAGTCCAGTACGCATTGTACACTATTAATAAGAGTAAAATCAATTTTTTCATATATCCGAGAACAATAGTTTACTTTTTTGTTTCAATTAAGAATTTTGCTATTTTTTTATATTTAAAACTACATCCCTCGTCACAAACATCAATGGGAGATAAAATCAAATAATTATTTTCAAAAGTGTATATATTTATATATTCATTATTAAATGCGTTATCAGTACAAGAAAAATTTATTGCAATGAAATTATAATTATCAGTAGTACCAGTTTTAAAGTGTCCACTAATGGATGGATTGCTAGAACAAATGTCTGCTTTCGAAGAATAATACATATTATTTTTATAAAAAATTATGTTTTCCTCATACCCGCTTGAAACTTCTTCCCAAGTAGTTGGATATAATATGCTTCCATACCATTGTTCTACTAGCTGCCAACTACCAAAAATGGAAGATTCTTGCTGAACTCCAGTTTCACTATCAATAATCTCATCACCGTTGCAACTGATTGAAATTAAAGGCAACAAAAAAGTCATTACTATATTCTTCATAATTTCTTAAATTTTAATAAATGGTAATCAAATATAATCATTAATGTAAATACATCCTAGTGAAAAAATATTTTTTAAACCTGAGTTCAATTTTAAAAGGCGGCTAATTGGGATAATAATGGTTTTATTTGTTAAATGAACCTATTTAAATATTCGTTTTTATCCTTAAAATAATTCATCAAACCCGGATCAATAGTCTCGCTTTCCGAAAATGGCACTGCCAACTCTTATCATGTTGCTATTTTCTTCAAGTGCTATTTTATAATCCCCGCTCATTCCCGTTGAGAGCGTTTGCATAACGAAATTTTCAGATTGGAAAGCTTTAAAAGCCTCAAATAACCTTTTGAGGCTTTTAAATTCCTGACGAATTTTGTCTTCATCTTTTGTTAGGGTTGCCATGCCCATTAATCCTGTAATTTTTATAAAAGAAAACTCCTTTATTTCTTCACTTTTAATAATTTCCATCAAATCAGCTTCGTCAAAACCAAATTTGCTATCCTCAGAAGCTATATGTATTTGTAAAAGGCAATTAATTACCCGGTTCAATTTTTGTCCTTGTTTATTGATTTCCCTGAGGAGTTTTAAGGAATCTACTCCGTGGATAAGATAAACGAATGGAGCAATGTACTTAACTTTATTACTTTGCAAATGTCCAATCATGTGCCACCTGATATCTTTCGGAAGTTCTTCAGCTTTTTGGGTAAGTTCCTGAACCTTGTTCTCACCAAAATCTCTGTGATTTTGGCTGTATGCGGTCATTATATCCGCAGCGGGCTTCGTTTTACTTACAGCAACGAGTGTACAGGAAGCAGGAAGTTCATCCTTAATCTGTTTCAAGTTCGCAGCGATATCTTTCATTTCGGATATATTTGATGAATTGAATTTGAAAGTTCAAAAGAGTTTCAAAAACGTTTGAATGGCAATTTTAGGAACATTACTTAAAAAAGGGGTAACGTTAAGAGAGAGTTTGGAGCAAATGTATAGTTCTCCTGAAGATTTGCAAAAACAGGAGCTAAGAAACTTATTGATCCATTGTCAAAATACACGGTTAGGAAAGTCCTACGGTTTCACAGAGATTTTATCCGCTTTCAAAAAGAAGAATGGCGATGCCTACTATGAAGCATTCAAGAAAAATGTTCCGATTTTCGATTATGACAAACTTTATGATGAATGGTGGCATTTGATACAGGAGGGCAAAAAAGATGTATGTTGGCCGGGGAGGATTAAGTACTTTGCTTTGAGTTCCGGTACCTCCGGTTCTCCCTCAAAGCATATTCCCATAACACGTGAGATGTTGAAGTCAATACGGAGGACATCTATGCGTCAAATGCTGACAATGAGTCAATACAAATTGCCTGCTTCTCTTTTCTCGAAGGGAATTTTGATGTTGGGCGGGAGTACGGATCTTAAAAAGAATGGTCAGTACTTTGAAGGAGATTTAAGTGGAATTACTATCTCTCAAATTCCATTTTGGTTTCAACATTTTTACAAGCCGGGAAAGAAAATAGCGAAGACGAGGGATTGGAATGATAAATTAGAAGAAATTGTAAAAAAAGCACCTGACTGGAATATCGGGATTATTGCCGGAGTGCCGGCGTGGTTACAGATTTTGATGGAGAAAATCATCAGGGCTTATGATTTGAAAACCATTCATGATATATGGCCGGGGCTTCGAATTTTTGTGCATGGAGGGGTCTCTTTTGAACCTTACAAGCGAGGGTTTGAAAAAATACTGGCAAGTCCTCTAATTTATATAGAAACTTACCTGGCTTCCGAGGGATTCATTGCATTTCAGGCGAAAGCCAATAATAAGTCAATGAGGATAGTTTTGAACAATGGAATCTTTTATGAATTTATACCATTCAATGAAAACAATTTTGATGAGGACGGAAAACTTAAAACCGGAGTAGAGCCTTTAAAAATAGATCAGGTTAAAGAAAATGTAGATTATGCCCTTTTGATTACTACAAATGCAGGGGCCTGGAGGTACATCATTGGCGACGTAATAAAATTCACTTTACTGGAAAGCAATGAAATTATAATAACCGGAAGGACAAAAATGTTCATGAGCTTGTGTGGAGAGCATCTGAGTGTAGATAATATGAATAAGGCAATAGAATTAGTAGAAGAGGATTTGAAGATTGATATAAGGGAATTTACCCTTCTCGGAGAACGCTTAGATGCTCTTTTTGCACATCACTGGTACATCGGCACCGATGATCAAGTGGATGTCAGTTCGTTGAAGGAAAGATTGGATCGAAGATTAATGGAACTCAATGATGATTACAAGGTTGAGAGAACGTTCGCATTAAAAGAGGTAAGGGTGACAATGCTGCCCTCCTCCATTTTTTATGAATGGATGGAAGAGCAGGGGAGGGTAGGAAGTCAAAACAAATTTCCACGAGTGCTGAAAAAAGAAAAGGCAAAACACTGGGAAGAATTCCTGGAAAGAAAAAGACCAAATGAAAAGTAGATGCCTCCTCACAGTTATGAAGAGTCTTTTTCCTGTTTGGGAGTTACACATGAGAAAGCACACTCCGGAGGGAGTGTGCTTGGTTTTTTTATTGAATGGTAAATCCTACTATTTTGTTTTTCCCCTCATTTTCTTTCTCTCCAACAATCATCAACGTATAAGTGCCTTTATCCAATCCTGAAATCTCCACCTTCTTATCTTTCACTTCTCTCTCGTATTCATTGATGTATAACTTAATTTTTTCTTCTGTTGGATTCGAAATCCAAATTTTTGTATCTTTCGTGAAAACCGGCTGGCCACTTTCTATACCGATTGCCTGGTTACTGAACTCAACCACAACATCTTCAATTCGGGCATTGCCGTCCGCAGTATTAAAACCTAGTGAGAATACTGCGATGGTAAGTGTTATAAATTTAATCATAATGGTATCTTTTTAATGTGTTATATGTACAATTAACGGGGAGATCTCCGATAAGTACTTGATAATTAGTTCAGTCTATTATTTTTTCGGGTGAAATCTCCTATTTTATCGGTGAATGCTTTCAGGTGTTTTTATTTAGAAGAATAGGTGATGAAGAGACCGAAGATTCCAACCGTCCAATCACAATAATCCACTTAATAGTATGTGTCGGTTTTTAATTTCCGGTTATATAAATATCCATAAAACTATTGCGATATCAACTGAAAGCGGAGCACCCTGATAAATTATATTCAGTGAATAAAGATGGACTTAGGTCATTCTATTACTTATCTTTGAAAATTGAAATGTGTATATGAAAAATGTGGTCATAATTGGAGGTGGTATTATAGGTAACTTCATTGCTTACTATTTATCAGGTAGGGATATAAATATTACTGTAATTGATGATCAACCGTCAATGCTGCCGGCATCTTATGGCAACTGCGGTTTAATTACGCCCAGTCACATTATGCCGCTCAACAGATGGAGTTACATTTTTCAAGGCTTAAAGTGGTTAGGGAACAAACAAGCTCCTCTTCGAATAAAGCCCCAGCCGGACACAGCCTTCCTCTCATGGTTTATCGCATTTACACTTTATAGCAATGCTTTTTCCAGAAATAAGGCAGCAAACAAACGGCATCGGTTACTGACCGGCAGTTGGGAACTATATAAGCATTTTTTTGAGGATGAACAAGTGAATTGCAACTGGAAAAGTGAAGGCGTATTGTACGCGTGCTCCTCCGAAAAAGGATTTAAAAGCCTTGCTGAAGAAGCGGCCTTTCTTGATAAGTTCAGACTATCCAATGAAGTACTTTCAAAAAATGAGTTGCTTCAACTTGAGTCCTCACTTACTGATCGGGTTATCGGGGGTGCGATCTTTAGCATTGACGGCTGGCTTAACCCCTCTGAATTAATTGATAACCTGCAAAAGGTCAATGCCCGGAAGGGCATCAGTTACCTTCAGGAGTATGTTTTGGATTTTAATACATCTGAAAGAAAAATTGAACATCTCGAAACCGACGCAGGCAAAATGGATGTGTGTCAGGTGGTCATTGCAAACGGTGCCAAATCTCCTCTGCTTGCAAAAAAGCTGGGCATTCATCTCCCTATCATTCCCGGAAAGGGGTATAATATCACTTATCATAAAAAACTGGAAAATCAACCACAAAGACCTGTTTATATGGTGGAAAAAAAGGTAGTGGCCACGCCATGGGAGTCAGGATTCAGGTTAGGAAGCACAATGGAGTTCTCAGGTTACGATCTGAAACTGGATGAATTGCGGCTTTCTGCGCTTAAAGAAGCATCTGCAACATATTTAAAAACGGACTTAAAAAATGAAAAATACACGCCTTGGGCAGGGTGGAGGCCCATGACCAGCAATGAATTACCAATTATTAAGACAAGCAAAAAGTACCATAATCTTATATTTGCTACCGGTCATGGTATGCTGGGTTTAAGCATGGCTCCAATGACAGGATATATTGTAAATGAAATGTTGCAATGATTAAATCACTCTTATTAATTCTTCTATTGTCTTTTGCAGCTTGCAATCCTCAAAAATCAACACTTGAAAAAATTCTGGATAAGGGAAGTCCGGGTTTCAGGAAAACACTCCGTTCCGTTGAACACGAAGTACAAATCATCTATGGTGAAATAAGCAGAGATACCATCACTCATCACTACTTTGGTGATACAAGTGCCTATTTTTATCCGGCAAGCACCATAAAAATGCTTAACGCCTTTGCGGCTTTGCAGTGGATGGAGGAAAACAATCTGGCAATTGATGCAAGGCTACTTCTTGATTCAAATAATTATCACCCTCAAAGACTTGCTTTTGACTCCCTTTTTAATGACTCCCTGCGAATAGATAATCTTTTTAAAAAAATTTTTGTTTACAGTGATAATCAGGCCAGCAATATTCTATTTAATCTGATCGGGAAGGATTACATAAATGCGCTTTACCACGATATTGGCATTGACACACGGATTGTACATCAGTTAGGAGAAAGTGCCTACTTATTTAGTTCCGCTTCAAATAACCGAACTTCCAAAGCAGTCATCTATGATGATGAAGAACGATTGAATTTAGCATCATCTCAACAAAAATTTATCAGTTCGCTGCATCCTGAAAATCAGGTAAAAGGTAAAGGTTATATAAATGAAAGTAATGAATTGATAGCGGGTGGTTTTGACTTTTCAGGAAAAAATTATGTCCCTCTTGCTCACCTGTTGGGCGCTTTGGAAAGAGTCATACTACCTGAATTATTTGATCGTTCGGACCGGTTCAACTTAAACGATGAACGCCATGACCTGCTAATGGAAATAATGAATCTGAGACCCGGAGATTTGCCACCTCCTATAGACACACTGGCTGATAATTATGTGAAGTTTTTAATATATGGCGATCAGAGCAGTACAACCTATCCTTCATCTTTAACTATTCTCAATAAAGTAGGTCTGGCTTACGGATATTTAACAGATGTCGCTTTTATCCGGGATGATGATAATGAAATTTCGTTTTTTCTGGCGGCGACTGTCCATGTGAACAGCAATCGGATTTATAATGACGGAAAGTATGAATATGAAGAGGCAGGCTTGCCCTTTCTGGGGGAACTCGGTCGACTGGTTTATGCTTATGAACTTGAGAGAAAATCTGCTTTCAAATAAGAAATTCAGGCATTCTCTCAGCCCTCACACCTGAATATACTAACTTATCGGAAAAGCAAAAATGTTTTCTGATTGCTAGAAAAATGAAGTAAAGCCGCCTGAGAAGCCTTCTAAACTATAGGCTAAAAATCAATGCTTACTCCAAAGTAGGGCATCACTGTTTTGGTAACTTCGTAGGATTCCCCCTCAACCCGGGTGAACGCATAATAATAGTCCACTCCGGCGGCTAAGAACTTATTGATATGATAGATGAACCTGAGTTTGGCAAGTGATCGCTCATCAAGTTTAAATACATCTCCGAGATCGGCAAGATTACCTTTTACGTAGCTTCCGTGAAATGAAAACTTGTCAGCAAACCGCTCCATATCTGCATGAATTCGGACAACAGCGGGAGAAGTCTCTGATACATCATCCGGAATCATAAGGCTCCCTCCTAATTGAACCTTCTGAAGCACATGACCGGTTAAACTCCCGTAAATGCCGTTTTTCTTTCCGGCAGTAATCAGGCCGAAAATTTTAGCATCTTTATCTGTTTCATATACCACATCAAAGAACTGAGGAAGGTAATGGTCTTTATAGCTCAGTCGTTCAAGTCTGACGTCCGTAATGAATACATCGGCGATGAAATGAAGTCTGAAGTTAGCTCCAAATGAGAGGCCTGATCCTGTTGAAAAGTTATTATCACCGGTTAAAACTGTTGCAGCACGTTGAAGAGAGTCATTTGCAACGGATAGGTTTGAATAGTTGGCAAAGAGGTCAATTTGAATGAATGATTTCCTCAGAACGGTCATGCCAACATCCAAACCAAAAGCATTCACACCCTGATCGGTAAAAGTATATGAGATATTTGTAGCATCGGAAGCGGGGGAGCTTGTTTGATCTTTGTCTGATACTACGGTAGCTCCAAACTCTAACGTACTGACCACGGGAATATCCGTAAAAGCCATGGGTCTTACATAAGGTCTGATAACCAAAAGATTTTGAGAGACAAAATCAAAATCACTGTACATTCCTTCAAGACCGGCATAGCCTTTATAGTTCACATCAAAATGAAGTCCTACTTTTCTTTGCTCGAATGAAACCGTATTAGAGTAATTGTTGACCAGTCCGCCAAAACCAATCATAGTACCGTCCAACTGTCCGACTTTGACATAAGCCGGCTCTCGTTTTTGAGTTCCGTATCGGATAGACCTTATCAACCGCACCGGACCTACCCCTCCTTTGAAAATCTCAGTCCTCACAGTTTGGCTGTCCGACCCATATAAGAGCGGAACATTCAGCCCGACACCCACCTTTCCGACAGCAAACTCAGGGGAAAGCACCATTCCGACAAAAGTCTCATCTCCAATGGTTGTATAAGTAAACCCGCCCGTAAAGTTTCCTCCCTGACGCTGAGACATCAGAGGTGTTCTAAAATCAGCTATGGGCACTCTTTCCTGCTTTTCCTTTGGTTCGGATTGTAAATCCGTTGAATCCCGTTCAAATGAGTATCCCGGAATGGAATCTAAGCCGGATGAGTCGGCAGGTTGAAGTAATAAAGAGTCAGTTGCTGCTACTGAGGGCTTTTGATTTCTCTTTTTCTTTTTTGCTTTCCATAAATAAGAGTAATCGGAATAGGGATCTTCCTTATCTTGTGCTAATAAGCAACCGGAAGAAGCAAAATAAGTAAGCAGAAAGAAAAAGAATAGTCGATTCATTAGTTTTTAAATCTCTGTTTAAAGATACACGCAGATAATCATTCTGCTAATATTAACTTACTTTCTTTTATCAAGCAGAGCAGTAATTTTTTCGATAAATTACCTCACATAACAGGAAGCACCAAAGCGATAAACCGGACAGTTGGGTAACTTAAAAATCCATTTTAAGCATGGGCTTTCTCTCTCTGACAAGCTGCTAAACAATTCCGAGACAAAAATTTCTCAAAAAAACAAAAAGAGTTTAAGATTTACATAACAAATCAAAAAAATAATATAACTTCGTGTTTTACGATTTCATTAAGAACTAAAATAATGAGTTATGAGCACGTTAAATAAAAAAAGATCAAAAGACATCATGAACACAGAGAACACGTCACACACGCTACTAAAAGGGCTGTACGGGCTTAATTTAATGCCCCCCCCCCTATAGTATAATCTTATCTCCAAAAAGTACCTTTCTTGTCATTACTATACTCCTACTCGCAGGCTTCGGACGGGCGCAGACCGAACCTGAACCCAAACCCTTCAGCACCACATGGGAAACAACTGAGGTCAACGAAACCATTACCATCCCTACCGTCAATGGAGAGACCTACAACTATACCGTAAAATGGGGAGATGGATCAGCGAATACCACACATAACAATGCCACTCCTCCCTCACATACCTATGCCACGGCAAACACCTACACCATTACCATTAGCGGAACGTTCCCACGTATACGATTCGGGGAAACTAATGAAAGCTCTCTAGCTTTCGTAGCGACTACTGCGGCGGGGCAGATACGTTCCGTCAAACAGTGGGGTGATATTCAGTGGACTTCCATGAGCGATGCTTTTACGGGATGCGATAACCTCTCCATTGACGATGGGGCAGGCACCACGGACCTTTCAAACGTGACGGATATGTCGGCCATGTTCGTAGGGGCTTCCTTCACCGCAGACCTCAGCAAATGGGACGTGAGCAATGTGACGGATATGTCATTCATGTTCTCTGGTTCTTCTTTCACCGGAGAGCTTAGCAAATGGGACGTGAGCAGCGTGACTAATATGGGAGCTATGTTTGAAAAATCCTCTTTCAATGGAGACATCAGTGACTGGAATGTGAGCAACGTAACCAATATGGCATTCATGTTCTCTGGTTCTTCCTTCACCGGAGACCTCAGCAAATGGGACGTGAGCAATGTGACGGATATGTCATTCATGTTCTATGGTTCTTCTTTCACCGGAGAGCTTAGCAACTGGGACGTGAGCAACGTGACCAATATGGCACTCATGTTCTTCGGTACTTCCTTCACCGGAGACCTCAGCAAGTGGGATGTGAGCAGTGTGACAAGTATGTTCGGCATGTTTGAAGGCTCTTCCTTTAACCAGGACATTAGCGACTGGAATGTCAGCGGCGTGACCGGTATGACACGCATGTTTCGGGAAGCTGGCTTCAACCGGGACATTAGCGACTGGGATATCAGCAGTGTGACCAATATGATCAACATGTTTTTAGATAACTCAGTTATGTCTTCCGAAAACTACGATAAACTCCTCATTGGATGGAGCACCTTAGATGAAGCGGCGGGTGAAACCCGAATCCCCTCCGGCATCAGATTCCATGCACCGGATAAGTACTCTTGTAGAGGCAAAGCGGGAAGGGACGTGCTCACCGACACGCATTCCTGGACCATCACAGGAGATGAGTTAATCCCCATACGGACGGAAGCAGCCGCCCTGCCGGCAGTAACCTCACAATGTGAAGTCACTGCCGCTAACTTGACCGAACCCACGGCTAAGAGCAGCTGCAAGATAGGAGAAGGAATGACGGTCACGGCTACATCTGATGTTACTCCGCCGATCACAACGAACACCACCATCACATGGACTTACACCGACAGTGAGGGCAATACCGCCACGCAAACACAAGCAGTGATCATAGACGACATCATAGAACCGACAGTTACAGGGAATTTACCGGAAGTTACCGCACAATGCCCGATCAATGATGCCACTGAACTGACCAAACCTCCTGCACCCGCAGACAACTGTGAAGGAACGGTCAGCGTAGCGATCAAATCCGGCACCAACTTCCCCCTCACGGAAAGCGGAACCATCACGTGGGTATACACGGACGAGAGCGGCAATACGTCCGAACAAACGCAGGACGTGACCATAAAAGATACCATGCCCCCGGAGGTTACAGGGAACTTAGCTCCGGTTACCGCACAATGTCCGATCAGTGCGGAAACTGACCTGACCGAACCTGATGCCCCCGCAGACAACTGTGGAGGGACGGTCAACGTGGCACTCAAATCCGGCACCAACTTCCCCATTACCTCCAACACCTCCATCACCTGGACCTACACCGATAAGGCAGGCAATACGACTACACAAACACAGGCAGTGACGATTACCGCATGCGTGCTGAGTGCAGCGGATGATGCAGTGGAAGCAGTGGTCTTCCCTAACCCTTCGGGTCGTTACGTGGAGGTGCAATCTCCCGTGAAAAGCCCGATCCGTATCCTGAGCGTGGGTGGGGAATTAGTGCTGGAAAGCACCACAAACGTAAAGGTAGATGCAGCCTCCCTGCAAAGCGGCTTATACCTGATACAACTGCCGGACGGACGTTTACTGAAGTTTGTGAAGAAGTGAAAAACCCTCCTGGGCTCACGGATACACTTTTTGGTATGCTGTATGTAAATGAGGATTTTTAAATTTTAAGTAACGGAAGTGATGAGTTGAAAGGCGGGTTTTGCAAAGGGTTCTGTAAATTAGTCGCCATGCTGGCGGATAAAAAAATATTACTAGCGGTTTGTGGCTCTATTGCAGCCTATAAAGCCGCTTTTTTTGTGCGTTTACTTAAAAAAGAAGCTGCTGAAGTTAAGGTCATTATGACTGAAAATGCCAAAGATTTCATCACTCCGCTCACACTTGCGACACTCTCAAAAAATCCCGTTTACTCAGGCTATTTTGAAAAAAACAGTGGAGAGTGGCACAACCACGTTGAACTGGGGCTATGGGCAGATCTGATGATAGTAGCACCTCTCAGTGCGAACACGCTGGGAAAAATGGCTAATGGGATTTGTGACAACCTGCTTTTAGCTGTTTACCAATCAGCAAAGTGTTCCGTGCTCGTTGCTCCCGCTATGGATCTTGATATGTATAAGCATCCGGGCATTCAGTCTAACCTTGAGAAACTAACCTCCTATGGTAATGAAATAATAGAAGCAAAAGATGGTGAATTGGCAAGTGGTCTTTTCGGTCAGGGAAGAATGGCAGAACCTGAAGAATTACTTGAAATCGTAAAAAAAAGGGTGACAACAGGCAGCAGACTTAAAGGAAAGAAAGTGCTGATAACCTCAGGGCCGACCTATGAAGCAATTGATCCTGTCCGGTTCATTGGAAACTACTCTTCCGGGAAAATGGGCAGTGCCATAGCTAAAATCTTTAAGCAGTTCGGTGCAAGTGTAACAGTCATAAGCGGACCTGCTCATCATTTTGCAAGTGAGGTAGAAAACATCCATGTAGCATCTGCAAGGGAGATGCTGAATGAAACAAAAAAAAGATACAATAACGCCGACATAGTGATTTTCTCCGCTGCAGTATCCGATTATCGACCATCAAAACCTTCAGACCAAAAGATCAAAAAAGAAGATGGAGTTAATTCTCTGACCATTGAATTGATTAAGAACCCTGACATCGCAGCTGAAATGGGGACAAAAAAAGAAAATCAAATCCATATTGGTTTTGCATTGGAGACCCAAAATGAGGAATCAAACGCAAAGCAGAAACTAAAAAATAAGAACTTTGATTTAATCGTCTTAAACTCACTTAACGATCAGGGGGCTGGTTTTCAGGGAACCACTAACAAGGTCACTTTCTTTGATAAGAATAACAAGGAAGTAAAATTTGAGTTAAAAAATAAAACAGATGTCGCAAAAGACATCGTCAGTTATGTGATAGAAAATTTTCTATGAAAACGCTTTCCTTTTTGATTTTACTAGCGGGGCTGCATTTGGAAGCACAAGAGTTAAACTGCCGTGTTATTGTCAATGCGCAGCAGGTTCAAACAACAGAACGAGCCATATTTACTGAAATGGAAACGGACTTTGCACAGTTCCTCAACACAACCAAATGGACATCTGACACCTTTGAACCTGAAGAAGTAATCAATTGTAATATTCTCATCACGGTAAGCGACATGCCGGGCGTAGGCATTTTTTCTGCATCGGTGCAAGTGCTTACCAGTCGACCGGTTTATGGATCAGCTTACGAGACTGTGGTACTTAACTTTGCTGATAGAGACTGGCAATTTGAATATGTGCAATCGCAGCCGCTTCAATTCAACAAAAACGTATTTACTAACAATATCACCTCCCTCTTGGCTTACTATGCCTATATGATCCTGGGATTTGATTATGATTCATTCTCCGAACTTGGAGGTACACCCCACTTTGAGAATGCTTTTCAAGTAGTGAATAATGCACAGCAAAGCGGATATCCCGGCTGGGAACAATTCAATAGCATAAGAAATCGGTATTGGCTGGTTGAAAATGTTCAGGACCCCCAACTGGAAGCCATGAGAAAGGCTTTTTATGAATATCACCTCAAAGGACTTGACATCATTCGTGAAGATCACATACAGGCAGAAAAGAACATATTGAGTGCGCTGGCCGCCATCCAACGTGCCAACAGAACTCGCCCAAGATCAATATTGATGATAAGTTTTATGGATGCAAAAGCGGACGAGATGATACAACTCTTTTCTGAGAGCAGTCTCCCAACCCGAAGACAAGCGTATAATTTTCTCAATAATTTAGATCCTTCCCGATCAGACGAGTATAAAGTTTTGATAGAATAACTCCTATTCTATCTTTGCAATCCTTCTATGATAAAATCTTTATCCATTAAAAACTATGCACTGATTCGGGAATTGGAAATGAGTCCTGACTCTCATCTCAATATTATTACCGGGGAAACAGGTGCAGGTAAATCAATAATGCTTGGAGCCGTAGGATTGCTCCTTGGCAGTCGATCTGACAGCAAAGTGCTGCTCAATGATAATGAAAAATGTGTTGTAGAGGGCACCTTCGATATATCCGGTTACAAACTTCAAACCACTTTTGAAAATGAAGATATTGAATTTGATAATGAGTGTGTTATCAGAAGAGAAATTAGTCCTGCCGGCAAGTCCAGAGCCTTCATCAACGATACACCTACAACGCTTCCGATGCTTAAGCGGATTGGTGAAAATTTAATGGACGTTCACTCTCAGCATGAATCCCTGCAACTCGGGAACAATGCGTACCAACTTGAAGTACTTGACGCATTTGCTTCCCACCACTCACTGCTCAATTCGTTTGAAAAAGCTTTTCATGATTATGACAGAGCCCGAAAACGATTAGAGCAGTTGGAAAAAAAAGCAGCTGAAAGTACTGAAGATGCCGAGTATAAGCAGTTCCTGCTGAATGAGCTACTGGAGGCCGGGCTTGATGAAATAAACAAGGAGGAGCTTAAAAGCGAATTAAAGGTCACGGAAAATGCAGAAGACATCAGGCAAAAACTGGCACAATCCATTGATATGCTGGATGAATCTGAAATAGCCATCCTTCAGAGGCTGTCGGAAGTCAAATTACTTTTGTCTTCACTTGCTAATTATTCCACAGACCTAAGTCAGGTAAGCGAACGCATTGAGAGTGCATCCATCGAACTCAGAGATTTAACCAATGAAATCCAGCAAATTCAGGAAAACGTAGATTATGATCCTGAAAGAGCGCAAGAGATCAAAGAACAAATTGATCTTATCCATCGACTGGAGAAAAAGCACCACGTGCTTACAGTAGAGGAATTAATCGAAATCAGGAATAAACTTGATGAGAAGCTCCGAACCTCTATGAACCTTGAAGATGAAGTTCGTAAGGCTAAAAATGAATTTTCAATACTTGAGAGGGAGATGAACTCAGCCGGTGAAAAACTCAGTGAATCCAGAAGGCTTTCAGCGCTGAACTTTGCGGATGAGATTGAGAAAATCGTCAGGAGAATTGGTATTGAGAACGGTACCATTGAAATCCTGTTAAGGCCGTCGACTCCCAATAAAACAGGATTGGACACGGTAGAGATCCTGTTTAGTGCCAATAAGGGAGTTAAAGCGCAGGAGCTTAAAGAGGTTGCTTCCGGAGGAGAGTTTTCCCGCTTGATTTTTGCCATCAAGTATTTAATCGCCAACAAAACGGCCCTTCCCACCATCATTTTTGATGAAGTGGAGACCGGGGTTTCGGGCGAAGTTGCCATTCAAATGATCAACATGATGAAGGAAATGGCTAAAAATCATCAGATCATTAGTATCAGTCATTTACCGCAGTTTGCAGCAGGTGGAGATGCTCATTTCTTTGTTTACAAAGATCACAGTTCGGAAAGATCCGTAAGTAAAATGAAAAAACTTAATACAGAAGAACGAATTACCGAGATTGCAAAGATGATTGGAGGAGAGCACCCCGGAAATTCAGCGGTGGAAAGTGCCAGGGAGTTACTCCGGTTGAGCTGATTTACCGAGTTTGATAGATTATTAAGGATAAGTATGTTCATTTAACATACCATCCCCAAAAGTGTACTTTGTCAAAGTCAAAGAATGCACTTTCCCCGACTACAGAACAATCAAATAAATCCCGTTCAAGACAGATACTACACCCGGGGAGGGCATCTCATTCACTTGCAATTCTTCTCAACCAGTTTATCTCCTTTGATGCGCCAACGATATGTGCCGGTGAGCTTTTCCCTTGCGGCCGCACCCGCACAAGAGTAACGTGCCGGTGGATCAAAATTGATCTTTTTAGGGATTTGAGTCTCACCCTCATCTAAGGTGCTCCACCCGATCAGCAGCGCATCATAGTTTTCGGCAGACATGGATGAGTTTTTGAACATGTTCTTCATCTTCTTCACGTTGCTGATGTCCCACTTGCTAAGGTCTCCGTTGAAGGAAGACTTATTAAACATGCTACGCATATCCGTCACGTTGCTGATGTCCCACTTGTTGATGTCTCCGGTGAAGGAAGACTTATTAAACATGTATGACATATCCGTCACGCCGCTTACATCCCATTTGCTGATATCTCCGTTGAAGGAAGACCTCGAAAACATGCCGTTCATATTCGTCACATTGCTTACATCCCACTTGCTGATATCTCCAGTGAATGGATTTTTATCACTTAGATTTTCATCACCTAAAAATCTTCCCAAGGAAAAATTCTGGAACATACCTGCCATATTCGTCACGCTGCTTACGTCCCACTTGCTGAGGTCTCCACTGAAAGAAGAACTCTGGAACATACCTGCCATATTTGTCACGCTGCTTACGTCCCACTCACTAATGTCTCCGTTAAATGAAGAAGCCCCAAACATGCCTGCCATATTTGTCACGCTACTTACGTCCCACTTGCTGAGGTCTCCGTTGAAAGAAGAACTCTGGAACATACCTGCCATATTTGTCACGCTGCTTACGTCCCACTTGCTGAGGTCTCCGGTGAAGGAAGAACTCGAAAACATGCCAGACATATCCGTCACATCTGAAAGGTTCGGAACCCCTGCCTCATCGGCAATGGTCAGGTTTTCACAAAATGCGAAAGCTCCTCCCATAGAAGTCCACCGGTTATCTCCCCACTGTTTAATAGTGCGTATTTTCGCTGCTATGGCAATCGCCTTACTCATAATCTGTTCAGAACTATCGATATTAGGCTTCTGATTCCAACCATAATTGAAATAGATACGTGGAAAAGTACCGCTGAAGGTCACAGTGTAGGTGCCTGCTTTAGTGTAAGTATGGACGGCATCTCCGGTGTAGGTGGTACTATCCGTAGATCCGTCTCCCCAGTCTACGGTGTAGCTGTAGGTCTCCTCATTACTGTTAGTTTTCTTCTTAGGTTTCCCATACACACTCTCGTAGTTTTCATTCATTTTCTTCTCTATTTCAGTAAGTCTCTTAATAAAAGTAGGAATGACAATTGCTTCGTTGTCCTCGGTCGTTTCCCATGTGGTGATAAAGGGGTTCGGATCATCCTGCGCTTGCACAAATCCTGCAAAGAGTGCTGTCAGCAGTGTAAGAAAAATGTTTTTCATGTAAACGGTGTTTTGTAACGCTATAAAAAAATTCATAATATTTAGCTTTTAATATCTAACAAAGGTATACAATTTTTTAAATCCAAAAAAATCTACTTGTCTTGAACAGGATTTAAAGATTAAAGGATTATCAGGATTGGGAAAACCCTAAAGGTTTACTGCTCGGGTGCTTCACATTATATCAAACTTAGGTTAATTTAGCCCCCGTCAAAAAAATTATCCTAAAGTACTCGTATGTCAAACAATCTTTTAAAAGGAAAAAAGGGAATCATTTCAGGGGCCTTAGACCAAAACTCAATCGCCTGGAAAATAGCGGAAAGAGCCTGCGAACAAGGCGCTGCATTTACACTCACCAATGCACCCATTGCTATGCGAATGGGCGAGCTGAATAAACTGGGTGAAAAAGTAAATGCGGAGATTATCCCGGCTGATGCGACCTCAATGAAAGACCTGGAAACTCTTTTCAATAAGTCCATGGAAGTCTTAGGCGGAAAAGTGGATTTTCTCCTCCATTCCATCGGCATGAGCCCTAATGTCAGAAAGGGAAGAGCCTACAACGACTTGAACTACGATTGGTTTCAGAAAACCTTAGACGTATCGGCCCTCTCGTTCCATAAGATGATGCAAACGGCTGAGAAATTAGATGCCATCAACGATGGGGGATCTGTACTGGGCCTTTCATACATTGCGGCTCAGCGGACATTCCCTGATTACGCTGACATGGCACAAGCAAAAGCACTATTGGAATCCATCGCAAGAAGCTATGGGTACAGACTTGGAGTAAACAAAAAAATTCGTGTAAATACTATCTCCCAATCACCAACGATGACCACCGCAGGATCAGGCGTACCCGGATTTGAGGTCTTCTTCGACTATGCGGACAAGATGTCTCCGCTTGGAAATGCAGACGCAGAAAGCTGTGCGGATTATTGCATCGTGATGTTCTCCGACCTTACCAGAATGGTCACCATGCAAAACCTCATGCATGACGGAGGATTCTCAACATCGGGAATCACAGAGACGATGGTCAAGGAATTAGCTAACAAGTAAATCGGTGTCATGCTGAACCTGTTGAAGCAGACACTTTCAGTGCGACACCTTCTTTAAAAATGATATCCTTTCCCGGTGCCAAGATCAATCTCGGACTAAAAATCGTCAGCAAACGTGAGGATAGATATCATAACATCGAAAGCTGCTTCTACCCTGTTCCGTGGCGGGACAGTCTGGAAGTGTTAAAAGCTCCTTCTTTTGCTTTCAAGTCCTACGGATTGGAAATCCCCGGAGACCCAAACACGAATCTTTGTGTGAGAGCCTATCATTTACTTCAAAAAAACTTTGATATCCCTCCGGTAGAAATACATCTGCTCAAACAAATACCCATAGGTGCCGGGCTTGGCGGAGGGTCAGCAGATGGTGCTTTCACACTAAAGATCCTGAATGAGTATTTTGTTCTTGAGCTGTCAAACCAAGCCCTGGAAACTTACAGCCTGGAACTTGGAAGTGATTGTCCTTTTTTCATTCGAAATCAACCGGTGATAGCTGAGGGAAGGGGAGAAATATTTAGCCCCGTCAGCTTAGACCTCACCGGATACTACCTGGCCATTTATAACCCGGGCATACGGATTGCAACCAAAGAAGCCTATGCCGGCGTGAAGCCTCAACCATCGGAGCAATCCGTTAAACAAATAGTATCTCAACCTCTTGAAGATTGGAAAGATTTGCTGGGGAATGACTTCGAACCTTCCATTTTCAAAAATTACCCGACAATCGCTCAGTTAAAAAATGAAATGTATAAGGCCGGAGCCATTTATGCCGCTATGACCGGAAGCGGCAGCACGGTTTACGGTTTATTTGCGAATGAGCCCGAAGGTGTTGACTGGAGAGTGTTCAGATTATAAAAATGAGCTTAAAAATTGTTGATTTTTCTTGTAATTAATCAAAAGACACTCATTTTTTTCCACTATAATTTTTTATTTCCATTTTCTTTCATTATAATAAGCACCGCTTGAAAGGCGGATAACTTAAAAGAGTATTATAAAATTTTAAAAATCAAATTTATTTTATTACGAAAAACTTGATTTTAACAATGCTGTCACTGATTTTCATACTCGGATGCAGCGACTTCCGAGATGAGTTCCGGGACGACATCGGCCCGTCTTCCCTGAGCGGGAAGCGTTCCATTTTAAAAGTGAGCTATACGGAAGCAGCTCAAAGAAAAGCAGCATTTGACGAGGGCACTCCGGAAGGCCACAGCCTTACCTATATGGAAGAACCCCGATCGGAGCGAAAGCAAGTTTATGTGGAGATTTACCACGACCTCACCTACAGTAAGCAGATTATCTACCTGGAACCCCAGAGCGACTTTCCGGCAGACCGTCACGTACTGCCGGACGACATGCCGGAAATGAAGAAGGTCATATACAGCGACGGCTTTGCCAGAGGTTATGATAAGGCAGGCAAACTTATCCTGGAAGAACCCTTTGAAGACCGCTACTGGATCGACCCCTCGGTGTTCGTCAGCATTGAAGATGCCGGAGAATATGTCATCAATACTTACTTTGACCCCGAAGCCATCGCCGAGGAGACGCTTGAGTACGTTAGAAGATATTCGGACCGTTTTGAGCGGCTGGGAGACGGGTCATGCATGGCTGTTAGTCAATTGGAACCTTCGAGCTTTCAGCAGGAGGCCTCGGCTAGAACAGGCGAGGCTGCGGATGAGGTAGTGGAAGAAAAAACCTACTTCATGCCCCGGTACGGCGTATTATACCGAACGGAAGGATACACCGCAGACGGTACCTTGAAGGACATTGAACACAACTTTTATGAATTTACGACGGAGGGAGCCTTCGTAATGACCTCCAGCCATTACCGAAACAGAAGGTACTCGGCAGCTTATGACCTGTCGTTTGTTGAACACTCCGACATCTTTTTTGAGAACTATAAAATTCAAGCCAATAAAAACTAAAGCAATGAAAAAAATAATATATATCATTTTCTTACTGGCATTTACTGCCATGAATGCCCAGGACAGGGATGTGCTCTGGGTGCAAGGACTCAATAAGGATGCGCTCTTTTGGAGTCGACAGTTTGCAAATGCCCAAATAAACTATCGCATCAAGTCATACGGCTTTACGTACCCCACCAATGAGGGCGTTAAGCGATATGCCGACCGCATTCGTGCAGCTTCTAATGCCATAAAAGGCAGCCGGACCATTGCCGTGGGACACAGCCTGGGAGGCGTGGCCATAAGACAAGCCGACAAGGACGATAACAGCCTTTACGGGGGGATGATCACATTGGGTGCACCCCTGGATGGCGCAAAGATAATCAACCAGAAAATTAGCGGTGGAGCAGACCGGTTCATCCGGCAAAGCATTGACAACCTTAAAAGAGGGCCTAATATTTCTAAATCAAAAAATCTCTTCGAAAAAATTGAAACCGCTATAGGTGCTGCTCTTACTCTCCGTCCTTCACGTATTAAATCTGCGGCTATTCGGGTGGGGGGCAGCAAAGCTATATTAGACATCATAACCGGAGTTGCAGGAGATTTTCAGGGAACAATTACTGACAGTTTTGATCCGAATAATAACAGTGTGAAAGACCTGGCGGAGAACAGTGCCTACATGTATTCAATTCGTAACTTCCAAAGCAATCAGCCCAAGATAAATGCCTGGGGCAATGAAGAAAGCCCGGTGCACATCAGGCTGATGGCTTCCGATATTTCATTAGAAAGCCCAATTCAGAATGAGATCGTTAAAGCCTACAATGAAATAGGAAACCAATATAAAGCCATAGCAGATGGTATTGGACCGGGAAGTCCGCTTCGTTATCTTCTGCCGAGAGGTTATCTTTTTGCCATCAATGATATATTCGGAAGAAAAAAACGAAGAAGAGAAAAGGAAGCATGGAATGCCGGCGCAGACTATATCAGAAGAGGCTGGGAGATAGCCTGGAACGAACTGACAGGTGCCCGGTTTCGGGAAGGTTATACTTATTTTACCAAGCGATATGAGTGCGCGGGCGGTAACAATCCCCTTCAGTATGGACCTGATGAAAATAATAACTTTTACAATTCTTATAGACACTGTAAATGGGTAGATAAACCGATGACAGGATACCGGTGGGTGAATGGGCCTAGCGACGGCCTCATTAAGAAAAGCTCCCAGGTAGGCGCAAACTCCAAATGGAAAGGAAAAGAAGTGAGACTTGACAAAGTAAACCACTTCGAAATGGGGGTGCATCCTAGAGTAGACGAATTTTTTGCAAATGCCTTTGGTGGTCAGCATGGAGAGTTCTTCGAAACCAAAAAGAGAAATGTAGGACAATGATGAAAAAACGATCAAAACAAGCAGTCATCTGCGAATGCTTCTTCATGCTGTTGTTATTCTCAGGGTGTAAGGAGACATTCTACAAAGAAAATCCGGAGATCATCACGGATGAGAATGGAGTAGTTACTTCAATCCCCGCCATATGGGAAAAGGATGTTTCAGAAGGTAGATATATTTGGGTATACGTCGCTCCTATGTTTCATAAAGATAGAGTGATTGTGCCCGGAGGGCTTCGTGAGGAAATTGTTCCCGGAGCAAATGAGGCCGGTATGCTTATCGCACTAGATGTAGCAACAGGGGAAGAAGCTTGGCGGTGGAATGACTACGTGGAGGGGTACGACTTCGAAGAAATTAGCAGCAAAGAGCAGTTGAATAGAAAGGACAACGTTGTTATTTATAATGAGAATAACCGCTTTTGTGCGGTGAACCTTGATAACGGCACCACGCTTTGGAAAGATAAGCGCGAGGGAAGGTCTAACTCCAACTCACTTCAGGTTGTCGGAGAGCATTATTATTTTCCCTTTAAAATAGAAAGGGATAAAAACACAGAGGTAACTGTTAATGTCTTAATGAGGGGAAGCATCCATTCGCCGGACCATGAGCAGTTAATAGAGGTGCCCATAGAAAGGATTCAGCTTTTCGGTGATTTTTACGGATCATTTCGTGTGCCGCATGTGTATGTCGAGAATGGAAGTACAAAAGCGTTTCTGGCCTTTAACGAAAACTTGAATCTTTATAAAGGTCAAAGCCTTTTTGGTTATATTTCTTATGATATCACTGCTCAAACCTATGATTTTGAAAAGGTGCGGCTGCCGGACACCGCAGCCTTGCCTATCGTAGAGAGGCCTGTGATGATCCGGGAGATGATGGTGATCAGTGCCGGTGATTTCATGTATGGGGTCAACAAGCATACGGGGGAGTTGGTCTGGACCCGCAAGACCTTTGCCGGCCGCCTGAGCAACGGACGGTTCATGGCGGCAGCGTATAAAGATCGCCTGTTTGCGGTAAATGAGACCGGAGGCAGAAGCCTGACCATGGAACTGAACCCCTTCACCGGATACACCCAATGGATAGATGCAGGCAATGGGGGGCATACTCATCGAATGCTATTTTTTCTCAATGATGTCCTTTACTTCATCAGCCGGGGTGACGGGCGTTTGTATGCCTACGACATCAACAGCGGTAAGATGTTGTGGAAACTGAAAAGCCCGGATAGTGAAGGATTTATGAGCATGCAGGTGCATAAAGGTACCGCCCCTGATGAGGAGGACATGCTGGTGGCTTGCAGTTGGAAAAATGCTTACCGCTTTGCCCCTGCCCGGTAGTGATTTTTAAAACAACTAATGTGAAAGATAATGATGAGTAAAATGACGAATATCTGCAAAGTAACAAACCGGACAGCCTTTGGGTGTGGTATTCTATTTTCGCTTTTATCCGTTGGATGCAAAAAAGAACTGGATGTCCTTGATTTCTCAGACCTGTGGAAACTGCCGGAAGTGGATGAGAACGGAGTGATCATCTCAAGGGATCCCATCTGGGAAGTAAATATAACAAAGAAGGGTCGGATGTTTACTAATGTTGTGCCGATATTTCATGAGAAAATGGTGATTGTGCCTGCTGAACCGGTAGAGGACACCGGAATGCTGATGGCCCTGGATGTAACAACAGGGGAGGAGGTCTGGCGATGGAATGATGATATAGAGGGATACAATTTCAGAGAATTTAGCAGCAGGGAGCAGTTCAATCGCAAAGACAACATTGTCATTTATAATAGTAACAACCGCTTTTGTGCAGTGAACCTTGACAATGGCACCACGCTTTGGAAAGATCAACGTGAGGGAAGGTCTAACTCCAACTCACTCCAGGTTATCGAGGATCATTATTATTACCCATTTGAAACAGCAGCAGATGAGGAGGGGGTGTTTGTTCATACTTTAATGAGGGGAAGCATCCATTCTCCGGACCATGAGCAGTTAATAGATATACCCATGGACAATATTCAGCTTTGGGTTAATTCTTATGGGTCATTTTACGCTCCGCATGTGTACGTCGAGAATGGAAACACAAAAGCGTTTCTGGCCTTTAGCGAAAACCTGGATGTTCATAAAAGTCAAGGCCTTTTTGGTTATATTTCTTATGATATCACTGCTCAAACCTATGATTTTGAAAAGGTGCGGCTGCCGGACACCGCAGCCTTGCCTATCGTAGCGAGACCCGTCATGATCCGGGAGATGATGGTGATCAGTGCCGGTTATTTCATGTACGGGGTGAACAAGCATACGGGGGAGCTGGTCTGGACCCGCAGGACTTTTGCCGGCCGTCCGAGCTACGGGCGATTTACAACGGCAGCGTATAAAGATCGGTTATTTGCAGGAAATCGTATAGAAGGCCTGACCCTAGAACTGGACCCCTTCACTGGGGCTACAAAGTGGATAGATACAGATACAGACAATAGGGGGAGCACTGATCCAATGTTGTTTTTTCTGAACGATGTCCTTTATTTCATCGGGACTAACGGGCGTTTGTATGCTTACGACATCAACAGCGGTAAGATGTTGTGGAAACTGAAAAACTCTGTGTTCCGACGTGATTCATTTATAAGCATGCAGGTGCATAATGGCACCGCCCCGGATGAGGAGGATATGTTGGTGGCTTGCAGTTGGAAAAATGCTTACCGCTTTGCCCCTGCCCGGTAGTAATTTTTAAAACAACGAGTGTGAAAGATAAGATGAAAAAGCGATCAAAACAAGCAGTCCCAGAGGTTTGCTTGTTCACCTAAATATTCAGGGATATAAGCGGATTTTCATGGAATAATTTGTACTTATCAGTAAACTATACGTTAATTTGTGTATTAGAATAGTTAACTAAAACCAAATCATTATGCTGTCAACACCAATTTATATTAAACCCGGTAAGAGTAATAAGTGGGTAGCTATTACTGCCGATAAGAACTCTAAATTTATTGCTGAACACAAAGACCCTAATACTCTAGTGAAGATGGTTGAGAAAAAAGGGGTTGATCATACTCAGTTTGCTACCATGTTCGTGCCGGCTAAAGGGACGACTTATATTCTTTAAGAAAACGCTAGAATTTGCCAAAGTATAAGTTATCCTTTGACTCAAAAGAACGAGGTTTTAAGCCCGGTGGTTCCTGTAAGATTTATAAATCCGGTAAACGGGAAGAGTTATATTTCTTGCTCCTAAATAGATACCGTTGCTGATAGATCCGTAATTCCGGCGCACATTCCATCTCAATTAGGTCATTTTAAGAAGGATAATACACCTACTAAATGAAACCTTTGGAATTAAGGGGGAGAAAAACTTGTGCTTTCAATACCAAATAAAATTTGAGATATTGAATCCTTTCTTTGGCAAGGTTGTCTAGTCATCAAAGGAGTCATTAGTTGACTGTTCAGATCATGATAAAATCCCTGCACTCTTGGAATATCGTGAATTTCCTTCTGTCATTGATTTATCCCTAGAATATCCAAAGAAGTGCTTTCACTTGAATGTATAAAATACTTGATAAAAAACATTACTTTATATAATTTTACTAATCAAGATTCAATTAAAATGAAAAAAATCCTTTTTGCCTTTTTGTTTGTATTTGTGCTGACTTATCATGTGACCTCCCAGGTTTTTGTGGGATCCGGATATGCGAAAGTTGAGTTTTGGGGTAGTAGTGGATTAGACGATGGTAGCGGATTTAGTTTCCAGGTAGAAAAAGACTTCAATCTGCCGGGGTATACAAGACTGAAAGTGCATCCCAATATCAATATCACTTTTTTATATGCGAATGTTGATGTTCCGTCCATCGCTTCTTATGTGAACATTATGAGCCTTTCGCCTAAAATCTCTTATGAAGTGTTCTCAAGGGAAAGATTGAAAATAGCTCCTTTTGCGAATCCCTTTGCCAGCTATGGCCTTCAACCCGATTATGCCATCTTTTCCGCCACGAGCAATCGTTTTAAGTCGGGGATTGAAGGAGGATTAAGGCTTGATTTTACGATAAAAAAAACCACTTTCAGACTCATTCCGATATCTATCTGTCCAAAGATCACTTGGGAGTCCTTATCGGCAGGGCATGGTTTCATTGATGGCAGGGATATAAATACTTAATTTAGTTTGCGGAAAGCTAAGATGAAGCGTGTCGTTCAAATTTTATTCATGCTCATCTCCCTGACTCCGACCAGTGCACAGGTTCTTGCCGGTGTGGGATTTTCTGATACGCAGTTAAGCGAAAAGGCCTTAGATGATGCCGCCGGATTTGCCTTGTTACTGGAAAAAGATTTTAACCTCTCCAAATCAACGAGATGGAAGATGCACCCCGGTCTTCATGTAAGTTTTTTGTTTTCCGCTAATGACAGGACGTTTGAGCCGCTCTATCTCAATATCATCAGTTTTTCACCCAAAGTGTCTTATGAAGTAATTGCAAACAAAAAAGTTAAAATAGCACCTTATGGCAGCCCCTTCGTAAGTTTTTTATTGGGGCTGCAATCAGGAGATCCTGCTTTTGAGTCAGAGTCCATTGATGAATTTAAGACCGGTTTTGAAGTTGGAGTAAGAGTTGACCTGACGGTTAGTAAAACTACTATTCGAATAATTCCGACAGCTGCACAGTTTGGACGATCATTTTACAGACAAGGCATGATTTCCTTGTTGATAGGCTTATAGGAGAAACTCAATCAGCCAATATCATGGTTTTTTATAATTCCATTTTTCAGGCAGTTCACTCCGGACACAGAAGTCAGGTAAACTTCTTCAATAACATTTTCTCTACATGGATAGCCTATAACTTTTCCGAGAAAGAGTGATCTCTCAAAATGAAGTTTCGGCATACTAAACAACTAATATTACCCCTTAGAAAAATATAATTACACCGAACTCACTTTACTTAGGAACTTTTGGGAAGTTTGAAACTTCCCAAAAGTTTCTTAGCATAGTGCTGATCTTCCTCTTTAAATAAAAACAATTATCATTGCATAATGTCATATAAGTATGATTAAAGTAACAATATCAAAAATTTTAATCATTAAAACGAATAAACAGCGGCCAGCACAAAGGATGAGATTGAACTTTGCAGTGATTCTCCTGTTTTTGGCATTATCACATCTTCATTATACATATCTACTCTTAATTCGGGGATGAAGGTCAAATCCCCGACAGAATAATTTGCAGAGAGTGTCAGATCAATCACATTCTTTGCAAATACGTTAGGTACTCCATCTTCATTCGTATCAAATCCTAAAGCGGCGACTCCTTCATCAGAAAAATACTCCCCCCTTAAACCCAGTGAAAAATCATCAGAGAACGCATTTTGAAGGTATAATGCTCCTCCGTAGAAGTTGTCAGAAGCCGTGGTCGCATTAACTCCAAGATAAAATATCTCCGATAGCTCCCAGCCCGCAGTTAAATCTGCCTGAAAGAAGTTATCATCGAATAAGAAATTCAAAAATGTTTCCTTATATCCTAATTGAATACCACTAAAATACTTTCCATCCGGGCTAAATTCAGTAGCGTCCGTTGTATTCATGATGGCAGTCATTAAGGAAAAATTTCCAAAAGTAAAGTCGGCTTTAACTCCGGTGTGGGAAAAGGGCCCGTAGGAAAACATATAGGACGTTGAGTAGTGATAGTTACCGGTAGGAGATATTACCTCATATCCCAGGAAGGTATTAAAATTACCTATGGTTAAGGTTGTACTTCTGCTCACGCTCCAGTGGGTATACAACTGATTTACAATCGGAGAAGACCCCTCCGTAGAACCAAAAACGGCATCATTACCTCTAGGTCCTAAGACAATGTCAGCTATAAAGCCAACTTTTTCACCACTTTTTGATAAAACCAAATTAGCCATTCCCAGTGAAAATCCCGGCAAATTGGCAAATGAAGAGGTTGGAGCCTGAGTTCCCTCATCTGCATCGTTAGATGCGTTCAGGTTAGATCTGTAATAAACGTCCACGGAACCTGAGATTTCCAATGGTACTGATAACTCCTCCTTTTCCTGAGCGAGTGTAATTCCTTGGAATACAAACATGATTATGGCTGTTAAAGCCGTATTAATAATTAGTTTTGTATTTGTTTTCATGATTTAGACTTTTTAAAGTTTAATAAATGGAATGGTCTCTCCGTCTTGAGTTCCAAATCGCTGACGGAGGGGCCTAATTTTTTTGATTATTCTGTTGTAATAGTGTAACCTCTAATACCATGTTCATGGCTATCAAGACCTTTCATTTCATGCTCTTCACTTACTCTAATACCCAGTGTGAGTTTTAAAATGGTGAAAATGATAAAAGCGCATGCAAAAGCAGCGATACCGCAGATTAACACTCCTTTAAGTTGAATGATAAAAGAATGGGCGGGATCAATGGAGAATATACCCACCGCCAGTGTTCCCCAGATTCCACATACTAAGTGTACCGAAACAGCACCAACTACGTCATCAAGTTTTAACCTATCAAGTGTAATTGCAGATAACACTACCAATACTCCGGCAGCTAGGCCAACGATAACGGCATTGAGCGGCTCAATGACATCTGCCCCCGCGGTAATACCTACAAGTCCTGCCAGTATACCATTAAGCACCATGCCGAGATCCAGTCTTTTAAATATAAAATATCCTGTGACATACCCTCCAAGCCCTCCGGCGCAGGCAGCCAGAGAAGTAGTAACTAAAACGAAAGAAACCAGGCCTGGATCGGCTGATAATACAGACCCTCCATTAAATCCAAACCATCCAAGCCAGAGTAAGAATACGCCAATCACTGCAAGCGGAACACTGGAACCCGGCTTATCTACTACCTTGCCATCAATATACTTTCCTAATCGTGGGCCGAGGATGATAATTCCTGCAAGGGCACCCCATCCTCCGACAGAGTGCACTAAAGTAGACCCGGCAAAGTCATAAAATCCCCAATCGTCAAGTGCTCCTCCTCCCCACTTCCAACTGCCAATTATCGGATATGTAAGTCCTACAAATAGAACGGTAAATATCAGATAAGCATTTAACTTCATCCTTTCGGCTACGGCCCCGGAAACAATTGTTGATGCAGTAGCAGCAAACATTGCTTGAAACAAGAAGTCGGTCCAGTAAGTATATCCTCCACCTGCATAATCCACCGAGTTATCGGCAGCGACAGAGCTTTCCAACCCCAATCCGGCAAAGCCAAACCATCCTGGAACATCAAAGCCGGGATACATCAGATTAAAACCAATGATTGCATAAGTAAGAATTCCAATGATTGGTGTGAGTGTGTTTTTAAATAAGATGTTTACGGTGTTTTTTGACTGTCCGAACCCTGCCTCAACACCTGCAAATCCCAAGTGCATAATAAAGACAAGTGCTGTGGCTACCATCATCCAAACATTGTTAATAGTTAGCATATTATTACCTAGCTGTGCAAGCATGTCGGTAGCAACCTGCTCCCCTCCCAATGGACTTTCCATGATAGAGGTTGTGAATTCCCGAGTCATTGCTACGGTATCCACTGCCACAGCATCTTGACTCAGTTTAACTAGTTTAATCGTCTCATATACTTTCATAATAACTCTTTACTTTATATTTAAAATAATCCATAATAAGCAAAATTTTTGAAATTTATCGTTTTTTATGCCTAATTTACAGGCAAAAATATAATGATAATTGTAAAAATGATATTTACAGGTTATTTTTTTAACCTAATTAATTCATTTTTGTAAGATTTATAATTCATCTGACGATAATTTTAAATTCCTTCTTTTTTTAAGGATGTATCTTACTTGAAATTTCAAATTTCAAACCATAAATAATTTACTGATTCATTATATTCGGATAAGTCTTATCTCATAAATAATGGTATTATTCTTTTTAAATTTTTATTGATGATTAGTCTTTATTCAATTAATTACTAACGCCGGCTCAATGCTCCTGAAATATCAGATAGCCGTTTTAGTACGTAGGGGAGTTAAGTTATCTTTGCCTTCATGTCAAAAGGTATCAACGATTTAAAAATCGGCGTTTTAGGTGGAGGCCAGTTAGGCCGTATGATGATCCAATCGGCTATAAATTATAATCTGGATATCTCTATTCTCGATCCGGATCCAAATGCACCTTGTGCTCACCTAGTAGAGCATTTTCAAGTTGGCAGCTTAACGGATGAGGAGCAGGTTTACCATTGGGGTCAGGCCTTTGATCTTATCACCATTGAGATTGAAAATGTAAGCGTGGCAGCCCTAAAAAGACTTGAAAGTGAAGGAAAAAAAGTATATCCGCAGCCCGGAGTTATTGAACTCATTCAGGATAAGCGGAAACAAAAGACATTTTATAAAGCCGGCAGCATCCCGACGGCTGATTTTGTCCTTACGGATACAAAGGATGAAGTTAAAGCCTGTGCTTCCATGCTTCCGGCGGTTAATAAATTAGGAAAAGAAGGCTATGACGGGAGAGGAGTACAAATACTGAAAAAAGAAGAGGATCTCGAAAAGGCCTTTGAAAAACCAAGTCTTCTTGAATCATTCGTTGACTTTGAGAAGGAGTTGAGTGTGATAGTAGCCAGAAACAAAAGAGGGGAGATATCCTGCTTTCCGGTTGTAGAACTTTCTTACCATCCGGTACAAAACCTGGTGGAGTTCCTTCTTGCTCCGGCTCGAATCCCGATAGATATTGAAAAGAAGGCTTATGATGTAGCAAAGGATGTGATTCGGAAATTAGATATGATTGGGCTCCTGGCGGTGGAAATGTTTCTTACAAAAGATGGAGAAATCCTGGTAAATGAAGCAGCTCCCAGAACTCACAATTCAGGACATCACACCATTGAAGCGAACCACACCTCTCAATTTGAGCAGCATTTAAGAGCTATTTTAGACATGCCTTTGGGTACCGTTGATCTTATCACTCCCGCAGCCATGGTAAATCTTCTCGGCGAAGAGGGTTTCACGGGAAGTGCAAAATACGAAGGAATGAAAGAGTGTCTGTCCATGAAGGGAGTATATATCCATCTTTATGGCAAGAAACTGACGAAACCTTTCCGAAAGATGGGGCATGTTACCATTACGGATGACAGCATTGGGACACTTGAAGAAAAAGCAAGAAAAGTAAAAGACACCCTTAAAGTAACAGCATAAATGGAATCAAAAGCAGGCATCATAATGGGCAGCAAATCAGACCTTCCGATTATGCAGGAAGCGGCTGATATTTTAGATGAATTAGGAGTTAAGTATGAACTCACGATCGTTTCCGCTCATCGAACCCCCTATCGTATGATTGAATATGCAGAAAACGCAAGATCCGATGGGTTGAACGTGATCATTGCCGGGGCAGGGGGTGCTGCACATCTACCGGGGATGGTAGCCTCAATTACAACACTTCCGGTCATTGGCGTACCCATAAAATCAAAGAACTCCATGGACGGGTGGGATTCCGTCTTATCTATTTTGCAAATGCCAGGTGGAATTCCGGTAGCTGCGGTGGCTTTGGACGGAGCTAAAAATGCCGGTATTCTTGCTGCGGAGATTATTGGAAGCACAGATGATCGGATAGCTGAGAAGCTTCGGAAGTACAAAAATTCGCTCCGAGATAAGGTCATGGATGCTGTAAAAGATTTGGAAGAATAAATTGCTATTCCTCAGCCGTCTCAATATTCGATTTTTTACCCTCTTCTTTTGGAAATAGCAGAGAAAGAACAATAGCCAATATAAGTGCCCCGATGATAATTCCAAAGGAAAGGAATATCGAAACCTTTAAGTGGAATATCTCTGCCAGCATTTTAGCGCCTATAAATATAAGCACAACAGAGAGCCCTTTTTGAAGCAAATAGAATTTGTCCAGCACGTTTGCCAATAAAAAAAACATCGCCCTCAATCCCATTACTGCAAAGATGTTGGACGTATAAATGACAAATTCATTTCGTGTAATTGCAAAGGCTGCCGGAATACTGTCCACAGCAAAAATCAAATCTGTTGATTCAATAAGAATAATCACAAGAAATAAGGGAGTGAAAAGAAGTTTTCCATCCGCTCTGAACCAAAACCGGCCTCCTTTATCGTCAGTAGTCATTGGAAGGACCTTCTTTACGGCCCGAAGAAGAGGATTTTTTTCAGGTTCCAGTTCTACATCCTCATCTTCACTAAAAAGCTTAATCCCCGAATACACAAGGAAGACACCGAATATATAAAGTATCCAGTGAAACTGGGAAATGAGAAGTGCCCCAACGAATATGAAAATAGCTCTGAATACAATGGCTCCGAGAATTCCCCAAAACAAGACATTGTGATAGTATTCTTCCTTTACATTGAAATAGCGGAGAATTAAGAGAATGACAAAAATGTTATCAACAGAGAGTGCCTTTTCGGTGATATAAGCGGAGAAAAACTCAAGCGTTGCCTGTGAACCTTCACCATAGAAATAAATCAGAAATCCGTAACTAACCGAAACAAGCACCCAGAAAATAGATTGTTTAAGTGCTTCTTTTTGGGAAATCTTATGATGTTTTTTATGAAATACACCTAAATCAACAATCAGGAAGATTACAATAATTGCACCGAACACTCCAAATAGGAGTCCCTCGTTCTTTCCGGAAAATAAACTCAACAACATTTATCGGGTGATTAGCAGTTAATAAAGCAATCTGAACTTGGTTAGCAAACCGCAAATAAAAAAAAAATTAACTTATTTAGCAATATAATCAATAATTAGTCTTAATTTTGATGTATTAAATTTTAAAATTAAATGAAGATGGAAAGCGCATTAAATTATCACGGAAGCACAAAACAAAACAAAACAAAACAAAACAAAACAAAACAAAACAAAACAAAACAAAACAAAACAAAACAAAACAAAACAAAACAAAACAAAACAAAACAAAACAAAACAAAACAAAACAGTTCTCCAGCAGCCTCAGGCGGGTTTTAGCCGGCCTGGTGTTATGCCTGGCCTGCG
>JACONI010000012.1:12148-26190 GCA_014323825.1 Ekhidna sp. | reverse complement strand
CCGGAGATGACCTGAACCTGAAAGCACCCACCGCTACGGACAATTGCGATGGTTCCATCATGGGCTCGCACAATATCACCGATTTCCCCATCACCTCTGACATCACCATCACCTGGACCTTCACCGATGAGGCAGGCAATACATCCGAGCAAACGCAGGAAGTAATCATAGACGACACTAAGAATCCGGTGCCTGATAAAGAGAACCTGATGCCGTTTTCAGCCTGTTCACAAGTCAGTAGGGCTGACCTGAACGCTCCCACCGCCATGGACAATTGCGACGGAACGCTTACGGCAGAAACAGATGCATTCCCCATTATGGACAGCAGAACCATCACATGGACGTATGAAGATGCAGCGGGAAACACCGTCACGCAAACGCAAAAGGTGGTCGTGAGTGCTGATGTGCTGTTACCCGTTGTAAATCCATTGCTTCCAATTAACGAACAGTGTGAGGTCGCTTCCCTGAATGCTCCCACCGCCACAAATTGTGCTGGAAATACCATTACGGCTGCACCTGATGTCACCTTCCCGATTACAACGAGCACCACCATCACGTGGACCTACACCGACGGCAGCAACACAGCCACGCAAACGCAGGAAGTGACCATCGCCGACACCGAGGCACCGACAGTTACAGGCACCTTGGATGCCATTACCGCACGGTGTTCGCTGGCGGAGGATGACCTGCCCGAACCCACAGCCAATGATGCTTGCGACGGGGAGATCACCGCCACCACAGATGTATCCTTCCCGATCACAGCGAACGCCGCCATCACGTGGACGTATAGAGATAAATCGGGCAATGAAGCCACCCAAACACAGGCCGTGACGATTACCGCATGCGTGCTGAGTGCGGCAGACGATACGAAGGAAGCAGTGGTCTTCCCCAATCCTTCGGGGCGTTACGTGGAAGTGCAGTCTCCCGTGGAAAGCCCGGTTCGCATTCTGAGTGTAGGCGGGGAGTTAGTGCTGGAAAGTACCACAAACACAAAGATAGACGCAGCTTCCCTGCAAAGCGGCCTGTACCTCGTCCAACTGCCGGACGGGCGTTTGCTGAAGTTTGTGAAGCGATAAAAAACTTCCCGGGAATCCGGAGTGGACTTACCACCCTGCCACATCAGAACTCAGCTTGAGTTACTTAAAGAAATCAGTATGGGTGAAGTGGCTTAAAGAAAAGTTTCACAACAATGAACCCTAAAATAGAGAGTACAAAACCATACATGAAGATGGTGTAGCTTATTCGAAGCAATCTGTATTTCTTTCCTAATACTGCACCCAGGAAGTAAATATCTTTGATCATGCTCCCATAAAGGTAATCTGCGTCCTGAAGCATTTCCCTCATTGCCCACTGATAATCTTTAATACTCATTCTGTGAAAATTACCAAAGAATAAAAGATTCGTTTCTTTATTAAGAATATCTAATCTTTCAAATTTTCCTTTAGAGACATTTGGTCGGGTTGCAAGTACAGCGAAGACAATGGTAATAAGACAAACGATGGTAAGCATCATTACAGGAATGGTCATTTGAGGATACTCCTCCAACCTTCTGATAAGCACGGAAATTATCACTGACAGGATGATGGAATTAATGGAGATCATGATGTTAGCCTTACTGTCGGCAATAGCACTCAGTGACATGTGATTTTTGGAAGTTGTACGGAACATCGTCTCAATCCCTCTGTCCGGTTTAAGTTCCTTTACCTTTTTTACCTTCTCTTTTAGTTTGGTAATTTCTTCTTCGAGTTTCTTTACTTCTTCTTCTGCCATTTTTTGAGGCGTTCTTTTACTTTTTTCAGGTTTTTTTTGACTCTAGGCTCATATCTCCTCTTTGCATAATTAGTGAAAAAACAATGATTATTTAGAAATTCCTCATTCATTTCTAACCACTGCTTCTCCGGAATTTTGCAGGATTTAGTCTTCTCTATTTCTTTTTGCAAAAGTACTGCTTTATTGAAATAATCACTGTCCGCAAGGTGCATTAGATCAGCATCGCAAAGTGTTTTCTCCAGATTGTTTTTCGGCCTTTGAGGCATTTTGGTGGCAAGAATGCAGTTTACAACTCGGTTTATTTTGTCCGTTGAACACTCATTTTTAAGAAGGTATTCTTCTGCGATCTTAGCTCCCTCCTCTTCATGATTTTCATTCCCTTTTATGTATCCTATATCATGGAACCACGCAGCAATATTTAATATTTCTATTTCCTCTTTACTGAAATTTTGCTTTGATGCGATTTCATTTGCAGATTCAACGACATCCAGGGTGTGATGGGTGGAGTGATAGGTCAGGTCTCCGGAAAGCCCGTTAGATAGTACCTTTATCACGTGATTTTTTACCTTTTTAATCAATGAAGTCTCTACGAACATTATTACAAATAAATGAAATTAACTAAAATTGACCAAAATAGTATTTACCAATATATATTTAAACACTATATTTGATAACCAATATGCGTATCATAAAAAGAATATCTATATTTTTATTGTTTCCCATTGGCCTTTTTTCGGTGTGTTCATGTGGAAATCCGAACTATCGTCAGCGAGCCGATGATCTGTTTTTAATGATAGATAACCAAGATTATTATTATGAATTGAAGCAGCCTGAAAAAAAATATTTTTTACCGTATATTTTGGAAGAGATTTCCGGAATTGGATGGAAGGAAGGTAATATTCTATTTGCTGTGGATGATGAAACAGGTAAAGTTTTTGAATACAGCCTTGAAAAAGAGGATATCATTCATTCAATTACCTTCTATCGCGGTGATGATTTTGAAGGAGTGGAACCGGTTGATGATCACCTTTATGTGTTAAGAAGTGATGGAGATCTTTTCAAAATAAAATACACAGTTGATAAAAAGGCCCGGCCGGAAAAGATTGAAACGGACTTGAGTAAAAAGAATGATACGGAAGGATTAGGCTACGACCCCGAGAGAAGATGGTTACTTATTGCCTGTAAGGAGAAACCCGAAATTGACGATAAGGACCTTGACGGCAGAGCATTTTATGCCTTTGATTTAGAAAAAAAGAAATTGAAGAAAAAGCCTCTTTTTACAATTGGTCTCAAGGAATTGGAAAAGTTTTGGGAGTCGCACACTGATCATGATTATGACCGGGATCGAATAAAATTCAAGCCTTCTGCGATTGCTCTTCATCCGATTTCAAAAAATTATTACATACTTTCTTCTGTTGGAAAAATGGTTTTGATTACCGACAGAGACGGTGAAATTCAGGCTTCCTACCCCATTGCTCCCGGAGTTTTAGGTCAACCGGAAGGAATTACCTTTGCTTCAAACGGAGATATGTTTATCAGCAGCGAGGGAGAAGGAGATCGGGGATATATTTTAAAATTCAAAATGAATGCAAGATGAGAAAAAATTTAACTATACTATTATTTATATTACCAATACTACTTTTTCCTCAAAAAGTATTTCTGATAGGAGATGCGGGGGAACCCCAAACCCCCGATAAAACATTTGAACTCCTTAAAGAGAAGATTCGGGATGCGTCTGAAGAAGACGTGCTCATTTTTTTGGGAGACAATCTCTATCCTAAAGGACTACCTGATAGAGAAGACCCTGAGAGAACGGTGATGGAAGAAAAGCTGGTACCTCAGCTTGAGATTATGAAGACCTTTCGGGGCAAAGCGTTTATCATCCCGGGAAACCATGACTGGGCAAAAGGGGAAAGAGACGGCTATGCAAGAGTTCTCAATATGGAGAAGTTCATAAAAGCATATTTCGAGGGTGAAGACGTATTTTTACCTGTCGGAGGATGCCCGGGTCCCGTTGAAGTACCAATCAATGACAAATTCACGACCATTATCGTCAATACCCAATACTTCCTTCATCCTTGGGACAAACCGGACGAACAAAGTGAATGCCCTAATAAATCCACTATTGAGGCATTGCAAGAGATAACCGAGGTAGTCAAAAGAAACAAAGGGAAGCATATCCTCATAGCCGCTCATCATCCTATGTTCACTTACGGCGAGCACAACGGAAACTTCAACTTTAAACAGCAGTTGCTCCCTCTCCCTGTTTTAGGAAGTATCCAGCCATTGTTCAGAAAGACTATTGGCGGCATTCAGGATAACACTCATCCGAAGTATAAGGCGATCATGAAACAAATCCTCTCCGGTATGGATGAAGCAGAACATGTGATCTATGCGGCAGGCCATGAACACTCACTTCAACTTATTGAAAAGGAAGGCCATCACTTTATTGTGAGTGGATCAGGCTCAAAGACAACTCATGTAAGAAATGGAAAGGGAAGTAAATTCTCCAAGAGTGAAAATGGCTTTGCCATTCTGGACCTGACAGATGAGGGAAGAGCTTCCGTTAAATTCTGGGGCAAAGAAAACGGACTTCTATATGAACAGGAATTGTACAAGAAGGAACTTTTTGACCCGAATGAAAATATCACATCACTGGATTTTTCGGACAGCACCGTCACAGTTGTGGCGAGCAGAAAATATCAAGGCAAAAAGGGAAGAAATATCTGGTTAGGCAAAAACTATAGAGATGTCTGGAGTCAGCCTGTAGAGGTAGAGGTATTCAACATAGGAAAAGAAAGGGGCGGTCTTGAGGTGGTGAAAAAGGGAGGCGGTATGCAAACGAAATCATTGAGGATGAAGGCAGAAAATGACAAAGAATATGTGCTTCGCTCCATTGAAAAGTACCCCGAGAATGCCATACCTCCGGCACTAAGAAAAACCTTTGCCCAAGACATTGTAGAAGATCAAATCTCTGCCTCACATCCGTATGCTGCTTTTATCGTACCTTATCTGGCGGAGCCGGTAGGTATTTATCATACAAACCCAAAGCCTGTGTTTATTCCGAGCGACCCTAGGTTTGGACAGTTCCAAAGCACTTTTGAAGGGATGCTGGCACTTTATGAAGAAAGACCAAATGAAGCAGCAGCAAGTGATCCATTCTTTGGAGGGGGGGAAGATGTAGATGGCACACTTACGGTCATTGAAAACCTCAAAGAAGACAATGACGTAGAAGTAGACCAAAACTTTGTGGTCAGGAACCGGCTCTTTGACATGTGGATCGGAGACTGGGATCGCCACGACGATCAATGGCGCTGGGCTCAGTTTGATAAAAAAGGAGGGAAAATTTATCGACCCATCCCACGAGATCGAGACCAGGTCTTTTTTATCAATGAAGGAATTATCCCTTCGCTTACTTCAAGAAAATGGGGTATACCTAAGATCGAGGGATTTGATGAAGAGGTGCGGTGGGCTCCCGGGATTAGTCAGAATGCACGATTCTTTGACCGCACCTTCATGAACGAACCGGAATGGTCAGATTGGGAAAATGAGATTGAATTCCTACAAAAGAACCTCACTGATGAAGTTATCGAAAATGCGATCGCCCAATGGCCGGACGAAATTCAACAGCTGACGGCAGATAGAATTAGAACAGGCCTGAAAGCAAGAAGATCGGACATGCCCCGATATGCCCGAGAGTTGTATTTATACCTCTCAAAAGAAGTTGAAGTGACAGGCTCGGATAAGCATGAATACTTCCTAGTCGAACACCTGAATGAAGCAGAAACAAAGGTCACCGTCAGAAAACGCAAAAAAGACGGAGAGTTGAAACAGGTTATTTATGAAAGAATATTCCGATCCGATGAAACCAGGGAGGTAAGACTTTATGGATTTGATGGAGAGGATATCTTTGAAGTGAAAGGAAATCCCAATCCCGGCGTTAAAATCAGGATTATTGGAGGTACGGATAAGGACTTGATCATCAATGGAAATGGAGATGAGAAACTTAAAAAAGTGAAAGTCTACGACCGGGTGAAAAGCACAAAAGTGGAAGGGAATGACAGAGGGATACTCAGGCTAAGCACTAACCCTGAGATCAACCGATATGATCGAAAAGCCTTTGAATATGATGTGCTGTTCCCGCTTGTATTAATAGCTACAAACCCCGATGAAGGTTTAGCAATTGGCGGAGGCTTTGCATTTACTAAACATGCCTGGAGAAAAAAGCCTTTTGCATCAAATCATTCCTTCTCAGCCGTGAGTGCCTTGGCAACAGACGCATTTGCGATTAACTACAAAGCGACATTTACAGATGTTTTCGGAAAGTGGGATTTAAAACCTCAAATAGCATTGGAACAACCCTTCGGAGTGAATAACTTCTTTGGGCTGGGGAATACGACAGCATTTCGTGAAGGACAATTCAGAGGTTCGGATGATAATGATATTGATTACTACAGATACCAGCTGGAACGAATAGAAACAGATCTTGATCTGGTAAAAAACATAGGAGCATTAGGAAACCTTACCATTGGCGGAGGCTACCGATCAGTTAAAGTAAATAGAAATGAAAACAGATTTATTGTAAATGAATTCATTGATAATGATGGTACGGACAATTACCTTTTCAATACGAATAATTATTTAAAGGGAAGAATTGGTGCGGATGTGGACACGCGCACCAATAAAATCATGCCTCAGTCCGGCATGACTGCATCAGCTAACGTTGAACACTTCGAAGCGATGACTGATCTCTCTCAAAGTTTCACGAGGCTTAGTGCAGACTGGTCTTTTTATCTGGGTACAAAGCTGCCTTCCAGTATCGTCTTTGCTAATAGGCTGGGCGTTGCTCATAATGTTGGGGATTTTGAATTTTTCAATGCGAATGTTTTGGGAGGTCGTGAAAACCTTCGCGGGTTTAGGCGAAATCGCTTTCACGGTGAGACGTTCTTCTATCATAACCTGGATGTGAGGATCAAGCTGTTTTCTTTCAGAAGCTACATTTTCCCAGGCCAGTTTGGGATCTTGGGCTTTCATGATGTAGGCAGAGTATGGATTGATAATGAAGATTCTGATACATGGCATACCGGAAAAGGCTTCGGAGTATGGCTCAGTCCGGTCAATATGTTTGTACTGAACTTCAACTACGGATTCAGCGATGACGGAACGCTGCCGTCTTTTTATCTGGGATTTTTCTTTTGAAGAATCCTTACTTTTGAAAAAATAGGGGATATTAGCTCAGTTGGTTCAGAGCACTGCCTTGACAGGGCAGGGGTCACTGGTTCGAATCCGGTATATCCCACATTATCCTGCTTTGTGTAGCAAACACTTTAGAACCTTGTCCATTTCGGGCAAGGTTTTTCTTTTCAAGAGTTAAATTTATTCCAACAAATTCAAAAGATTTATGACTTCTTTAGAATTGTATTTAACCAAAAAATCTGTAAAACAGGGTAATGGTTTCAAAGGCGAACCGGAATCAGTCAGGCAAGGCTATCGCAACCGAGTTCAAATGAATCAACCAAGCAAAGAGCAAATAAATTGTATTTGATTGCCTTAGCAATTGACATTGCTTCGGAACCTGAAATTGGAAAATTAATGACTACAGAATATCAAATAGAAAAAGACCTGATCGGGTAGATGACAGCGTTAAAGTATATTCACCAACCCGATATTATAGATTGAAAAACACTTGAACAGAACTTCAAAACCAAATTTGAAGCACTCAACCGAGTAATTTTATCAGGTGGATCGGTGTGTCGGGCAGACCGCAGAGGAGTTGAAGCAAGGCTATGAAGCCTTTAAAGGAGAAAAGTACGACAAAGAGCTGGCAGCTATTGCCCATACGCATGGCTTGCAAACAACAGATCATAAGTCGAATGATTTTTGACGGGGATAAAACTCACCGACCTTATGGAGCCTCTAAAACTCGGTTGGAAACAACGCAGCAAAGCCGAAACGGCCTTAATGAATGACCTGATACCACTATTAAAAAAGCAGGCTCAAGTGCGAGAGATTTCAGGATTGAGTGCTTATGAGTAATTGTCCGGATTAGGACTCATAAGATTAAAGGAGGATAGGATAACAGCCTCTTCTAATAAAAAAATCCTAAAATCAAACCATTCTAAAAATCCAAATACAGACCCATGAGTAAACAAAAGAAATTAATCCCAAAATTGCGCTTCCCCAAGTTTAAAGAGGACGGGGAGTGGGAGGTGGATAAATTTTCAAATTTTATAAAATTATATAGAGGAAGCTCACCACGACCGATAAGTCAATTTTTGACTAAAGATGAAAATGGAGTTAATTGGATAAAAATCGGAGATACCAAAAACATTGCTGGTTTTAAGATTTCGGAAGTAGAAGAAAGAATAACAGTTTTAGGTTCAAAAAAATCAGGAAAAGTAAAAAAAGGCGAATTGATTCTTGCTAACTCAATGAGTTATGGAGCTACTTATGAGCTGGAAATAGAAGGATGTATATATGATGGTTGGTTTGTACTTCGTGAATATGAAGACAGTTTTGACAAGGTCTTCCTATTACAGTTGCTAAATTACAATTATATACAAAATCAGTATAAGAGACTTGCTGCGGGAGGAATTGTAAAAAACATCAGTAGCGAAATAGTTTATGATACTCTGTTACCAATATTTTCAAAAGAAGAACAACAAAAAATCGTTGCCTGCCTTCATCCTTAGACGAACTGATAGCTGCCCACATCGATGAGCTAAAAGACCTCAAAGACCACAAAAAGGGCTTGATGCAGGAGTTGTTTCCGGAGAGGTCTGCACGATGATTGATGAAAGATTAAATGATGACCCTAATTTTGAAGGCAAAAAGAAATCCCAAAGTCAAAAAAATCATAGTACTGACAAATGGCAGCGATATATGAAATAGCAGAGGAAAGTAACATTATGACACAAAAAGAATAACATAAAAAAGGCCTGATGCAAGGGTTTGTTTCCGAAAAAGATTTATAGAGTATGAATGATTGGATTAATACAGCACGAGAGTTATTAAAGCAAAGCCTCAATCCCATCCCCCAGGAGCTAAACGAAATAGACTGGAAAAGTGGCTTATCCGGTAAAACTGATCGTATAGCACAGCATATTGCTGCTTTTGCCAATCATGAAAATGGAGGTTATTTGGTTTATGGAATAGGCAATGACGGAAAACATAGACCATTAGAAAAATCCGAAATGGACGACATTATTCAAAAGGTAGGAAACATTGCCCGTAATAATTTAACTCAACCTATCGGCATAGATCATGCTATTTCAGAATATGAAGGCAACGCCATTTTATTCATAAAAATCCCTGAATACCATGATAAGCCTGTATCTCTGCGAGGCAATGATATTTATAAAACCTATAAACGAAGTGCAGGTCAGACTGTCAAACAATCCAAACAAGAAGTAAGTCAACTCATCGCCTTATCCTCAGGAATAAATTTTGAAGCTCAGATAGCTAAACCCAATGCTGAGAATGATGAGGTGCTAAATTTACTGGATTTTGATGGATATTTCACACGACAAGAAAAACGACTTCCCGGTACAAAAGAAGCAATCCTGGAAGTATTGGAAAATGATGACTTGATCAAAAAATCCAGTAAAAATTGGGATATTCTTAACATTGGAGCGATTCTTTTTGCCAAAGACTTAAAGAAGTTTAAAGCCCTTAAGCGTAAAGCCGTAAGAGTAATTATTTATGATAAAACAAGTCGTATAGATGCTTTAAAAGAACGAGAAGGGGTAAAAGGGTATGCAAATGGCTTCGAAGGGCTGGTAAACTACATCATGGATCAGTTACCCGCTAACGAAATGATAGATCAAGCACTTCGAAAACAGGTTAAAGTCTATCCAGAAGTGGCTATTCGTGAGTTTACTGCCAATGCTTTGATACACCAAGATTTTTCAATCACGGGTAGCGGTGTCATGGTAGAAATATTTTCGGAAAGAATTGAAATTACTAATCCCGGGGCTCCATTGGTTGATACGAATAGATTTATAGATACAGCTCCAAAATCACGAAATGAAAGTCTGGCTTCCTTAATGAGAAGACTCGACATTTGTGAAGAAAGAGGAAGTGGTGTAGATCGAGCCATAGCAGCCATAGAAGCATATCAACTGCCTGCTCCTAAATTTATTCGAGGAGAAGGATATACTCGTGTCATTCTATATGCTCCTACCACTCTAACTAGAATGAGTAGTGAAGATAGAGCAAGAGCTTGCTATCAACACACTTGCTTGCATTATGTCAGTAATCAAATGGTAAATAATCAATCTGTCAGGAAAAGATTCAAAATAGGAGTGAATAGTGTTTCTATGGCTTCAAAAATTATATCGGAAACTATAGAGTCAGGATTAATAAAGTTATCAGATCCTAAGAATTCCTCCAAAAAATTTGCATCCTATGTGCCTTTTTGGGCTTGACTTTTATTTCATTAGAAAATCACTTTGATTTATTTTAAGTTATTAAAACCCTGATTATAAACATGTTATTTATTTCATTAGAAAATCACTTTACTATAAAAAACCATTACAATGACACAAAAAGAACAACATAAATCAAGGAAATCCTAAAGTCAAAAAAATCATAGTGCTGACAAATGGCAGCGATATATGAAATAGCAGGGCAGTTAAAAAATGTTGGGGAATATATTTTTGAGAAGCGACTTGATAAATATAACTTTAGATTTTAATGATTATAGATAATCTCTCGCCACAACAAAACGACTTTCTACTCTATACCAACGAAAACGGAGAGGTAAAAATAGATGTACTCTTAAAAGATGAAACCATTTGGCTTACCATCAATCAAATGGCAGCACTCTTTGATATTGATAAAAGTGGTATCTCCCGTCATGTCAAAAATGTTTACGAAACAGGCGAATTGCAACAGTTCAAAATGAAGGTGGACAGCGAGTAAGTCGGAACCTAGAGTTTTACAATCTGGATATGATTATTTCAGTGGGGTATCGTGTAAACTCCGTCAGAGGGACACATTTTAGAATTTGGGCTACTCAACAACTGAAAGAGCTGATCATTAAAGGTTTTGTGCTGGATAATGAAACACTTAAAAAACCCGAAAGACTATTTTGATGAATTACTGGAGCAAATCAGAGACATCCGCTCCAGTGAAAAACGCTTTTACCGCAAAATAACCTACATCTATGCCCTTGCAGTAGATTATGAACCGAAAGCAGATGAAACGCAAGAGTTTTTTAAAATAGTGCAGAACAAACTCATTTTTGCGGCCACAGGAAATACCGCAGCAGAAGTAATTGCACAACGAAGTGATGCCTCAAAAGACAATATGGGTTTAACCACTTGGAAAGGCCGCAAAGTCAGAAAGCAAGATGTAATCATTTCAAAAAACTACCTTAACAAAAATGAACTTGACATACTAAACAGAATTGTAACCATGTAATGAGGTAAGAGATATGATGCCATAGTGTCCCTGACGCTTGAAAAATGGTACAAAGCAAATGCAGCGGACGTACCTGAGTTTGAAGAACAGATACGGAGAAAGGTACATTATGTCATCAAACTCCAATACTTATGGAGCAATATTACTGAATTAGCCCGTACTCAAAATGATGAACTGTTGGAGACCTTGGAGAAAGGTTTTCGCTACATAGAAAATGAATCCTTTGAGGATACCTTCCATGGGTTGTTTTCAGAAATCAACCTGAACTCTGAAAAACTCGGTAAAAACACCAAAAGAAAGAAACAAAAAGCTTTGCATCGTCATACAAAAGATTGCAGAAGGCATTGCTGATTTTTCCACCGATACACTTGGAGATGCTTATGAATATCTGATTAGTCAGTTTACGGCAGGTTCAGGTAAAAAAGCGGGAGAGTTTTATACCCTGTAGCAAATCTTTACCACACTTTCTGAGATTGTTACCTTAGACAGCCAGAAACCGGCAGCAGGAAAGAGAAACAAACTGAATAGCGTATTGGATTTTGCTTGTGGTTCGGGAGCGTTGTTATTGAACGTTAGAAAACGAATCAAGAATAATAATGGTAACATTTACGGGCAAGAGAATAACGTTACCACCTATAATTCAGCCCGGATGAATATGCTTTTGCACGGCATGAAGGATACCGAATTTGAGCTATTTCATGGTGACACATTTGAAGAATCAATGGGATGTATTGAATGAAAGGAACTCAGCTAAAAAAACCGAGTTTGATGCGATTGTAGCTAACCCTCCTTTCAGCTCATCGCTTCCGTTACTTAAAATTTAAAAATGCTCATTTACATACAGCATACGAAAAAGTGTGTCCGTGAGCCAGGAAGTTTTTATCGCTTTATAAACTTCAGCAAACGCCCGTCCGGCAGTTGTATCAAGTACAGGCCGCTTTGCAGAGAGGCGGCATCTATCCTGGTGTTTGTGGTGCTTTCTAATATTAACTCCCCTCCTACGCTCAGGATGCGGATCGGGCTTTGCACGGGAGACTGCACCTCTACGTAACGCCCCGAAGGGTTGGGAAAAACCACTGCTTCCTTCGTATCGTCCCCTGTGCTCAGCAGTTCGCTCTCTTCCGGCGGACATGCGGTAATCGTCACGGCCTGCGTTTGGGTGGCTTCATTGCCCGATTTATCTCTATAAGTCCATGTGATGGAGGTGTTTTCTGTAATGGGAAAGGAAGCAACATTGTGTGTGGCCGTGATCTCCCCGTCGCAAACGTCATTGGCTTTGGGGATGGGCAGGTCATTTTCCTCAAGTGAACAGGCTGCGGTAATTGCGTTCAAGTCTGTAACTGTCGGTGCTTCGGTGTCGGCGATGGTTACGTCCTGCGTTTGCTCGGACGTATTGCCGGACTCATCAGTGTATACCCAAGTGATAGTAGTGGTGCCGGGCTGAATGGGGAAGTTAGTGCCGGTTTTGAGTGCCACGTTGACCGTCCCTCCACAGTTGTCTGTGGGTGCAGCAGGTTCGGTCAGGTCAGTTTCCGCAGTGATCGGGCATTGTGCGGTAACCGGAGCTAAGCTCCCTGTAACTTTCGGGGGCATGTTATCTTCTATGGTCACGTCCTGCGTTTGCGTAGCAGTATTCCCCGCTGCGTCGGTATGTGTCCACGTGATGGTTCTGTCGGCTGTAATGGGGAAAGCATCGGCGGGGATATTGTGCGTGACCGTAACCTCTCCCGGGCAGGTATCCAAACCGGCAGCGGGTACAGCGGCATTTACTTCAGCTTCCGTGACCTGACATTGTGCGGTAATGGTGTTCAGACTGCCTGTAACTGTCGGAGCCTCGGTATCCCCTATGGTCACGGTCTGTGTTTGTGCAGCGGTATTGCCTGCCTCATCGGTGAAGGTCCACGTGATGGTGATGTTGGAGGTAATGGGGAAGTTGGTGACATCATGTGTGACCGTAACAGTTGTTCCCGGGCAGTTGTCTGTGGCGGGGGGAGCGGCAGCATTGAGTTCATTTTCAGTGATTTGTGCACAGCCGGTAAGTGCTTGCAGGGTCATTGCATCGGGTGTGGGATCAATGGCATCAGCCAGTTTGCTATCCCCTGCGATAGACCATGAGTAATCCTTGATGAGTTTGCTCCTTGCGGCTTCGCCTTTGCAAGTGTAATGTCTTGGTGCCCAAAAAGAGATGTTTTCAGGGATTTTAGTCTCGCCTGCCACTTCGTCTAAGGTGCTCCATCCAATCAGAAGTTTGTCGTAGTTTTCGGAAGACATGGAGTTATTGTCGGAAAACATGGCGAACATATTTGCCACCTTGCTTACATCCCATTTGCTGAGATCTCCGTTGAAGGAAGCGCCTACGAACATGGCCGACATATCCGTCACATTTGAAAGGTCCGGTACATCAGTTGCATTGAAGGTCAGGTTATCGCATCCCGTAAAAGCATCGCTCATGGAAGTCCATGGGTTATCCCCCCACTTTTCGATAGAGCGTATCTGCTGTGCCGCATCAGATGCTGTGAAACTTGAAACACCGTCGAATTCCCCGAAACGGATACGTGGGAAGGTACCGCTGATGGTCACGGTGTGGGTTCCTGCCGTGGCGTATTGATGGGAGGCATCCCCGGTGTAGGTTTTGTTATCGGCAGGTTCGTCTTCTCCCCAGTTTACGGAGTAGCTGTAGCCTCCTCCTGTTGTAGGGATAGTAATGGTTTCGTTGTCAGAGGTTGTCTGCTAGGTAGTGATGAAGGGTTTGGGTTCAGGTTCGGTCTGCGCTTGTCCGTAGAATGTGATGAATAGCATTAAAATTACAAGGGAGGCATATTTTGGTGATAAACGGGGGGGGGGGGGTT